>JAHEKM010000176.1 GCA_024638325.1 Gemmatimonadota bacterium | reverse complement strand
GACGAATCGCTGATGGAGCCCCCCCAAACGGTTCGGAACGCCGAGTCCGGCTACCGCCGCGACGCGATCCCCTGGACCTCGAAGCGCGCGTTGAACAGCAGCGTGCCCGACCCGATGAAGGCGCGCGCCGGGAACTCGCCCGTGAAGTAGGTCCGGTACACCTCGTTGAACGCGGCGTAGTGGGACACGTCGGAGCAGAAGACCTGCACCGTGACGAGGTCGTCCATGGTGAGACCGGCTGCCTCGAGCGTCGACTTGACGTTGTCGAGCACGAGCCGGGCCTCCTCCTGCGGCGTGTCGGGGACGGTCTGGTCGGGCAGCAGGCCGATCGTGCCCGAAAGGTAGAGCATGTCCCCGACCCAGACGGCGCCGCTGAACGGGAGGCCGCCGTCGGCCACCGTCGCGGGATTCACGTACTCCCGCTCCTGCGCCGCCGCACCCTGTGCGACGAATACGGTCCCGAGAGCGGCGAGGGTCAGCGTTCTGCGAAGCGTCATGATGGGTCCTCTTCTTCTGCGGTTTCGGCGGCCCGCACGGCCGCGCGCGCACGAGAGACGACGTACGCCTGAATGAGCGTCACTTCTTCCGGGGAAAGCAACCCACGGTAGGACGGCATGCCTTCCTCCTCGCGCATCCCTTCGAGCACGATCCCCTCGAAGTTGTCGTGCGTGAGGCGCGTCGCCCGTTGGAGGTTGGGCATCCCGCCCTCCGATCCGCCGCCGCCCCCGTGACAGATGACGCAGTACTGCGAATAGAGCTCGTACCCTTCGCGGAGCGCCGCCGCATCGGTCGGGAGCTCGAGCTCGGGGACATAGAGCGGGCGCTCTCGCCGCGGCATCGGCATCTCCGCGGAGCCGCCCAGCGCGAACGTGAACAGGCGGCCCCTCTGGTCGAAGTCGGCTGCCTCGCCATAGGGAGAGCTGCTGCGCCCGGTCGCGCCGCCCCAACCGGCCGCCACGGTGACGTGCTGGACGCCATCGACCGTATAGGTGACGGGGCTCCCGATGATCCCGATCCGGGTCGCGGCGACCCAGAGCGACTCTCCGGTCGCCGCGTCATACGCCACGAAGCGGCCGTCCCCACCCCCATGGAACACGAGCCCGCCGCCCGTGGCGAGGACGCCGCCGTTCCAGAACCCGGCCAGCGGCACCTGCCAGCGGGACTCCTGCGCCTTCGGGTCCCAGGCGACCAACGAGCCGCTGGCGGGGCGGCCGGCGGACGCGCCGCGCGTGGCCGTGTTCCACGGGGCCGAAACGAGCGTGTCTCCGCGGATCTCGACCCCCGAAAATGTCCAATCGGGGTCGGACGCGCGCCGGGTCCATGCCTCTTGAACGGGCAGGTACACGAGCTCCGTCTCGGGGTGGAACGCCATCGGCTGGAAGTTGTGGCCGCCGAGCGTCATCGGCGTGATGAGGGCGTACTCGGTGTCGTACACGGCTTCGGAGCGCTCCACCGGACGTCCCGTCTCGACGTCGATCCCGTCGGCCCAGTTGAGCGTCACATACGGCTGGCCCGAGAGGAACTCGCCGGTCTCGGCGTCGAGCACGTAGAAGAACCCGTTCTTGGGCGCCTGCATGATCACGCGGCGCAGCGCCCCATCGAACTCGAGGTCGGCCAGCATGAGGGGCTGCGTCGCCGTGTAATCCCAGTGGTCGCCCGGCGTGGTCTGATAGTGCCAGACGTACTCCCCGGTCGCCGGTCGGACGGCCAGCACGGAAGCGAGGAAGAGGTTGTCGCCGCCCCCGGGGCTTCGCAAATGCCGAGACCAGGGCGAGCCGTTCCCCGTCCCGATGTAGAGGAGCTCGAGCTCGGGATCGTAGATGATGGCGTCCCATGCGGTGCCGCCCCCGCCCGCCGTCCACCACTCGCCGTTCCAGGTCTCCGCCGCGCGCGCGAGCGCCTCCGACTCGAACCCGTCGGCCGGATTCCCGGGCACCGTGTAGGTGCGCCACACGAGGGCGCCGTCGTCGGCATCGTAGGCGCTGACGTAGCCGCGCACGCCGTACTCGGCGCCGCCGTTCCCGATCACGACCAGCCCCTCGACGACGCGCGGGGCGCCGGTGATCGTATAGGCCAGATCCGGATCGACCGTGAGCGTCTCCCACTCGACCCGGCCGGTCTCGGCGTCGAGCGCCACGAGCCGGCCGTCGATCGTGCCGACGAACACCTTCCCTTCGTAGAGCGCGGCGCCCCGATTGACCACGTCGCAGCAGGCGAGCCGGCCGCGCTGGCGCGGGACTCCCGGATCGTGGCGCCACAAGCGCTGGCCGGTGCGCGCGTCGATCGCGTGGACCACGCTCCACGGACCGGTGGCGTAGATCACCCCGTCCAATACGAGCGGCGTCGTCTCGACACCTCCGCGCAGCTCGAAGTCGTAGCTCCACACGAGCCCGAGCTCGGCGACATTGTCGAGCGTGATCTGGTCTAGCGGGCTGAACCGGTCCTCGGCGTAGCTGCCCCCGTACGTGAGCCAGTCTCCGTCCGGGACGGCGCGGGCCAGGACCTCGTCGGTGACGGTTCCCGGACCGCTCGGGTCCCCGCTCGGCCCTCCGCATCCAACTGTGGTCAAGACGATGGCCGCCGCGGCGGGGCGAAGTCGCATGAGTGGACTCCCGGTTCCGTGAATCAGAAGAGCCGCCACCATGATAGGCCGCACGAGCTGGATCCGCCTCTCCGGCGTCTTGGGGATGACCTCCGTACCCCAGACGTGGCGACCGCACTCGTCGTGTAAAGCTTCCGACGACTTTCGCCAACTCACGGAGTTCTCACGGGTGACTCACGGAAACCGAGGAAAGTGCGTCCTTCAGTCGCCCGCGGACGTAGCCTGCGGCCTGTCTGCGCTACCTCTATGTGAGGTGCCGGGCCCAGGCTGCGTTCCGGGCACAGCCCTGGAGGACAGATGCGCAGACTGACCACCTTGGCGGCCGGAATCCTGGTCGCCGCAGGAATCGCCGAGGGGTGCTCGGAGAGCCGAGATCCGATCGGGCCGGATGAGACCCTACGTCCGGGCTTCAGCATCTCCGACGCGGTGCACGAGGCCGGGAACGAGCACTTCTTCTGGCTCCCGCCCATGGTCTCGGACCCGAGTCCCACGGGCAGCTTCGACGGCACTCAGTCCCCGGTCGTGACCATATGCCTCCTCGATGGGACGGCGTGCGCCGTCGCCCAGCCCGCGGGATACCCGCTCGTGTACACGTCGGCCGGAGGCCCAGGAGGCGACGCGGTCACGGTCTCCCTCGCGGACGAGCACTATCACGTGAACTGGCATACGGACATCGTCCCGCTCGACACCGAAGAGCTCTACCGCATCGTGGTCTCCGTCGGATCGCAGACCCTGGGGCACGCGGACGTCAACCCGGTGAGCAGCGGAAAAGAGCTCAAGAACATCGACACGAACGCGTACATCGCGCTCAAGGATGGGCGAACTCTGCCCATCAAGTTCCGCATCGAGGATGGTGCGCTCGACGCGTTCTGCAGCGACGCCGACATAGTCGCATGCTGGTCGTTCGATGAGGGCCTCGGGCAGCTGGCCGCCGACGGGTCCGGGAACGGAAACGACGGACGTCTCGGCAACACGACCGGGCCGGACTCGAACGACCCGACTTGGGTTCCAGGCAAATTCGGCAACGCGCTGAACTTCGATCCGGCCGGAGGGGCGGACTGGGTCTTCGTTCCGCAGGATGCCTCGCTCGAGCCCACGAACCTGACGATCGAGGCCTGGATGCGGGCGCCGGCCTATCCCGGGAACTTCGCCTACATGATCATGAAGGGAGCCAACTCCTGTAGTCATGCGGGCTATGAGCTCTTCACGTTCACGACGGGCGGTTTCTTCTTCGGAGTCCACACGCCGAGCGCCACCACCAACGAGTCTCCCGACTCCGGGCCGAGCGTTTGGGATGGAGCCTGGCACCATGTCGTCGGGACGTACGACGAGCAGGATGTGCGGCTCTACATCGACGGGGTGGAGGTTGGTTCCGGCAACCCGGTGGGTGAGCCGATCCAGTACAACCTCCCGACGCACAACGACCTGTACGTCGGCGCCTATCGCGGCGGCTGCACGCTTCCGTTCAAAGGGGACGTGGACGACGTCACCATCTGGCAGCGGGCCCTGACTCCCGCCGAGGTCGCCCAACGCGCAGCACGC
>JAHEKM010000064.1 GCA_024638325.1 Gemmatimonadota bacterium | reverse complement strand
TGGACCCGGACCACGATCCGCTTCTCCTCCTTCGAGGCGGCCACCCTGCCGAGGCTACGTTCGATGCGCCGCACCACCGTGGCCGGGGTGTAGACCCGCCCAATGCCGCCGCACGACGTGCACACGTGCGTGAGGGCGTTGAAGAGGGAAGGACGGATGCGCTGCCGCGTCATCTCGACGAGTCCGAGACTCGAGACCTCGAAGGCCTTTGTGCGGGCGCGATCACGGCCGAGATGCGTCCTCAGCTCGCGCAGCACCTTGTCCCGGTTCTCCTGCGACTCCATGTCGATGAAGTCGACGACGACGATTCCTCCCACGTCTCGGAGTCGGAGCTGGCGGGTGATCGCCCGGGCAGCCTCGAGGTTGGTCCTGAGGATCGTCTGCTCGGGGTCCTTCTTCCCCTTCCCCGTGAACTTGCCGGTGTTCACGTCGATCGACACCAACGCTTCGGTGGGCTCGATGACGATGTGTCCGCCGGACTTCAGTCGTACCGTGCGCAGGAAGGCCTTCTGCATTTCCTCCTCGACACCGTACTTGTCGAAGAGGGACACCGGCCCATCGTGCAGGTGGACGCGGTCGAGCAGGTCCGGGTCCACGTTGCTGACGTAGTCGCCGACCTCGTCGTAGATGGCCTTGGAGTCGACTCTCAGCGCGTCGAACTTGTCGCTGAAGAGGTCTCGGATGACGCCGCTGATGAGCTTGGCCTCTCCATGCACCAGGGCCGGAGCACCCTTCGATTCGGTGGCCTTCTGGATCTTCTTCCAGCGCTGATGCAGCCGTTGGAACTCCTTCTTCAGCGTGTCCTGATTGACCTCTTCGCTCACCGTGCGAACGATGATGCCGCCGCTGTCTCGAGGAAGCACGCCCTGCGCCAGCTTACGTAGCTTCGACCGCTGGTCGCGGCCTTCGATCTTGCGGCTCACACCCACCCGTGACGAGTGCGGCATGTAGACCAGGAACCGCCCGGGCAGCGAGACCTCGGCGGTGAGGCGCGGGCCCTTGGTGCCGATCGCCTCCTTGGTCACCTGCACCAGGAGCGTCTGGCCCTTCTTCAGGTGGTCTTGAATGGGCGGCAGCTTGCGCGAACGGCGACCGCCTCGGCCGCGCCCGTTTCCGTTGTCGTCGTCGTCCGAGTCACCGTCGTCGAAGTTCAGGTCGGAGACGTGCAGAAAGCCTGCCTTCTCCGTCCCGAGGTCGACGAACGCCGCCTGGATTCCCGGCAGCACCGCCTCGACCCTTCCCAAGAAGATGTCGCCCAGGAGCCGGTTCTGGTCCGGCCGGTCGAACATCACCTCGACGAGCTCGTTGTCCTCCAACAGCGCGACCCATGTTTCCTGGTGCGTCGCGCTTACGAGGATCTCTCTCCTCAAAAGCGTTCTCCAATGTCGTGCCGACCGCCCTCCCCACCGGCCCGGAGTGCGTCCCGGACCTGCCCGCCACCAACGGTGGCTAGGCAGCTCTGGCGACCATCCGGACGCGGTCCGCGGGTGCGGTGCAGTCGTGTCCGGCCCAACTGGACACGGGCTGCCTACCGCAGCGGATCGACCTGTAGTCTCTTCACGTAAGGGCGCCGACATCGAGCCGGCCGCCCATCACACTCTCCAACAAAGACGCGGTGCGCCGCAACGATCGCAGCTGCCACAGCGCTCCGGGGCGTCCTCCCCGAAATACCCCAGGAGCGCTCTCCTACGGCACCCGCGACCTCTAGCATAGCGCTGCACCGCGTCCACCTTCCCGAGCGCGCGACCCCGGAGCTTCCTCGCCGAGGCGAGGTCCAGCCGGTGTAACACGCCGAGTCGTGCCGTGTGAGACCCTGGAGTCGTGGCGGCGGTTCCCCGGGCCTCGGCCCCCTCGGAGGCCGAAGCCCCGCGCCCGCGAGCAGGAACGGCCCTCACGGCCCCGTGCCGCTCGAGGGCCGCGAGCGCGCCGGACCCCGTGCCCTCCGCCCACTCCTCGAAGAGCGAGGCGAGCGCGGGGTGGGTGCGCCCTTCGATGCACACGACGCCCCGGGGGTCGGCCACGCGCTGCAGTTCTCGGTGCGTCCGTCGCAGCCTGCGCGGCGGGGGGTGGGTGCGATCCACGAAGAACAGGGAGAGACGCCGGTCCTGCCTGGAATGAAAGGCCACGCACTCGGCCGCCTGTCCGTCCCGGCCCGCCCGGCCCGCCTCCTGGTAGTAAGACTCGAGCGTTCCGGGCAGGTGAACGTGGACGACCGTGCGGACGTCCGCCTTGTCGATGCCCATGCCGAACGCGTTGGTGGCTACGACGACTCGGCAGCGCCCCTCCATGAACGCGGCCTGGACTCGTGAGCGCTCGTGACCCGGGAGTCCCGCGTGGTAGGCCTCGGTAGCCAGGCCACGGACGGCCAAGGCGTCCCTGACGCGCTCGACCGCCCGACGAGTGGGGGCGTACACGACGGCGCAGCCGGGTGAGCGGCGTAAGAGCCTGTAGGTGGACGCGGCGCGCTGGCGAAGCGATCCGCCGGGGACCACCGACCAGGAGAGATTCGGGCGATCGAAGGAGCGCACCACTATGAACGGATCTCTCAGGCGGAGACTCACGAGGATGTCGCCTCTCACGGCCGGCGTGGCCGTCGCTGTGAGCGCCAACGTCGGGCAGTCCAGAACGCCGCGCGCGCTGCCGATGCGGCGAAAGGCCGGGCGAAAGTCGTGACCCCACTCGCTGATGCAGTGCGCTTCGTCCACGGCGAGAAGGCGAACGTCGCAGCCCTTCAGAACGCTGATGAAGGCGTCCAGATCCAGCCGCTCCGGTGACACGAAGAGGATGTCCAACCGGCCTCGTCGAGCGGCATCCAAGGTGGCCCGTTTCGTGGCGGCGTCCTGCGTCGCGCTCAGATACGCCGACGCGAGGCCCGCCTCCTGGGCCCTGCCGACCTGGTCCTCCATCAGTGACACGAGGGGCGTGACGACGAGCGTGAGCCCGCCCAGGGCCAGGGCGGGAATCTGATAGCAGACGCTCTTTCCTCCTCCGGTCGGGAGCACGCCCAACGCGTCGCGTCCGTCCAGGACGGCGCGCACGAGTTCCTCCTGGCCCGGCCTGAAGGCGGGGTAGCCCAGGTGGTGTTGGAGCAGTCGAACAGGATCGGCCGGCACCCCGAACGCTCTCGGCGGCGGCGGGACCGCGCGATGGCGGTATGGGTCCCGGCTACTCCTCGTCGCCCTGGGGCACGTAGCCGTCCGGGGGCTCCTGCGGGCCGCCCGGCAGGAATCGGATCAGCAGGCCGCCGAGCAGGATCAGGATCGCCGCTCCGGTCATCCAACGGCTCTCGAAGTAGATCCCCGCCAGCGCAAAGACCGCGGCCACGCTGAAGGCACGCACCTTCCACTCCAGGTATTGCCCGGCTTTTCGGTCTCGGTCCAGGAGCATGGGCGCCTACGCTCGTCCGAGTTGGAAGGCGCCGATGTGCGGCCCAGGATTTCGGGATACGGCGTGCAAGAGAAGTCCGAGCGCGGGGCGCAGTTCCTCGGGCAGCAGTACCTCGTCGGTGAAGCCCTCCCGCGCCGCGGCCAGAGCGTCCAAAGGGCCTTCGGGTCGATGGGATTCGGGGGTCGACGGATCGTTGCCCACTCCGATGAGAGCCGTCGGCAGCGCGATGGTGAAGTCGGGATCGAAGCCCTGCCCGGCCATGGCATAGTAGCCCGCGCCCGCAGCCCGGTTCAGGGTGACGACGAGCTTGGGGACCCCGACCGTGGCGATGGCCTCGAGAAGCTCCGCCCCTGCCCTCAAGACGCCGACGTGCTCGGACTCCGGGCCGATCATGAAGCCCGACACGTCCTGGACGAAAAGCAGCGGCAGGCCCAGGTGGGCGACGGACTCGACGAAGTACCGGGCCTTGCGGGCGCTCTCCGCGTAGAGGAGGCCCCCGAAACGCGTGGCACCGTCCGGCACGCGGAGAAGTCCCTGGGCGTTGGCGACGAAGGCTACGCGCACGCCCTCTACGTACGCCGTACCACAGATGATTTCCGGCGCGTGCTCCGGCTGGAACTCCTCCATGGCGTCCCCGTCCAGGATGCACTCGAGCGCGGCCCGACCGTCGTACGGCTGATGGGGATCGTCGGGAAGGAGGTCGTAGAGCTCGTACGAGAGCCGCACCGGCGGGGTCGGCACGCGCGACGCGGCAGCGACTCCGGAGCCGGGGAGCTCCGCGATGGCGCGGCGCAGCAGCTCGATGCACTCGGGATCGTCCTGTGCCGTGTAGTGGGCGACACCGCTCACGGAGGTATGCACGCCGGCGCCACCCAGCTCTTCGGCGGAGATGTCCCGTCCGGTGGCTGCCCGCACCAACTCTGGGTCCCCGAGCGCCAGGAACGAGGTGCCCTCCACCATGACGATCACGTCCGCGAGCGCGGACAAGTAGGCGGCGCTCCCCACGCAGCGCCCCAGAACGGCTGCGAACTGTGGGACGTCGAGGTGGCGTCGCATCACCGCGGCGTAGTACAGGGCGCGCCCCGCACCGTACTGGCCCGGGAAGACATGGCCCCGAATCGGCACGCCCGATCCGCCGGAGTCGACCAGGTAGACGATCGGGATCCGGCAGCGCATCGCTGCTTCCTGGGCTCGGAGCAGCTTCTGGACCGTGTCGACACGCCACCCTCCGTCGGCACCCTCCCCCTCGAACGCGACCACCACCACCTCACGGCCTGCGACGCGGCCGAGGCTCGTCACGACTCCCGACCCGGTCCGGTCGCCGTCGTCCCCGGATGTCGCGAGGAGTAGCCCCAGTTCGAACGTGGGCTCGTCCTGATCGAAGAGTAGGCCGACGCGCTCACGTGCCGTGAGCTTGCCGGCGGCGTGCACGGCGTCGACGCGCTCGGGTCCGCCCTCGGCGCGTAGACGCTCGCGCACCGCCTTCACCTCGTTCGACAGTGCGCCCAGTCGGCCGGTGGCACCGCTCGCCGCGGGAGGCGTCAACGGTGGAGAGGTCGGAGGCGCGTCACACCGTCTCCCGCTGAGCGAACCACTCCTTCACGTACGCGATGGCGTCTGTGGTCCGAGTGCCCGGTCCGAACAGACGCCCAACCCCTCTGGCTTCGAGCGCTTCCATGTCCGCCTCCGGGATGATGCCTCCTCCCGTCACCAGGACGTGGTCCGCCCCTGCCTCGTCCAGAAGCTCCTTCACTCGAGGGAAGAGCGTCATGTGCGCGCCGGAAAGCACCGACATCGCCACCACGTCCACGTCTTCCTGAACGGCCGCGCTCACGATCATCTCGGGGGTCTGATGCAGCCCCGTATAGATCACCTCGAACCCCGCGTCCCGAAA
The DNA here is from genome assembly GCA_024638325.1 of Gemmatimonadota bacterium. GTDB lineage: Bacteria > Gemmatimonadota > Gemmatimonadetes > Longimicrobiales > Gaopeijiaceae > UBA2982. The sequence continues at coordinate 11,647 of JAHEKM010000064.1, read as the reverse complement.
CGCGCTTGCGATCACCTTGGCGCCCCGGTCGTGGCCGTCGAGCCCCGGCTTGGCTACGAGGACTCGGACTCTGCGTTGGCTGTCGGTCATTGGCCTCGGTGTTGGGACGATCAGAAGGAGACGGGCTCCTTGTACGATCCGAACACCTGCTCCATGCCGTGTCGGATCTCGTACAACGTGCAGTATGCACGCGCGCAGTCCAGGATCTTCGGGAAGAGGTTGCCGTCGCCGTGGCATGCTTCCGTCAGAGCGGCCAGCGTCCGAGCGACCGCCTGGTCGTCCCGCGCGGCCCGCATCTTCGCCATGTATTCGACCTGCCGTCGCTCCACCTCGGGATCCATCGTGAGTGTTTCGATCTCGATGGCCCCGGATCCGTCCGTGAAGCGGTTCACGCCGACGACGACGCGCTCCCCGGACTCGATGGCGCGCTGTTGCCTCATCGCGGAAGTGGCGATGCGTTGCTGGAACCACCCCTGTTCGATGCCGTGGACGACGCCGCCAATGGAATCGATCTCGGCGAAGATCGCCTCGGCATCGCGCTCCAGATCGTCGGTGAGCGATTCGACGTAGTAGGAGCCGGCCAGCGGGTCGATGGTGTTCGGGACACCCGATTCGTGAGCCAGGATCTGTTGCGTGCGGAGTGCGATGCGGACGGCTTTCTCCGTCGGCAACGCCAACGTCTCGTCCATCGAGTTCGTGTGCAGCGATTGAGTGCCTCCCAGCGCGGCCGCCATGGCCTGGTAGGCGACACGCACGATGTTGTTCTCGGCCTGGTGAGCGGTGAGGCTCACGCCGGCAGTCTGGGCGTGCGTTCGCAGTCGCCACGACTCCGGGTTCTTCGCACCGTACTTCTCGCGCATCCCGCGAGCCCAGATGCGACGCGCCGCACGCAGCTTGGCGATCTCCTCGAAGAAGTCGGAATGCACGTCGAAGAAGAAGGACAGCCGAGGTGCGAAGAGGTCCACGTCGAGCCCCCGCTCGATGCCCCGCTCGACGTACTCGAAGCCGTTGCGGAGCGTGAAGGCCAACTCCTCGGCGGCGGTCGCTCCTGCCTCTCGAATGTGGTAGCCCGAAATCGAGATGGGGTTGTACTTCGGCGCGTGCTCCGTACACCACTCGAACATGTCCACGATCAGGCGCAGAGCCGGCTCCGGCGGATAGACCCACGCGTGCTGGGCCTGGTACTCCTTGAGGATGTCGTTCTGGACGGTGCCCCGGAGGACGTCAGCGCTCAGACCCTGTTTCTCCGCCGCCGCTACGTAGAAGGCGAACAGGATGATCGCCGGGCCGTTGATGGTCATGGAGACGGAGACCCGATCGAGCGGGATGTCCTGGAAGAGCGCCTCCATGTCGTCGAGCGACGACACGGCGACACCGCAGACGCCGACCTCGCCGAGGGCGCGGGCGTGATCGGCGTCGTAGCCCATCAGCGTGGGGAAGTCGAAGGCGACCGAGAGGCCGGTCTGGCCCTGCTCGAGTAGATACTTGTAGCGCGCGTTGGTCTCTTCAGCCGTGGCGAAACCAGCGAACTGACGCATGGTCCACAGTCGGGTGCGGTACATCGACGCGTAGGGGCCACGCGTGAAAGGGTAGAAACCGGGCAAGCCGAGGGCGTCGACATCGTCGGCCTCGGCGCGGTCGAGCGGCGTGTAGAGCGGCTCGATCTCTCGGCCGGAAACCGTTGCGAAGGCTGCGTCGCGCTTCTCGCTGGAGTCGAACGCTCGCTGCCACTCGGCGAGTCGCGACCGGAGGTCAGCGAGCTGCTCTTCCTGCTCGCGCACCAGCGCGTCGAGCTCGGCTCGACTCAGAACGTCCCTCTCGAGTGTCGACATGCTGGCGGCTCCTTTAGGGCCTTGCTACCCCACCGCACCACGAAAGATGGCCGGAGGCCGAAGAGAGGGTCAACGAAGCAGCTGGGCCAGCAGCTCTCGGGCAACGGAATATGGGGTCGCCGCGCCCGTCGCGATGCGATCGACTCCCTCGTCGAGTGCGGCTTGCAGTTTCATCGAGGACCAGGCGGCCCGCCTCATCTCGCGTTCGACGACGTCACGTACACGGCCCCGCGCGCGGTCCCGGCGGCGCGCGTCGAGCTCGCCGGAGCTGTCGAGCCAGGCCCGGTGCCTGCCCAGGGCCTCCACGAGCGCCTCCACACCGGTGCCGTCCAAGGCGTTCGTCTCCAAGACGGGAATGTCCCAGCCTTCGCTGTCGACGGCGGGTGTCGAGGTCGGACGCGCGTCGCGGGCCACCTGCGTCAGGTCGACGCCATGGTGGCCGCTCGGCTCCTGGACCCCGTGTCCCGCCCGTAGATGAAGCGCTTGGCGGATTTCCTTCGCGAGCCGCGGTGCTCCCGGACGGTCGGCTTTGTTCACCACGAAGATGTCCGCGATCTCCATGAGGCCCGCCTTCATCGCTTGGACCGCGTCCCCGGACTCGGGGACGAGGACCACGACGACCGTGTCGGCCGCAGCGGTGATCTCGAGCTCCGTCTGCCCCACCCCCACCGTCTCCACCAGAACGCGTTCGAAGCCGAACGCGTCCACGAGGTCGAGCACTTCCTTCGTGGTCGCCGCCAGTCCCCCGAGGGATCCCCTGGTCGCCATCGACCGGATGAAGATCCCCGCGTCCGTAGCCAGGTCGTTCATGCGGATGCGGTCGCCCAGCAGCGCACCGCCGGAGAAGGGAGACGTCGGGTCCACCGCGACGATGCCGACCCGCTCTTCCTGCGCTCGGTAGGCGTGGGCGACATGCGCCACCAGGCTCGACTTCCCCGCCCCGGGCGGCCCCGTCATGCCCACACGCGAAGCCGTGGGCCCGGCGGTCAGCAGCTCGTGCAGGAGCTCCTCGAACCCCGGGCGCTGGTCTTCGGCGATGGAGATCGCGCGGGCCAGAGCGGCGACCTGACCGGCCCGGAAGCGCTTCGCCAGGTCAGCGGTCGTAGACTGTGCCGAGCTGTCGGGCATGCCGAGGCGGGACGCGAGGAGCGGTCATCCCCGTCGGCCCTCGCCGCGGAGACTCTGGGTGGGAATCCTAGCGGGGAGGGCTCGGAACGCCAGGCGTCACCCGTCGCGTACCGTGAAGCCCTCCACCGGCCCCACCCCACCGCGCCAGTGGTGCACCTCGTGCCCGTCCGGTCCCAGGCGGATGCGGAACACGGCGTCGTTCGGCTGAAAGATCGCGAGCGTGTCATCACCGTAGAGGCCCACGAGGATGGACGCCATGACCTTGCCGATCATACCGTGCGAGACGATCGCGACGACGCGCTCCTCGCGAGCGAGCACCTCGTCTACGAACGGCCTGGCCCGCTCGAACATGTCGGGGAACGTCTCGCAGTTGGGGCCGCGGTAGTTGAACGGATCGGCAAGGAGCGCCGCGTACTCCTCCGCCCAGCGCGTCTCGACCTCAGATCGCAGGTGGCCGCTCCAATCGCCGCAGTCCCACTCGACGATCCGGTCGTCGTAGATGACCGGAGCGTCCACCCAGCGGGTAATGATCTCGGTGGTTTGCCGGGCGCGATCGAGTGTCGACGAGAAGACGGCTTCGAGACCCTGGCCGGCCAGGAGTCGCCCGTGCGAAGAGGCCTGGTCCCTACCCATGGCGTTCAGATCGGAATTCCAACGACCCTGCATGCGCTGGGAAGCGTTCCACTCGGTCTCGCCGTGGCGGACGAGGAAAAGCGTCTTGTCGATGTCAGCGCCTTTCGTTCGGTCGGATGCCGCGGGCATGCCGCAGGGGGTTCTCCAGCAGGTGGGTCGGAATGAGCAAGACGACCACGAACATGACCAGCGCGGCCAGCAGGCCGGCTCCGAGCAGCCACCAGTTCCCGAGCGCGATGAACAGGATGGACGTGATGACCGCGGTGGCACTGGCGAATATGCTTAGAAGCAGCCGTCGCGCCTGGAGGTGGAGGAAGCGCTCCTGGCCCTGGATGTCCCGCGGATGCACGCGCACCCGAAACTCCTCGCGCTCCGCCCGGGCTACGAGGTCGCGAACCGAGCGGATCGCGCTCTGGGCATCGTCCACGAAGTTCTTCGCCAACTGGGCCGGCTGCTGCCCGGTCGTGCGCAGCAGCTCTGCCTGATTCTTCAGTACGACGCCGCGGATGAAGGTGAGGCCATCGAAGTTGGGCTCGTAATGGTAGGCCACGCCCTCGATGAGCGCCGCGGTCCGGAAGAAGTACACGAGCTCCTGCGGTAGGCTGATCGGCCACGTGTAGAACGTGTCGAGCAGCTCGGCGATGATCTCCTCGACGATCCTCGCGCGGTTCGTCGTCTTCGCCCGCTCGACGATCCTGAGGATCTCCGTGGCTGCCTCGCGGATCTCTCCCCGGGATACCTCGGGGCTGATCATGCCGAGCCGGTACATCTCGTTGATGACGCTGTCGATGTCCTCCCGTCCCAAGGCGATGGCCGTGCGCAGGATCGACTCACGAGTCCAACGCGGAACCTCCAGCACGGCGCCCCAGTCGAGGAGGATGAGCGTCCCGTCGTCCTGCACCAGAAGGTTGCCGGGGTGCGGGTCGGCATGCATGAACCCGTCGACCATCATCATGCGCAGGTACACGCCAGTCAGGGCTTCCATCACCTGCTTGAAGGACAGGCGACCCGAAGAGAAGTGCGAGTGCAGCTGGTCGATCTTGGTGCCGGCGCAGTGCTCCATCACCAACACGCGCTGTCGGGTGTAGCGACCCTGGACCGTCGGCGCCCTGACCCGCCTCTCACCCGAGAAGACGCGCTGGAACCGCTCGATGTTCGCAGCTTCCTCCTCGAAGTTCATCTCGGCCTTCACTCGAACCGAGAACTCGCGCACGACGTTCGTCAGCGCCTTCACGTGGTGGTTGGGGAAGAGGATGTTCAGTACGTACAGCAGGCGAAACGAGATATCGAGATCGAGCGCGATCGCCTCTTCCACCCCTGGCCGCAGCACCTTCACAACGACGTCCTGCCCGTCGACACGTGCCCGATGCACCTGGCCCAGGCTCGCGGCCGCCACCGGCTGGTCGTCGAACGACTCGAAGACCTCGCTGATCGACGACCCCAGCTCTCGCTCGACTACCGCGCGTATGCCCTGAACCGGGACCGCGGGCACCTGGTCCTGTAACGTACTGATCTGTGACAAGTAGGGCTCGGGCAGGATGTCCGCTCGCGAGCTCAGCAGCTGAGCCAGCTTGACGAACGTTGGCCCGAGGCGCGCGAGCCTGCCGGTCAGTCTCTCGGCACGCCGCTGGTGGTGTCCGGGCGAACGCTTGGCGGGCCGCCCGAAGACGATCCACACCTTGCGATCCCTGAGGAACGCGATCGCGAATGGGCTCAGGCGCAGCAGAACCGAGACGGTACGGACGATGCCTTTCACGGAGACCTCAACCGGACAGCAGGAGCCTCGACGCCAGCCCGAGCAGGAGGAAGAAACCGCATAGGTCCGTGAGCGTGTGCACGAAGACGGAGGACGCGATGGAGGGGTCGACGCCGATGCGGTCGAGGGTAGCGGGCACGAAGGCCCCGGCGAAGCCCGCGACCACCTGGTTGCCCCACATGGCGAGGAGAACGACGAGGCCCAGGCGCGGGTCACCGTCGACGACCAACGCCAGGATCGCGATGCCGACCCCCAGCACCGCGCCGTTGAACAATCCGATGAGAATCTCACGCATGACGTGCCCGCGCGCCCGGCCCGAGCCTTCCACCGTGATGCGGCGGATGGTGATGGCGAGCGACTGCGTGCCGGAGGACCCGCCCATCGCCGCGATGATGGGCGCCAGGAACGCCAGCGTCAGCACCTGGTCGATGACGTCCTCGAACAGGAGGATCACGGAGGCGGCGAGCGCGGCGGTGAGGAGGTTGAGCGATAGCCAGGGCAGCCTCGCCCGTACCGCCTGCTGCCAGGTGTGACGCAGGTCGTCCTCGTCCTGCAGGCCCGCGAGCCGCAGGATGTCCTCCGTCTGCTCCGCCTCGATGACGTCGATGACGTCGTCGAACGTGATGCGGCCCAGCAGGACTCCGTCTCCGCCGACCACGGGGATCGAGGCGAGGTTGTAGCGGGAGATGAGCCGGCCCACCTCCTCCTGATCTTCGAGAGGATGCACGGTGGCCACGGGGGCCTCGACCAGCTCTCCGATCTGGTTCGTGGGATCCGCGATCACCAGATCGTCGAGTCGAAGCGTACCGAGTAGCCGCCCACCCTGGTCGACGACGAACACGGTGTAGAAGTCCTCCACTTCCCGCCCCTGAATACGTACTGCCTCGATGGCCTCGGCGGCGGTCAACCCCGCGTCCAGAGCAACGAGCTCGGTGGTCATGAGGCCGCCCGCCGAGTCCTCCTCGTACTTCAGCAGGCCGATGAGCTCGCCCGCTTCCTCTGGTTCGAGCTCCTCGAGGACTTTCAGCTGCTCCGGAGGCTCGAGCTCGCCGATGAGGTCGGCCGCATCGTCGTCGGCCAACTCGTGCAGCAGCTCGACGCGGAGCTCCGGCGCGAGAGCGGACAGGAGGTCCGCGCGCTCGTCTCCCTCCTCCATCTCGGCCAGCGCGCCCGAGGCCAGCTCGATGGGCACGGACGTGAGCAGCGGGATGCGATGCTCGTCGTCCAGGTCCTCCAGGAGGTCCGCGAGGTCCGATGCGTGCATCGCCCCCGCGACCTCGCCGGCCCCGGTCGTGTTCCCGGCCTGGAGCAGCTCGCGGATGCGCGGGCCCAGGTCCTCGAGCTCTTCTGCAGGGGTGCTCGTGGTCGTCACGGGGAGTCGCCGGTGGGTTGGGAGGCCGGTGCGGCGGTTGAAGGCCGCTCCGGTGGGCTGGAAGATCCCCGAGGGACACCGCCGAAGCAAGACGGCCCCGCGACCCGTTAGCCGTCCGTGTCCGTGCGCTCCATAAGCCGGTGGACGAGCGCTTCCTGCAGTTGGAACATGGGGCTCTTTGCGCGGCCTGCGCCGTCCGGATGGTCGAACCCCAAAACGTGCAGCGTCCCGTGTATCACGAGACGAGCGAGCTCCTCGCGGAGGGACGCGCCCACCTCCTTCGCCTGACGCTGCGCCTGCTCGTAACCCAGGTAGACGTCACCGACCGTCGATCCGTCATCCTCTCCGAGGGTGAACGCGAGCACGTCGGTCGTGCGGTCCTTGTCGAGGAACTCGCGATTGAGCCGGCGCATCTCCTCGTCAGGGAGGAGCGCAACCGAGACCTCGACGTCCGGCCTGCCCTGGTCCTCGAGGGTGATGCGCACTGCAGCCTCGAGGAGTCGCAGCGGCGCGTCCGGATAGATCTCGTCGTCGACGTGGACTCTCGGCGTCTCCGAATCCACGCGCCCAACCCGCGTGTCTAGGCGGACTCGGGCAGCGAGGCAGCAGGCGTCTCCGCCGCTTCCTCTTCCGAGTCCGTGAGGTGCTTCGTGCCGGGGTACTCGATGCGCCGGTGGTGCACGCCGGCCAGGATGCTCACGAACTGGTCTTTCACCTCGGCCACTTCGCGAAGCGTCAGCGGCGCCTCGTCGAGCTGGCCGTCGGAGACCTTGCCGTCGACGATGGTGTCGATGAGATCGCGCACACGCTCGGGCGTGGGATCCTGCATGGCACGGGCGGCCGACTCGCACGAGTCGGCAAGCATGACGATGGCGGTCTCCTTCGAGCGCGGCCTCGGCCCCGGGTACGTGAAGCGCTGGACATCGATCTCGACATCGTCCTCGGCCTCCTCGCGGGCCTTCTCGTAGAAGAAGCCGATGCGCTGCGTGCCGTGGTGCTCATAGATGAAGTTCACCACGACCTCCGGAACGCTTTCGTCCCGCGCCAGGCGAGCGCCCTCGGTCACGTGCTCGAGGACGATGGCGGCCGAAGTCTCGGGCTTGAGCTTGTCGTGTGGGTTACGCGCGTCGGGTTGGTTCTCCACGAAGTAGTGCGGCTTGAGCATCTTGCCGACGTCGTGGTAGAGCACGCCGACCCGACAAAGGAGTCCGTTGGCGTCGATGCGGGTCGCCGCCGCCTCGGCGAGGTTGGCGACGTTGATCGTGTGTGCATACGTGCCCGGCGCTTCCATGGCGAGCCGCCGCAGCAGGGGGCGCGTAGGGTCGGCCCACTCGAGGAGCGTCTGGTCGGTGGTGATGCCGGTGAAGAGCTCGAAGACCCAGAGGAAGCCCATGGCCAGCAGGGCGGAGGCGGTCGCGTTGCCCGCGAACACCGCGGCGCCTCCGGCGACCTCGGCGAGCGGGCGCGACGTGGCCATCCCGTGGGCCAACAGCACGAGCGCCGAAGCGCCGGAGATGATCGCGATGGACACCCAGGTCTCGGACCGCCGCGTAACCGCGCGCACGCTCATGGCGGCGGCCGCGCCACCGGCCATGACGCCGAGAACGGTTCCGTAGTCCGAGAACGGCTCCAACGTGCCGGTGATCGCAGCCAGTACGAGCACCAGGAGGAGGGCCATGCGTGTGTCCCAGAGCACAGCTACGGGTAGTGCCACGAACGCGATGGGAAGCCACTCGGGCGGCAGGCCTCCGCGATCGATACCGATGCCCGCTCCGAAATACGCGGCGGTCAGAATCGCAAGCAGGAGGAGCCACCGGTAGTTCGCGTAGACCTCGGGGCGCGCGAAGAACACCAGCAGCCCGAAGATCGACAGAAGCAGGCCATTGAGGAGCGCGGCCCCGAACAGCGCGCCGAAATCCAGACTCGCCTCCTCGCCTCCGCCCTCTGCTCTCAGCGCAGCGTAGTACGCGTCGAGCCGCTCACGTGCGTCCGGCCCGATGACGTCCCCCGCCCTGACGATCACCTGTCTCTCGAGCACATCGCCCTTGGTGAGCGGCACGGACGCGCGAACGGCGTCCTTGTCGCGCTCGGTCTCGAAGACGTCGAGCTCCAGGCTGTATTCGAGATGGTAGATGAGGACGAGTCGGAAGAGCTCGCGCGCGTCGGGCGGCAGCTGCTGCGGCAGCAGCCGCACGGCTTCGGCGTAGAAGTCCGTGGACGTCAGCACGTCGTCGACCGGCACGGACTGCTCCACCCCCTCGCGGGACACCGTCACGCTCTCGGTCGTCAGTTCCAGCACTCGCGCGGGGTCGACGACGCCACGCGGCAGGACCTCGCTGGCGGCGCGCATCGCGGCCGAGCGGAACGTCGCGCGAATATCGTCGTCGATGAGGTACGACATCTGCGACGGCGTCGCGGAAATCTGGCTGCGTCGCAAAAGGTCACCCATGGCCAGGGTGTCACCGGCCGCGGCGACGCTGTCGAGCCCATCGAAGAACCGGTTCAGCCGTGCCTGAACCGAGTCCATGGCCTCGGCCCGGTAGCGGAACGTCGGCGGCACCGTCGTCATTGCGAGCTGCCGGTCCCGGTCGAGTTCCTCGGGGGTCTTCGGCACGCTGAAGCCGATGTCGGCCGTCACCGTCTCCTGGGCGACCTCGCCCTCGGACGGCAGCTGGATGTTCAGCCCTTCCGTGGGGGGGAAGAACACGGTGATGAACGCCGCGAGCGCCACGATGAGGAGCGCGCGCGCTCCGTGGTGGCGCAGGCGCTCCGGCCACGTCGGTCCCGGGTCTACCGTAATCCGCCGAGAGACCGAGCTCCCTTCGGTGCCAGGGCGCTGGCTCACGAAGGTGCCTCCGCCTCCTGATCTCGCGCGTATGCGCGAATGATGTCCTTCACGAGGCGATGTCGAATGACGTCCTTCTCATTGAGGTAGACGACCGCGATGCCGTCGATCCCCGAAAGGATCTCCTCCACCTCGAGGAGCCCCGACTCCGCCGGGCTGGAGAGGTCGATCTGGGTCTTGTCGCCGGTGATCACCACACGGGAGTTCAGACCCAGTCGGGTGAGGAACATCTTCATCTGGGCACGCGTGGCGTTCTGGGCCTCGTCGAGAATCACGAACGCGTCCGAAAGGGTCCGGCCACGCATGTAGGCGAGCGGCGCGATCTCGATGGTCGAGTCCTCCAGCGCACGTCGCACGCGGTCGTGAGGCATCATGTCCTCGAGGGCGTCGTAGAGCGGCCTCAGGTACGGGTCGACCTTCTCCTGAAGGTCGCCGGGTAGGAAGCCCAGGTTCTCTCCGGCCTCCACCGCCGGACGCGCGAGGATGATGCGGCGTACGCGCTTCTTGTACAGCGCGTCCACTGCGCACGCGACGCCCAGATAGGTCTTTCCGGTGCCTGCGGGTCCGATTCCGATCACGATGTCGTTCTCGGCGATCGCTTGGACGTATCCCTGCTGTCCTTCGGACTTGGGGACGATCACCCTGCGGGAACCCGGTAGTGCGATCCGGATCTCGTCGGTAGGGCGCACGATGCCCGCGTCAGATGCGCTGCCGTCGGCGAATCGCCCGATATCGTTGGTGTCGAAGGGTGTGCGTAGTCGGGCCAACTCGATCATATGCTGCACGACGGGCGCGGCCCGCTCGACCGGAGCCAGCATCCCGGAGAGGATCACGTGATCCCCGCGGAGGACCATGCGGACGCCGAAAAGGCGACTCACCTCATGAATGTTGACGTCGGTGACGCCGGCCAACATCAGAGGGTCGGCGCCCTCGGCATCCAGTCGATGCTCTACAAGAGTCTCACCGCTCGCCACGCCTACTCCTGCTCACGGGTTTCGATGACTTCCAGCGAGAGGGCTCTCAACTCGCTCTCGCCGACCCTCGCCGGCGCGCCCTCGTACAGCGCACGCGCGGCCGTGGTCTTGGGGAACGCGATGACGTCTCTCAGGCTGCCCGACCCGGTAAAGCGCTGAACGATACGGTCAACGCCCAACGCAATGCCACCATGGGGCGGCGCGCCCGCCGACAGGGCCCGCAGGAGGAAGCCGAACTTCTCGTCGATCTCGTCGTCTGTCAGGCCGATCACCCGGAGGATGCGCCGCTGTAGCTCGGGCTGGTGTACGCGGATACTGCCGGAGCCGAACTCGGTGCCGTTGTACACCATGTCGTACGCGGTACCCCGCACGGAGGCCGGGTCGCTCTCCAGCAGGTGGACGTCTTCCGCGCGCGGCATGACGAACGCGTGGTGGCTCGGAGCAAGCACGCCGTCTTCCTCGACGAAGACCGGGAAGTCGGTGACCCAGAGCCACGCGTGCTTCGTCTCATGAGGCAGATCGAGCGCCCGTGCGGCGGCATCCCTCGCGGCCGCCAGTGCGGGCGACGTCACCGCGTCCGGGCCGGCGGCGGCGAGCACGAGGTCTCCTTCTCCCAGCCCGAGCGCGTCGGCCTGCCCTTCGGACAGGTACTTGCCCAGCGGGCCGGACGTGCCGTCCACCGAGCGCTTAGCCCACAGAAGCCCGGGGGCTCCAGTCGCCTTGGCCTTGCCCTCGATGGCCTCGATCTCCTTCCGGGACAGGCGCGCTCCGGCCTCCAGACGCAGCCCACGCACGCGACCTCCGGCGTCGAGCTGGCTCTTGATGATGCCGAACTCGGTTTGACGCAGGGCCTCCGTCCAGTCCTCGAGCTCGAGCGAATACCTGAGGTCCGGGCGGTCCGACCCGTAGCGTTCCATCGACTCCGCCCAGGTGAGGCGGGGAAACGGGAGCGGTGCGTCGACGTCGGCCACTTCGGCGATCGCGGCCACCAGGCCCTCCATCCACCCGAAAATGTCCTCTGGCTCTATGAAGGACGCCTCGACGTCGATCTGGGTGAATTCGGGCTGGCGATCCGCGCGCAGGTCCTCGTCCCGAAAACACCTTGCT
>JAHEKM010000063.1:4375-16969 GCA_024638325.1 Gemmatimonadota bacterium | reverse complement strand
GCGGCCAGGTCCATCACCGGCTCCTCGTCGGGCTCGTCCGGCGCCAGCGCGGCCAGGTCCAACACCGGCTCGTCCTCGGGCTCGTCCGGCGCCAGCGCGGCCAGGTCCATCACCGGCTCCTCGTCGGGCTCGTCCGGCGCCAGGTCCGTCAGGTCCATCATCGGGACGTCGTCCGGGACGTCGGCGGCGTCGGCCGGGCCCAGGTCGGAGAGCTCCATGACCGGCTCGTCGAACGCCGTTGGACCCGGGTCGTCCAAGTCGGGCAGCGTGTCCGCCGGAAACCCTCCGCCCTCGGATGAAAGCGCCTCGGCGGCGTCCGATCCCAGTGCCGGCAGGTCGTCCAGGTCGACCACCGGCTCCTCGGTCGGGAGCTCGTCCTCGGACACGGGAGCAAGGCCGGACGAGGCCTGCATGTCGAAGTCCGCCTCTGGAATGGTGAGCGAGCTCAGATCGATCAGCGGCTCGTTCGAGAAGCTGTCGGCCGCCTCGGGTTGCACCGCGAAGTCCGCGCCCTCGGGCGGGGGCAGCGGAGGTGGCTCGGCGCCGGAGGCCTCGTCGGCCGGCGGCCCCACTTCCAGGTCCGTCGGAAGGGCCCCGATCGCGGCGGTCGCCTGCAACGCCGGCGGCGCCTCCCCGGCGAGGGCTTTCAGCTCCAAGGTCTCGGCCTCGCTGTCGACCGAGTCCGCTGGCGGAGCAGCCACCGCCTGTTCGATCGCCCCGCCCTCCGCCGAGAAGTCCGGATCCAGCGCCATCAGGCGAGACCGCACCTCTTCGGCTTCGGCATCGCCGTTGCCCTCCAGGACCCGAAGCAGCGCGCCCATGGCGTTCACGTTCTCGGCGTCCAGGGCGAGCGCCTTGCGTGCCGCAATGGCGGCCTCCTGCTCGAGGCCCTGTTCCACGTAGAGCTGAGCCGCGACGACGTGGCCGGGCACGAAGTCGGGGTGGCGAGCCAGCCCTTGATTGAGGAGGCGTACGGCCTGTTGGACCTCCCCGGCCCTCCGATAGGCGTCCGCCAAGGGGGCGAAAACCCGACCCTCGGGATCGCGCTCCGACTCGAAGATGTTCTTGAGGGTCCGGATTTCCTGCTGGAGTGCCTCGGTCACGCGGGCTCCGGAGCAATGGCGAGCGGGAAGACGGCCACCTGTGCTGAGGTTCTCCAGGGGGCAGCCTCGAAGATAGGGAGCCGCCGGAAATAGTGTCAACGAACTTGCGGCCGCTCTGGGGGTTACGTCCGTTGAGGGGCCCCCGACGAGCGGTTATCGTTTCTGGCCCGTCTCAGGGGTTTTCTGTCCACCCGAAAGGGTTCGCTGGAGAAGTCGCTCTATGATGCGTCAAATGCGGGAAGCCACGAAGCCACTCATCATGTTGGCTTTGCTCGCCTTCGTGGCGCTCATGGTCTTCCAGTGGGGAATGGACATCACAGGGCGGAGCGGTGGCTCTCTGGGCGAGATCGGCTCGGTCAATCGCGATCCGATCTACTATGAGCAGTACATGGCGGCGTACCGCCAGCTCTACGAGCAGGTCCAGAGCTCACAGGACGACATCATCACCTCGCAGCAGAACACCGAGATCGAGGATCAGGCCTTCGAGCAGGTCGTGACTCAGGTGCTCATCGCCCAGGAGCTGCGGCGCCGCGGCATCCTGGTGACCGACCAGGAGATCAGCCAGGCGGCGCAGGTGAGTCCGCCCGAGTACCTGGTCCCACAGTTCCTCGACGGGACCGGCAACATCAACCTGGCCGAATATCAGGCCTTTCTGGCCACCCTACCGCCCGAGCAGCTGCTCATCCTGGAGGCGTATTACCGCGACGTGATCCCGCGGTCGAAGCTGCTTCGGCAGGTCGGATCCGGCATCTACCTCTCCGACGCCGAGCTCTGGCATCAATGGCGCGACAGGAACGAGCTCGCCGAGATCCAGTACGTGCCGCTCGACCCGGACGCGCGCTACGAGGACTCGGAGTTCCAGGTCTCGGAAGCGGAGATCGAGGACTACTACGACACGCATCAGGAGGAGTTCGAGGTGCCGGCGCGGGCGACCGTTCGGTTCGCCGTCATCGACCAGACGCCGACTGCGGCCGACACCGCAGCCTCCATGGAACGGGCGGCCTCGATTCGGCAGGAGATCATCGACGGCGCCGACTTCGCCGAGGTAGCGGCGCGCGAGTCGGCTGATCCCGGAAGCGCTCCTCTGGGCGGTGCCCTGGGCGTGTTTCCTCCGGGACGCATGGTGCAGGAGTTCGACTCCGCCGCCTTCGCGGCCCCGGTCGGTGAGCCGACCCCACCCGTACGCACGGCGATGGGCTTTCACGTCATCGAGGTGCAGGAGCGGTGGGGCGGTGACAGTGTGCAGGCCCGCCACATCCTCGTTCCGGTCGAACGCACGGACGACAGCGAGATCGCGCTACTGACAATGGCCGACTCCTTGGAGAACCTCGGTGAGGCGATGTCCCTGGAGCAGGCCGCTGCGGCCGCGGGCCTCACGAGCTCCACGGCTACGATCACCCAGGACTTCCCGTTCCTGGGAGGCGCCGGGCAGGTGTCAGAGGGAGCGGACTGGGCGTTCGAGGAGGCCTCACCCGGCGACGTCAGCCCCGTATTCGAGACGTCCAGCGCCTTCTACGCACTCGAGCTCGTGAGCTCGGAGCCGGCCGGCGTGCTGCCCCTCGAGACGGCTAGCGCGGCGATCGAAGCCACGCTGCTATTCGAACGCAAGATGGAGCGAGCCCGCGAGGAAGCTCAGCGGGTGTCCGAGCGCGCACGGGCCGGAGAGGCGCTGGGGAACGTGGCAGCTGCCATGAGCCTCGAGATGAGGACCGCCGGTCCGTTCTCGCGTGACGACTTCGTTCCAGGCATCGGCCGGCAGAACGCCGTGATCGGTGCGGCGTTCGGGCTCCCCGTGGGACGGGTGAGCGACGTAGTGTCGACCGCCACCAACCACTACGTGCTCGAAGTCGTGGGGCGTCTCGAGGCCGACTCGCTCGAGTGGAGGGCTCAGCTTCCCGCCCAGAGGCAGGCAGCCGTGGCCGCCGTTCAGCAGCAACGCCTCCAGGAGTGGATCGACGCGCTACGGAGCTCCGCGAGGATCGTGGATCGACGTGACGAGGTTCTCACGCCGATCGACGAGGACGCGCCACCTCAGATCCCGATGATGTTCTAGGGCCGTACCCGGCCCAATAACAAAGCGCGGCCTAGAGCCTAGCTCTGCTCCTCGGCGGCGCCACTCGGGACGCTGTCGCTGAGCTTACGGGGCTCTCCCTCCGCCTCCTCGCGGCTGACCGACTCGCCCGGCGGCGTATGCGTGCGGTGGATCTGCGGCTTCTCGTCGGGAACGCTGAGCTCGCTCTGGATGTCCTTCACGGAGCTCTTGAACTCGCGGATCCCCTTCCCTAGCGAAGAGCCGATCTCTGGCAGCCGCTTGGCGCCGAAGAGCAAGAGCACAATGAGGAAGATGAAAACCATCTCCCCCATGCCGAAGCTTCCGAATCCCATGCTTCAATCCCTCCATTGGGGCCGCTTGCCCCATGCGACTCACGGCTCGTCAGATCCATGAGCGTACGATAAACGCTACGATCGCAATGCCTACGAGCGTCAGCACGTTCAGCGTCAACGTTACCGGCCCCAACTCGAACGCGACAGCGACCAGATCCACCGACAGCGGCCCGACACTCGCGTCGACCGACGTAAGCAGAAAATCGCGCGGTGCGGTCGCCTCGGGAAGGGTCAGCTCCATCAGCTTCGTGAGCAGCCCACCGAGAAACAGGCCGAGGACCAACGTCCAGCCGAACCGAACGACGCCTCGGCGACCGCTATCAACCAGCATACTGGAAGACGGCCTCGCGAGTTCCGGATGTCGTCACCTCAGCGCCTCCGATCCACTGCATATGCGACGGCATCCCTGAGGGACGTGACCGCTGGTCCGTCGGGCACTTCGGCGAGCGCCGCATACGCCTGGTCCGCGTAGTGGGCCGCGCGCTCGCCGGCGTAATCGAGGCCGCCCCGCTCTTCGACAATCTCCACCACACGGCCGATCTCGTCGTTACTCGGGTCCGCGAGGGTGAAGAAATCGCGAATCAACGACTCCTCTGTGGCGCTCGCTCGCGCGAGCGCAGCCACCAGCGGAAGCGTCACCTTCCGCTCTCGCAGGTCGTGGCCGGTGGGCTTGCCGGTGACGGCCTCGATGCCGGTGTAGTCGAGCAGGTCGTCGGCGATCTGGAACGCCATGCCGAGGTTGTGCCCGTAGCGGGATAGCGGGTCGCGGCGGTCGGTGGCGCCTGCCAGAGCGCCCATCTCGCACGCGGCGGACATCAGTGACGCCGTCTTGGCCGCGATGAGTCGGTAGTAGTCCTGCTCCGAGAAGTCGAGCGCGTCGTAGGACGTCAGCTGACGCATTTCTCCCACGGACATCTCGTTGGCCGCGTTCGCGAGCACGGCGAGCGCCTCGAGGCTACCCACCCGGGCCAGCTCCGAGACTCCACGTGAGTAGAGGTAGTCGCCCATGATGATCGCGACCTGGTGCGTCCACAGGGCGTTCACCGTAGGGAGGCCACGCCGCAGCACCGAGTGGTCGACCGCGTCGTCGTGCACCAGCGTGGCCAGGTGCACCAACTCGACCACGGCAGCGAGCCTCAGTGCGTCCTCGGGCCGCTCGCCGTCGACTTGGCTGGAGAGCAGCAGGAGCGTCGGCCTGAACAGCTTGCCCCGCATGAACAGGAGGTGCTGGTTGACCTCCTCGATGTCCGAGAAGTCGGAGAGGACGATTCGCTTGATCTCGTCACCGACCCGATCGAGCAGCTCGCGTACGGGCTCCTGGATCGCCGACAGCTCAGCGGGCACGCCCCTGAGCGCCTGGGTCACGCTGGAGCTGGATCGAGTGGGCACGGGAGGGCCTCGTCGGCGGCCGCTAGCGCAGCTCGCGAAGGCGCTCGGTGACGTCCGCGAAGTTGATGTCGAGGGCGAACACCCGGTCGTAGTACTCGACCGCCGATTCCTTCTCGTCGAGCTGCTCGAACGCGCGGGCCAGGTAGTAGTAGATGCCGACGAACTCGTCTTCGACCGTAGCCTTCGACTTGAGCGCCCGCTCGAGGGTACGGACCGCCGCGTCGGGCTGCCCCATCTCCAGGAAGGTCTGCCCCATCTGCTCGTAGGTGGGCAGGTGCTCGGCCGACGCCCGTAGCGCCTGCTGGAAGGAGCTGATCGCCTCCTCGAGGAGGCCCATTTCCTTGTACGCCGTGCCCAAGTCGTAGTGGGCCCGTACGTCACCGGCATCGAGGTTCTCGGAGACCTTCTCTTTGAACTGCGACAGCATCTTCGCGAAGTCGGCCTGTTCGTCGCCCGACGGCTCCTCGTACGCGACCTTGAATCGGGTCGACTTATCCGCGGGCTTACCGCCACCGAGGATCATGGCGCCCAGATCGACGTAGTCGCCTCCGGCGGCCGGCTTCTCCTCGACGGGCTCGGGCGGTGCAGGTGTCTCTGCGACCGGGGCGGGCTCCGGGGCGGGCTCCGAAGCGGCCTCCTCGACGGCCTCCTGGAAAGCCTCCACCGCCTCCGCGGCGTCACCAACGTCCATCGTCGGAAGCTCCTCCGCCTCATCTTCGTCACCGACGTCGAAGTCCATCGTCGGCAACTCGGCGCCCTCGTCTTCCGAGGAATCCTCATCCAGCGCCATCGTGGGCAGCTCGACGTCATCCGAGTCGGCGTCGTCGTCGTCGAAGCCCATCACGGGCAACTCGGCGCCCTCGTCGGCCGAATCCTCGTCGTCGCCGAAGCCCATCATGGGCAGCTCGGCGGCGTCCTCGTCCGAGTCCTCGTCGTCGCCGAAGCCCATCATGGGCAGCTCGACCGCCTCCTCGGAGTCCTCGTCCCCGTCGAAACCACCCACCCCTGCGAGCCCCGCAACCTCCTCCGCTGCCTCCTCCAGGCTGCCGCTCACCTCTTCGGCGCCCGTGATCTCGAACTCGTCACCGTCGAGCTCGACTTCGGCGACGCCCGCCGGCTCGTAGTCCGCAGGGCCACCGAGGTCGATCTCTCCGAATCCACCGAGCTCGTCGTCGCCTCCACCGAGACCGGTGGCGGCGGCCGCAGCGCCGACGTCTACCGAAGGATCCAACTCCTGGATCTTCTTCTCGACGTCCGCCGCCTGGTCCGCGTCGCCCGTCTGAGTAAGGCGGCTGTAAGCGATCACCAGCTGCTCGACCGCTTCCGCGGTGCGCTCGCTCGCCGCCATCTGTTCGGCCACGGTAATGCGCACACCGACGTCATCGGGCGCCAGATCGCAGAACTCCACGAGCGCGCGGAACGACTCGTCCAGGTCCCCGGCCTGCTGCATCCGTTCGGCGTACGTCAGGAAGTTCGTCCGCGCGTCGGGGAGGAAGCCCTGCTCCGCTCGGATCTGCCCGATCTTGAGGTAGGCCTGATGCCGGTCCGGGACGTTCCGGATGATCTTCTTGCAGACCGCGATGGCGTTGTTGGGTAGGAATGCCTCGCGATACAGGTCGACCGCCTGCTCGTAGTGCGTGACCGCGTTGTCGAGTTGACCCACGCGCACGTACAGGTCCCCCACGCGGTTGATCAGGCCGATGTCGCTCTGATCATCCGCGGCGAGGGCGCTGATGGCCTTCTGGTATTGGTCAAGCGCCTTTTGCCACTCTTCGTTCTGCTCGTGGCGTCGGGCTTGCTGCTTGAGCGATTCGATGCTCATTCGGCGCGTTCCGGGGTCTTCGTGCGCCCGCTCGTACGCCTCGAGACGTACTCCGCGACACGGCGGGAGAGAACCCGAGCGGGTCCATGGTCAGAAAGGTGTAATCTGCCCACCGTCGCCGGATGCACAAGGGTGTCGGGGATCATGCCGATGACCTCGGTTTCCTCGACGCGCCCGCCGCGTGCGGCCACCTCCCTCTCGATCGTGTCGAAGACATCCAACGGCGAGGTGCCGAACGGGTCCTCGAGGTTCATCGAGATCTGGATCCGATCCTGGCCCTCGAGCCGTAGTCCCAGGGCCCTGAGGCCGGGGAAGCCACCGCCGATCTCGCGGATGCGGCCCGCAATCGCGCGGGCGCCCTCGAGCGAGAGATCGACGACGAAGACGTTCCACGCCAGGAGGACGGGGCGGGCACCCACGCACGTGACCCCAGCGCTCGGGTGGGGCGACACCGCGGCGGGCGGGAGGTCCGGACGGAGGCCGGTCCCAAACCCCTCTCGGATCGCCTCGAAGCCGCCCCTCCGGAGTGTGGACAGCCGCCTGCCCGGGGGCACGGACGCCTCACCGTAGAAGAAGACCGGCACGCCGAGATCGGCGATGCGCCGGCCGACGCGATGGGCGGACGCCACCGCGTCGCCCATGTCGAGACCCTCGAGCGGGACGAACGGCAACACGTCGAGCGCCCCGACCCGGGGGTGGACTCCCGAGTGCTGGCGCAGGTCGAAATGCTCGAGCGCGAAGCGCGCGGCCACGAGCGCCGCCGCCTCCACCGCGACCGGATCACCGATGTAGGTCACAACCGACCGATGGTGGTCGGGATCGGCGGACCAATCGAGAACGTCGACATCGGACGCCGTCAGTGCCTCCACCAGGGCACCGAGCTTCTCCAGGTCCCGACCTTCGGAGAAGTTCGGCACCGCTTCCATGACGCGTACCATGGCGAAAAGCTAGAACAAGCGAAGGGCCCCCGCCGCTCCAAGCGACGGGGGCCCGATTCGCAGCCGCAGCGCCGATCAGCTTCCGCTGGGCGACACGAGGTTGACGTTGCCGGGCTGCAGCTGGTACGCCCAGTCGAAGATCATGATGGCGTCGGCGGCGTCGAAGCCCAGGAACTCGACCCGGATGGCGCCGTAGTGCACGCCGTCGGTGTCGTTCACGCGAACCACGTACGTGGTCTGCGGCAGCATCTCGAACACGCCCGTGGCATAGTTCGTGGTCGGGGCCACTGAGACGTCCGTGCAGTCGAAGTCCGCGCCGGGGCCGCACTTCAGCGCGCTGGTGACGAAGCCGCCGTTGTCGTGCACCGCGGAGCCGCCGTTCGTGCGCAAGAACCACTGCACACCGTCCGACTCGATGCGGAAATCCCAAGCATCCACGTCGGGATCGACGATCGCGATCGAGTTCTCGTCCGTCTGGAAGAAGAAGCCCGACTGCGCCGGCCGGTCCTCGTAGGCGTAGATCCACTCGCCGTGGTAGTCCGGCCTCGGCGTGCCCGACGCCAGGGCGCTGCCGTCGCTCTCGTGTCCGTCCGCGTCCGTCGCGGTCATGAAGTACGAGTACGTAGTGCCGTTGGCCGCCAGCAGGTCGAGGAAGCCCTCCGAGTCCGTTTCACCCAGCAGGAACGTCGAGCCGGCGTCGTCCAGGTAGATCTTGTAGAACGAGAAGTCGGACGCCCCGCGGGACGCCGTGCCCCACGTGATGTAGTTGGCGCCGTCGAGCGCGATCACAAAGGGCCCGTCCGGGACCGGAGGCGGCGTGAAGGCCGGCACGAAGACGGAGACCGCAGACGTGAACGTCTCTCCTCCGGTTCCGCTCGCCGACACGCGGTACTCGTACGTCTCGCCCGCGAGCACGTTGATATCGTCGTACGTGCAGAAGCCGCCGATGCAGCTCGTAACCTCCGCGATGAAGAACCAGTCCGCGTCGGTGCTCCGGCGTGAGTAGATGCGGAAGGCCTCCCCGTCCCAATCGGGAGCCAGCTCCCAGCTCACGGTCACCGATCCGCCATAGTAGGTCACCGAGAGTGCGCGGGGTGCAGCCGGCACGTCCCCGACCACCACGGCGTTGTCCCTGCAACCGGACGCGACCAGGGCCAGCGCCACGCAAAGTGTCACGGCTCGTCCCATCGTTCCTCCTCCCGAGATCGGGGCGCCCACCGCGAGCGGGCAGCCTCCACGGCTCTCTGTCATTTGTCGGCACGACTTGCATGGGCCGTACCGTAGTTGTAAGTAATTGCTAAATAAGGACTTAAGTGGATACTGCGCCTTGGCGATGTGTCCCCTGAGGGGGACAGCCCCAGCCTCGGGGATAGACAGGGCGCGCTCAGTTCTGCTCGGTGGGAAGGCCCAGGTCCAGGTTCTGCTGGTCGTAGTCGAACTTCAGGTCCCGGTTGTCCATGAGGGAGACTTCGAATCGGAAGCTCCAGTTGCCCGTCGCCGTCTGAAGGAAGTCGAAGTTCGCCTGCCACCGGTGAAGATCACGTGTGAGCCGGATCGAGTGGTCATTGAAGGCAGCCCGCTCGATGTCGTACGCGGTCCGCCAGTTCAGCGACCACTTCTCCGTCGGCTGAAGCCGCACGCTACCCGTGAGCATCTGACGCGCCTCGGCCGTCGGGTCCCGCGGACGTTGCAGCGAGTAGGACAGGTTGGCCGTCCAGGAGCCCCGGGGGCCGGTCCGGGCGGTTACCGGCGCCTGCCCCAGTTGTCCGCCCCCCGGGATGATCGAGGCCTCGTCGGTGGGGTCTCCGACGTTGAACGGGTCGTCGAGTTCGTCGAGCTCCGGCTCCTCCACGACGTCGTCGTCCGGGGCGCCACCTCCCAGGAGGCTACTGATCCAGCGGAAGACCGCCGAGCTCGAGCCCAGCGAGAAGCCCAGATTGACCTGCGCGAGATGCGGGGCGAAACGCCGGTCCACAACCACGCCAGATGCGTCCCTCGTGTCGTCGAACAGGTCGTGGTCCGTGGACACCGACAGCCCCCGGAGGAGGTCGGAGGAGATCTGGTTGGACAAGCGCGTCGTCTTGAAGCCCTGCAGAAAGCTCCCCGCCGAGTCGGCCTGGACGAAGTCGTACTGGACCACGCTGGTGCGGAGGGCGAGGAGATTGACGATCTCGGCCTGCGGAATGCGGCGCGGCCCTCCGGACCCGCCCAAGGAGGACTGCGTCGCTGCGGAGTCGGCCGCGGCCTGGGTCTCGGCGTCCATCTCCCGCTTGGCCTCGAACGTCTGATTCAACGTCACCGCGATGGTGTTCTGCGGCTGCAGCACCTGGGACCCGAAGACGGATCGCTGGAGCGAGTTGGGCGTCCGCTCGGGGCTGTACTGGTAGTCGAACGAGGGCGAGAACTTGTGACGGATCATCTCGAACGAGCCGAAGCCCGGAAAGAACCCATAGACGTCGGTCTTCAGCTGAGCGCCGAACGCGACGCGCGTCGGAGCGGAGACGAAGTCCTGCGCCAAGTCGACGGTGTCGGCCCGCAGCATGCTTCCCGACAGGCTCAGCCGTGGCGTCAGCGTGGTCGAACCGATGAGCTGTTGCTGGTACCCCAGTGACATCTGCCAGCTGAGATTGGCTTGCGCGATGTCCGTGGCGGGCGCGCTCGTGAGCAACTGCGGGGCGGTGGCACTGTCGCCCAGAAGAAGCAGGCCGTCCGGTACCCCGAGGATCTGGGCCTCGGCGACGTTGACCGACTGCCCGAACGTCAGGTTCCCGATGCTGAGGTTGCTGCGTACGAATCCCGTCTGGTTCACCGTGTTGGCGAGCGGGTAGGCGAACGTGTCCGCCTGCATTCGGTCGACGGTCCGGCGCGAGAAGTTGCTCGAGCCCGACCACGTCATGTTGTTCCAGAAGCTCGCCTCGGAGGGCGCGGATCGGAAAAGCGTGATCGGCGACAACGACACGGCCGCGCTGGGCAGCGTCCATTCCGTGCGATCGTCCGAGAGGTACTGGTTCCGGTTCGCCGACACCGACACCTGGCCCCAGTCGAAGCGACGATTCACGCCGCCTTCGGAGTCGATCGACTGCGTCACCTCCCTCGGGTTGAAGGAGTTCTCACGGATGAAATCGCTGTCCGCGTAACGCGCCGAGAGGCGCAGGTCGCTCCGCTCGTCGAGCCGCCAGGAGTGGTTTGTGTCGAACGCCCTCTCGCGGGAGCCGTCGTCCCGCCAGTACTGCCGGAAGTTCAGATTCCCCTGCAGGAACTGCCGGTTGAAGCGGTATTGGGTCGAGCTGGTCAAGCTCCAGAACGTGTCGCTGAACCAGTCGATCGCGAAGAGCGCGTCCGAGTAGTCGCTCATGGCCCAGTAGAAGCCCACGTTGCTCACGCGCCGCCGGTATCCGCTCGACGTCCGCACGATGTCGTTGACGCTGAACCTCGGCCGAAGGATCCCCGACGAGCGCTCGCTGTCCAGGTTCTGTGCGATGAACGGAAGCCAGAAGACCGGCACGTCTCCGAAGTAGAGGCGGACCCCGCGCGCCACGAGTGTGCGACCGCCGACCATCTTCACCTGGTCAGCCTCGAAGTGGTAGTGAGGCTCATCGATGTCGCAGGACGTGAAGCGCGCGTGCGACATGAACGACGAGTCCTGCGCCGCGTAGGGCATGTCCCCCACGACGATCCAGTTGGCGCCGGCCTCGCTGAAGGAGGTCCTGGCTCCGGTGGCAGACCCGCGTCCTTCCTCGAGGCTGTAGACCATCGTGTTCGCGTCGATCGGCTCGCCCTGCCCACTGATGTACGTGGGATTGCCCACCGCCTCCAGGACCCCAGTCCCCTGATTGAACGTGACGAGCGTGTCGGCCTCGACTCCCATACCCTCCTGGGAGACGCGCGCGCGCCCGCCTTCGGGCGCCCTGAGGACGATGACACGGTCCTGGGCGCGGTACGCGGCGGAGTCCCCCTGGTATTCCGTCATGAGATACCCGGGCATGGACGTGAGCATCCGGGCGATGGAGTCGCCCGCAGCCGGTGCCGGTCGGTTCCCCTGAAGGGCTTCAGCAAGGCGAATCGAGTCCTGCACGTACAGGACGGTATCGTAGCCCAGCGGTCGCGAGAGACTCTGGAGCCGCTCCATGATCCTCAGGCGAGTGGAGTCGACCTGCTCTTCCTCGACCGGCTGTTGAGCCGCCACACCAACCGGATTCCCCGCGACGACCAACGACGCAAGCAGCGCCGCCGCGACCCAGAGCGGCGTGCGGCGCGTCGTCATTGGCTCTCCAGAGCTCCGGGGGCCTCCAGGCTCGACTCGTACTCCTCGGCCCGTTTCCGCTTGCCGCGGTAGATCGCCACCGAAAGGAAGATCCCCAACTCGTAGAGGAAGACGAGCGGGACCATCATCATCACGGTCAGGGTGATGGCGTCACCCGGAGTGATGAAGCTCGCCAGGATGGTGATCAACACGATGGCGTGCCGTCGCTTCTCCCGCAGGAACTTGGGCGTGACGACCCCGATCACGCTCAAGAGAGCAATGACGATGGGAAGCTCGAACACCGCACCGAACGCGAGCATCATCTTGACGACGAAGCCGAGGGTTTGGTTGATCTCGAGCTGTCCCTCCAGGGAGGCGAGCAGGAATCGCTGGAAGAACTCCAGCGTGACCGGCAGAGCAGCGAAGTAACAGAGCGCCACACCGGCGATGAAGAGGAGCATCCCGAGATACAGCGCCGGGATGATGGCTCGCTTCTCCCTCTTCTCGAGCGCCGGGGACAGGAAGGCCCAGATCTGATAGACGACGATGGGGAACGAGAGGATCAGGCCGCAGTAGATCGCCAGCCGCAGCATGACGAAGAACGGGTCCGCGGGCGACAGGTAGATGAGGCGGAGGTTCGGGTCGTCCCATGCGCGACGAATGGGGAGCATGAGGAGCTCGAGCGCCTGGTACCTCCAGACGAGCCAGAACCCC
>JAHEKM010000063.1:0-4365 GCA_024638325.1 Gemmatimonadota bacterium | reverse complement strand
CCCACACCCGTGCCGATGCCGACCGACAGCAGCGACCACAGGATGCGCCAACGCAACTCCTCGAGGTGATCGAGGAAGGGCATCTCACCCCTCTCATTACGCTGACGGGACATCCCGTGTCTTCCCCTTGGCAGTCCTCCCGGAACCGCGGCCGCCGGGTCTCGGCGACGCGCCCACGTAGGTCATGCTGGGCTCAGAGCGGCAGCTCCACCTGATTCCGGCGCAGCTCCTCTCGCTCTTGAGCCGCGGCCATCTCGTCGACGAAGTCCTGGAACTCACCCGCATCCTGGAAGTTCCGGTATACCGAAGCGAAGCGCACGTAGGCGACGCGATCCAGGGGTCTGAGCCGCTCCATGACCAGCGCGCCGAGCCGGATGCTCGGGGTCTCGACGCCCGCGTCCTTGGACAGCTCGTCTTCCACCTCGTCCACCACGCGCTCCATCTCCGAGAGCGAGATCGGGCGCTTCGCACACGCGATCTTGATGCTGCCCAGCAGCTTGGCGCGGTCGAACTCCTCGACGGCCCCTGAGCGCTTCAGGACCTGGAGCGGACGCTCCTCGACGTACTCGTAGGTCGTGAAGCGGGCCCCACAGACGGTGCACTCCCTGCGCCGGCGAACGGCGCGCCCGCCCCGGCTGGACCTCGTGTCGACCACACGGTTCTCGGTCGCGTCGCATTCCGGACACCGCATGGTTGGATCGCTCGACTACTCGAGGTCTTCCAGCATGTCCCGAGCGAGAGCGGCGAGACCCGTTTCCGGATAGGTGTTGATGAGGCGCTGAAGGGTGTCGCGCGCGTCCTGGGTGTCACCCAGCTGCTGCTGGAGACGCGCGATCCTGAAGAGCGTATCCGGTACCCGCTCGGCGGTGGGGTAGAGCGCAGGAATCTCCTGGAAGCGCTCGAGCGCATCGTCCGGTCTGTCTTGTTGCTCGAGCAGGTCCGCGAGGTGGAAGTGGGCGTCCGACGCCCGCTCGTGATTGGGGAACTCCTCCAAGAACTGCTCGTACGCCTGCTGTGCCGCGCTCAGCGAGCCCCGCATCTGTTGATCCCGCGCGACCTGGTAGAGCTGGCCGGCGTTCGTGCCGCCACCGACTCCCGCGAGCGTCTCGGAACCTGCAGCCGGCACGGTCCCGGCCGCGTCGACCAGGCCCGGCGTGGGCGCCACCGCCCCCGTCCCACGGACGCCTTGGCTGCGCAGGGCGGTGATCCCACGCTGGTTCTCGCCCACGATGGCTTCGAGCCGGGTCATCCCGTCCGTGAGCCCGCGGAGCAGTCGGGTGATGTCGCCCCTGAAGTCGACGAGCTGGTCGGCTTGCGTACGCAGGGTGTCCTGCGTCGACGCGGCCTGCCGCTGCATGAGCATGATCAGGGTGTCCTGACGGGCCGCCTGCGCGCGCAACTCGGCCTGGACCTCCAGTCGGAGATCACGGATGTCGCCCTTCGTGGCGCACCCCCCAAAAACGACGACGGCAGCCACGCCCCAGAGGGCGCGGGCTGCCGACGAACTCCAACGACGTGTAGTCATGATGCGCATGGACCCCTCCTCCGGTGGTGCCGGAGGAGGGGCCACGCAAAGGCCATGCCGACTACTCGGCAGGGTTGATCTGGTTCGCACCGCCCGTGATCACGAACTGACCACGACGGTTGCGCGACCACGCCTGCTCATTGGCGCCCTGCGCCAGCGGTCGGCCCTCCCCGAAAGACACGATCTCGAAGCGACTCTCCGAGATGCCGAAGCCCGTCAGGAATTGACGGATCGCCTCGGCGCGGCGGTTGCCGAGCGCGAGGTTGTACTCGGTGGAGCCACGCTCGTCACAGTGACCCTCGATGCGGATCCGCACCTGCGGGCTCGCACGAAGGATGGCCACCTTACGGCGGAGCACCTCAGCGGCGTCGTTCCGGATCTCCGACTGGTCGTAGTCGAAGAAGACCATCTCCTCGAGCGTCGCGCGGGCAGCCGCGATCGCACGTTGGCGCTCAGCCTCGGCTGCTCGCTGCGCGGCGGCCTCGGCCTCGGCCCGACGACGAGCCTCTTCGGCTTGACGGACGGAGTCCTGGTACGCGCGTAGCGAGTCCATGTCCGGACCGGCAGGCGGCGGGGGAGGCGGCGGCGGATCACCTCCGCACGCGCCAGCGATCAGCATGGCGGTCACGACAGGGGCGACAAAACGGCGGACGATCATCCCAACTCCCGGGTTGACGAAGTGATGTGACTACACACAGGCGCACCGAACGCGTCGGTGCGTCGCAACGAAGCTAATGACCTTTCGCGGTGGGGAAAGCCCCCCTGCCATATAGGAAAAACGGAGCCCGCGCGCAACGCTCCTCGATCTGGACCCCGGGCCTTCCGCGAGCGCCGGCCCGCGCCCTCCAAGGGCGACGAACCGTGGCTCCAAACGGGCCGTGAGGGCTCATCGCGGGGCCACGGCCGGGGACCAGTCGGGGACGCCCACGCGGCGGCCCGCCAGAAGGGGCCGCACGTTGCCCGTCGTCGCGTCCACCACCAAGAGACCGTAGCCCCAGCTACGCTCACCGACGAAGACCAGGTGGCGGCCGTCGGGAGCCCAACTCGGATCCTCGTTGTTGCCCTCGGTCGTGAGCTGCCTCAGTACCCGCCCACCGTCTTCCAGATTGGCCACGAGAATGTGGTAGCGGCCGCGCTCGATGGCCCCGTGGAACGCGACGAGATCACCGTACGGCGACCAGTCGGGCGCGGTGAAGTACCCGCCGGCGCCGTACTGGTACGGCGAAAGCGTCTCAGCCACCCCGCCCTGGGCCGGCATGACCATCACCTGTGGCACGGCATCGCCGTAGCGCAGGGTGTTGAAGGCCATCCACCGCCCATCCGGCGAGTAGGTCGGTGAGATGTCGTAGTGGGGCCCGCCCGACAGATACGCCAGGCAGCAGTCCTCGGCCACGTTGTAGGTGAAGATCCCCCCCCGCTCACCGCTGCCCAGCACCGAGAAGGCGAGCGTGCGCCCGTCCGGGCTGTAGGCCGGCGTGATGTAATCCCCGGCGCCCCGAACCGGCGGGAGCATGGTCTCCTGCCCCGTGTTCAGGTTCATCTCGTAGATGCGCGGGTATCCCGACTTCCACGAGGTGTAGGCCAGCTTGGACCCGTCGGGAGACCAGGTGGGGGACTCCAACGCATCCTGAAAATCCGTAACCCGACGCAGGTTCTCTCCGTCGGAATCGATGACGTAGACCTCGTTGTACGTGAGTGAGTCCGCCCTCACGCCACGCATGGTGAACGCGATGCGGCTCGCGGCCATGCCGGGGTCGCCCGTGGCCCACCGCACGATCTCGTCGGAGGCGCGGTGCACCGCCATGCGGAAGTCGGGGTCGCTCGGCTCGGGCACACGGAAGCGCCCGCGCTCGCGCACCTCGCCGTAGACCACGTCGTGCAGCTCGATGAGGAGCACGTACCCCTCCCCCGCCCCCTCGAACGTCCCCGTGACCAGCCAGACGGCCCCGAGCCGGTCCCACAGCGCGTAGTCGACCTGGTCGCGCACGAAGCCCGCCGGCAGCTGGTCGAGCATCTGGAAGCGGTCCGAATTGCGGAGGTCGGTGCTCACGATGGTCTCCACATCCGGCGCGAGTCCCGCTCCGCCGAAGCGACCCGTGAACGGCTGGACCGCCAGGGCCGGCACGTACGCACCCGTGTAGACGAGTCCGAGGCTGACCCCCGGGATCTGATCCTGGGCCGCGGTGGCGCGCGGGCTGACCGCGACGAGCGCCGTCACCGCGACAGTGGCCGCCAGGTAGCTCCTCACTCGATTGAAAGCACTCATGGTTCTCATGTGGGTTCGGCCGATTGCCTGGGCAAGTGTAGCCGAGTCACTCCTGGTCGCTGGGAGGCTCGAACGTGAAGCTGATGCGGACCCCTTCCCACGGGAAATCGTCCGGCAGGGCGCCGAAACGGCCCCGACCCGCGCACTCGACCGCGCCCATCGCGACATAGTCGAAGGAGACGTTGCCGGAGCGACGCATGAAGTCGAGGTCGGTCGCGATGCCGTCGCGTCCGAGGGTGAAGGCGACCACGGCCTCCCAACCGCCGCCCTGACGCCACTGGGTCCGGAAGCACCGATTGATCTGGAGGATGATGTTGTTGTAGTACGCGGGGTAGTCCCGTCGCAGGCCTTCGATTCGAACGTTGATCGCCTCGCCCGATGTCTCGGCCTCCGGCTCCTCGGGCGTCTCGACGGTGGTCGCCGCGTTCGGGGAAGGATCGGCTCCTCTCGGCGCGGAAGGCGGCGGAGATCCTCGGGGTTTCGGAGAGGTGGATGCGCGACCACGCGGACGAACTCGGGGCCGAGCGGCTTTCCGCACGATGCCTTCGGTTCTCAGAGAAGGCGCTGCGCCGGC
>JAHEKM010000062.1 GCA_024638325.1 Gemmatimonadota bacterium | reverse complement strand
CTGACGTGCGGTGGTCCGAAGGCGTGGAGGGCGGTGAGCGAACGGCGCATCCTACTTGTCGACTGTGACGCGTTCTTCGTGCAGGTCGCGCGACTCGAGGATCCCGAAGGGGCGGGCAAAGCCAACTGTCTGATCGTGGGCGGCTCGCCGAGCGGACGGGGCGTGGTCACGTCGGCTTCCTACGAGGCGCGGGCGTTCGGGGTGCGCTCGGCGATGCCGACGGCCCAGGCGCTCCGGCTGTGTCCCGAGGCCACGGTGGCACCGGTGTCGCGCGAAGGCGTCTCGAGGAAGAGCCGCGAGGTTCGTGACGTGCTCGAGCGCCTCGCGCCCGTCGTCCAGGCCGCCTCGGTCGACGAGTTCTACCTCGACCTGAGCGGGACCGAGCGGCTGTTCGCCAAGGAGTCCCTGGAGCAGACCGCGAACCGTATCCGAGAGACGGTGCTCGCCGAGACCGAGATCTCGGTGTCCATCGGCGGCGGAACCCGACGCGTCATCGCCAAGCTCGCAGCCTCGAAAGCCAAGCCCGCCGGCGTCCATATCGTCCCCGCCGGCGCCGAACAGAGCTTCCTGGACAACCTCGAGCTGGCCGAGATCCCGGGCATCGGGCCGTCGCTCGTGGAGGCGCTCCGCAAACGCGGGCTCGTGTACGTGCGCGATGCCGTCGAGGTGCAGCACGAGTGGCTCGAGCGCTGGTTCGGCCAGCGACGGGGAGCTTGGCTCTACCGCCGCGTGCGCGGGATGGACGACAGCGCGGTCGACCCGCGCGAGCGCAGGCGCTCGATTTCGGCGGAGCGCACGTTCTCCCGAGATCTGGACACCACCCGCGATCTCGAGCGCAGGCTGCTCGAGATCAGCACCTCGGTGGGCGGCTCGCTCCGGAAGCGCGGGTACCGTGCGCGCACGATCACGGTGAAGATCCGTGACGCGGACTTCCGAACCCGCACGCGCAGCCGCACGCTCCCGGATCCGGTGGAGTCGAACGCGGGGATCCACGAGGTCGCACGCGAGCTCCTCGCGGACCTGCGCGCCGACCGAGCTACGCCGGCCAGGCTCCTTGGCGTCGGGCTCACGGGCCTGACCGTGGGTGGAGAAGACGAAGGGCAGCTCGCGCTCTTCGACGAGGAGACCGCGGCGGTGGAGAGCGAGCGCGACCGCAGCGTCTCGCGGGTCGTCGACCAGGTCAGGGACCGCTTCGGATACGGCGCGGTGAAGCCGGGTGGGACGATGGAGCGGGACGACCGCTAGCCTAGCTCCCCTCCCGCAACCTCCGCCGCTTCTCCGCGTTCTCGATCCAGGGCTTCCGCTCGAAGTAGCTGCGTGTCTCCTCGGCAACCACCGGCGCGAGCAGAAGCAACGCGATCAGGTTCGGCCAGATGACGATGGAGAGCGCCACGTCCGCCAGGTCCCACACCACGGCCAGGGTGCCGACGGCCCCGACGAAGTGCAGGACGACGAATACGGCCTTGTACGGCAGCACGGCTCCGTGGCCGAACAGGTAGTTCGCACATCTGTCACCGTAGTAGCTCCACGAAATCGCTGTGGAAATGGCGAACAGGAGCACCCCGACGATCACGATGTAGTGACCCCAGTCGCCGAGCGGCGCCAAGCCCTCACGGAAGGCGTTGATGGTCAACGGCGCGCCGCTCTCCACGGCGTTTCCGTACAGCGACGCGTACGTGGTGCCGTCCACGGCCACGGCCTCTCCGGTCGCCGACCGGACCACACCTGTGAACGGGATGGTCTGCGCGGCATCCAAATAAAGGGTGTCGACCGGAACCTCGTGCCACGAGAGCAGTGCGGCGCCCACACCCTGCTCCACCTGCACGCCGCCGTCGAAGTCGAGCACCGTCGGAGCGCCCGCTTCCACGTAGCGTCCGTCGGCCGTCACTTCCGTGTAGCTGATGTCCCCCCCACCGAGCGTGATCTCCGTCGGAAAACGCTCCTGATGGGTGTTCATCATGATGATGACGAGACCGGTCATCGAGCAGATGACGATGGTGTCGATGAAAGGCTCGAGCAGCGCCACCACACCCTCGGATACCGGCTCGTCCGTCTTGGCGGCGGCGTGCGCGATGGGCGCGGAGCCCTGCCCCGCCTCGTTGGAGAAGAGGCCACGACGCACGCCCCACATGAGGGTCATGATGAAGACGCCCGCGCCCGTGCCGGCGACTCCCGCCGTCGGGTTGAAGGCCTCGGTGACGATCGTGGCGAAGGCGGGACCGACGCCGCCGATGTTCAGCGCGATGATGGTGAGCGCCCCGAGCACGTACACGAACGCCATGAGCGGCGCGAGTATCGACGTCACCCGGCCGATGCGGGTGATGCCGCCCAGAATCACGCCGGCGACGATGCTCGCGGTGATGAGCCCGGTGATCCAGACCGGCACGCCCCACTCCGTCTGCACCGTGTCTGCCACCGTGTTGGCCTGCACGGCGTTACCCGTCAGAAAGGCGGTGAAGCCAAGGCTGATCGCGAAGAAGACGGCCATCGGCTTCCACTTCGGACCGAGTCCCCGCTCGATGTAGTACATCGGCCCGCCGGCCACGGCCCCTTCCCACTTGTGGGAGCCGCCGACCGGGTCGACGTCGCGATACTTCTGGGCGAGGGTGACCTCGGAGAACTTCGTCGCCATCCCCACGAACGCGGTGACCCACATCCAGAAGAGCGCGCCCGGCCCTCCCCAGTGGATCGCGATCGCCACGCCGGCGATGTTGCCGATGCCGACCGTCGCTGACAGCGCCGTCGTGAGCGCCTGGAAGTGGGTGACGTCGCCAGGCTCGTCCGGGTCGTCGTACTTGCCCGACGTGACCCCGAAGCCGTGCGCCAGGTGCCGGATCTGCACCAGGCCCGTCCGGACGGTCAGGTAGAAGCCGGTCCCCAAGAGCAGGATCACCATGAAGGGGATGTTCTCCCCCCCGATGGTGAACCCGAGGTTCGCGGTCCCTAGGTTGATTACATACGTGTTGAGAAAGTCGACGACCGGCCTGAGCCAATCCATGCCGTACGCCTAGGAAGCCGGGTGGTACAGCGGGCTCACGCGCACGTCAGGCGCTGGCGAGCGCCGTGTCGCAGACGTGGGCAGCAACGGCCATCGCCAGCAACTCGTGTGCGCGATTCACGATCGCGTCGAGAGACGGCGACTCGGCGAACATCTCCTCGGCCTTCTCGCGGAGCTCCGGCGTGGTCGGCAAGTGCGGCAACGACAGCTCGGCGAGTCGCTCTTCGAGCTGACTGCGTGCGCGACGTGCCATCTCCGCCATGTCCTCGAGCCGGTGCGACTCGGCCCAGGCCTCCCGCACCCGAGAGGCGTACCGCTCGACGCTGAACGAGCCCGCGAGGTCCGCGGCGACCTTCTCCAGGACCTTTCGGCCCACGGGCTTCTCGCCCTTGAGGATGGCCTCCGGGGGCTCTCGCAGATCGTATACGAGCCCGGTCCAAGAAAGCGCGACCAGGATGTAGTAGGTCAGGTCGATCTCCCACCACTTGAAGCCCTGCCTGGTCGAGCTCTGGTAGTGGTGGTGATTGTTGTGCCAGCCCTCGCCCATCGTGATGAGCGCGAGCAAGAAGTTGTTGCGGGAGTCGTCACCCGTGAGGTAGCGCTGCGAGCCCTTCACGTGCGCGAGCGAATTGATGAAGAACGTGCCGTGGTAGAGGGCGACGGTGCTCCAGAAGAACCCGACGACGAGCATCGGCCAGCCACCCCACAGCCACAGCCCGAAGCCGAGCACGAAGGCCGGCGTGTAGGTGAAGCGGTCGAGGAACTGGATCTCGGGATACTTCGTCAGATCACGGACCGTCCCGTAGTCGGGCTTCCAGCTGGACGGGTTGAAGATCCACCCCACGTGCGAGTACCAGAAGCCGTGATGGCGGGGCGAATGCACGTCGTGCTCGGTATCCGAGTACAGGTGGTGGTGCCGATGGATCGCCGACCACCAGACGACACCGCGTTGGGCCGTCGTCTGGCAGAGGAACGCGAGCAGGAACTGACCGACCCGGCTCGTCTTGTAGGAGCGGTGACTGAAGTACCGGTGGTACCCACCGGTGACCGCGAACATGCGGATGAAGTAGAGCGCGACCGCAACCCAGATGGCCTGCATCGTGACGCCCGTCCAGATGGCGGCGAAGCAGGCGAGATGTACAAGAAGAAACGGCGTAGCCGCCGGATAGACGATATCGTCGTGTGGCGCGTGATGATGATCGTGCGCGTGGTCCACTCCCTACTCCTGGCTGTGAGGGGTCCTGCGATGGGAGGGGCATCGGTGCTACTGCCGCCAAGCTAAGTGCCGACGTAGCGCTGCAAAAGATAATCGAAACTGTGCCCTACCTACACGAATACTTGTGGCGCGTGTCGATATTCTCATATTTGCATGTATGCATACGACAATGCCACCGCCGATCCTCGAACGGCTCAGCGCACTGGGCGACGAAACCCGCTCGCGGATCCTAGCTTTGCTCGAGCGCAGCGAGTTCACGGTGACCGAGCTCGCGACCGTCCTGCAGGCGTCGCAGCCCACGGTCAGCCGGCACCTCAAGACCCTTGCCGCCGAGGGGTGGGTCGAGGCGCGAGCGGACGGTCGCAACCGCCATTACCGCATGACGCCCTCCCTCGATGAACCGGCCCGTGCGCTGTGGTCCATCGTACGGGCCGAGATCGGCGAGTCGGGCATCTACGCGGCCGACGCCGAGCGCGCGCGTCCGGTCCTCGAACAGCGCAGGCTCCGGTCCGCCGAGTTCTTCGCGTCCGAGGCGGGGCGTTGGGACGAGACGCGGGCGCGCCTCTTCGGCTCGGCGGCCGGCATGACGGCGATGCTCGGCCTCGTGCACGCGGACTGGGTCGTCGCCGACCTGGGCGTCGGCACGGGCTCCCTGGCCGAGGCGCTGGCGCCGTTCGCGGCCCGCGTGATCGGTGTCGACCGCTCGGCCGAGATGCTGGCCGCCGCTGAGCATCGGCTCAACCGATACCACAACGTCGAGCTGCGAAGGGGAGACCTGGAAGAGCTACCGGTCGCGGACGGCGAGGTGGACCTCGCCGTGCTGGGGCTCGTGCTGCACTACGTCGTCGATCCGCCCGCGGTACTCGCCGAAGCGAACCGCGTGCTGCGGCCGGGAGGCCGGCTGCTGCTCGTCGACATGCGCCGCCACGACCGCGGCACCGCGTACGAGGAAATGGGCCACGTCTGGCCGGGCTTCGAGGACGAGCGCGTCGAGGCTTGGCTGGACGACGCGGGGTTCGACGCGGTCCGCGTGGTGCCCCTGCCCCCAGACCCGGAAGCACAGGGCCCCCTGCTCTTCCTGGCTTCGGCCGTCAAACGCTAGAACACCTCCAACAAATCACCCTCCATAGGATCGCAATCCATGAGCGACACTGCCGTACTCACCAAGAACACCCGCGCCGGGACCGAGCGCCCGCTCTTCAAGGTCAAGGACCTCTCCCTCGCCGCATGGGGCCGAAACGAGATCCGGCTCGCGGAGCAGGAGATGCCCGGTCTCATGGCGGCCCGCGAGGAGTACGGGCCCGAGCAGCCGCTCGCAGGCCTGAGGGTCGCGGGCTCACTGCACATGACCGTGCAGACCGCGGTGCTGATCGAGACGCTGGTGGACCTGGGCGCCGACGTGCGCTGGGCCTCGTGCAACATCTTCTCGACGCAGGACCACGCCGCCGCCGCCGTGGCCGTTGGGCGCGACGGAACGGTCGCCGACCCCAAGGGAGCGGCCGTCTTCGCATGGAAGGGCGAGACGCTGGAAGAGTACTGGTGGTGCACCGACCAGATGCTCACCTGGCCGGACGGCTCCGGACCCGACCTCCTCGTCGACGACGGCGGCGACGCGACGCTGCTCATCCACAAGGGCACCGAGTTCGGCACGGTGGACCACGTCCCCGCCTTCGACGCCGAGAACGACCCGGAAGAGTGGGGCGTGATCCTCGACCTGCTGCGCAAGACGCTGTCCGCTGACCCCGGCAAGTGGGAGAGAATCGGCAAGGACGTTCGCGGTGTTTCGGAGGAGACGACCACCGGCGTCCACCGTCTCTACGAGATGGAGAAGGCGGGCACGCTGCTCTTCCCGGCCATCAACGTGAACGATTCGGTCACCAAGTCGAAGTTCGACAACCTGTACGGATGCCGGCACTCCGTGATCGACGGGCTCAACCGGGCCACCGACGTCATGCTGTCGGGCAAGATGGCCGTCGTGCTCGGTTACGGGGACGTCGGCAAGGGCTGCGCCCAGGCGCTCAAGGGCCAGGGCGCCCGCGTCGTCGTGGCGGAGGTCGATCCCATCTGCGCGCTTCAGGCGTGCATGGAGGGCTACACGGTCGCCACGCTCGAAGACGTCATCGATCAGGCGGATGTCTTCATCACCGCGACCGGCAACCGTGACGTCATCACGGCGGACCACATGTCGCGCATGAAGGACAAGGCGATCGTGGCCAACATCGGCCACTTCGACAACGAGATCGACATGGCCGGTCTCGCCAAGGTGAAGGGCATCAAGAAGGACGAGATCAAGCCGCAGTACCACGAGTGGACGTTCCCGGACGGTCATTCCGTGCTGATCCTGGCCGAAGGGCGTCTCATGAATCTGGGTTGTGCCACCGGCCATCCGAGCTTCGTGATGTCGGCGAGCTTCACCAATCAGGTCATCGCCCAGATCGAGCTCGCGAAGAAGGCCGGCGAATACGAGAACAAGGTCTACGTGCTGCCGAAGCACCTCGACGAGAAGGTGGCACGTCTGCACCTGGCCAAGCTGAACGCTCGGCTGACGGAGCTGACGGAGAAGCAGGCGAACTACATCGGCGTGCCGAAAGAGGGGCCCTACAAGCCCGATTACTACCGGTACTAGACGCCGTGGTGGTGCCTATCGGCTACGCGCGGTGTATAGTGGCGGTCGGTTGTTCGGACGCCTGATGGACCATCCTGACTTTGAGGGACTCGACATGAAGAAGGTCACGACGTTTGCGGCAGCGCTGTTGCTCGCCGCCGTAGTAGCGACACCCGCATCGGCGCAGGCCAACGTCGCGGGAGCGTGGGCCATCACGATTCAGGGGCCTGAGGGCCCGGCCGAGGCGATGGCCACCCTCGAGCAGGACGGCTCGTCTTTCAGCGGCACCATCACGGTCGATCAGGCCGAAGGCGCTTCGATCTCGGGCGGCATGGTCGAGGGTAACACCATGAGCTTCGAGCTCATGATCTCCGTGCAGGGCATGGAGATCGCGCTGTCCGTGGAAGGCCAGGTCGACGGAGACACGATCGAGGGCGAGATGTTCGTGCCCGACTTCGGGGGCTTCCCGTTCACGGCCCAACGCAACTAGCGAGGCCGACCGCGTATGGGGCCGGTCCGACGGCCGGCCCCTAGGAGCCCGTCGTAGAAATGCAGTGGCCCGCGCGCAGGGGTCTAGCGAGAGCAGTAGTAGGAGCGACGACGAGTCGTAGCCTTGCCCTACGGCGAGGAGGAGCGACGACCTAATGGACCGCGACCCCCCTGCGCCCGACAACATGAGTGACATAGTCTTACAAGACAGTGGGTTACGGCGGCACGGCCCCATCTTCGTCGTTGACGTTCCTAGACGTAGCTTGGGCTATGCCGTCGTCACGTCGCCTAGAATCTGGGGCCGTGGCGCTCGTAACGCGGGCCGCTGCATTTCTACCACGGGCTCCTAGCCCCTCAGCAGCAGTCGGATCGAGAACGCGACGATCGCCACGATCAGCACGCTTCTCACCCACTTCTGACCCTTCAGCACCTGCAGGCGCACGCCGAGCTTGGCGCCGAAGAACTGTCCGCCCGCCATGGTCAGCCCGGCCACCCAATTCAGGAGGCCGGTGAACGTGAAGAGCACGATCGCGAGCCCGGTGAACATCAGGATGAGCGGCGCCTTGATGCCGTTGGCCCGAATCAGGTCGATGCCCTGCGACGCGAAGAGCGCCACGAAAAGGAAACCCACGCCCGCCTGGATGAACCCGGAGTAGACCCCGAGGCCGAAGAACGCCACGGCGAGCCACCAACGCTTGGCGCCGGCCGGAGGCTCCGGCACCTGGCCCGAGTATTCGGGCGGCAGCGGCTGCCACAGGATGAGGCCTGCCGCAGCCAGCAGCACGACCGCGAGTACACGCTCGAACGCGACGTCCCCGATCTGGGTCGCGCCCCAGGTACCGAAGACGACCCCGAACAGCGCCGGTGGCAGTGCCAGCTTGAACCACGAGCCG
Source organism: Gemmatimonadota bacterium (assembly GCA_024638325.1). Taxonomy (GTDB): domain Bacteria; phylum Gemmatimonadota; class Gemmatimonadetes; order Longimicrobiales; family Gaopeijiaceae; genus UBA2982. The sequence continues at coordinate 8,769 of JAHEKM010000062.1, read as the reverse complement.
GGGATCAGGTCGCGCTTCGCGAAGCTGTGGGTCGACCCGATGCCACCGACGAAGAGCGCGATGCGGTTGGTCGCGTTCGCCACGGTGGCCGGGAGACCGACGAAGATCAGCAGCGGGAGCGAGACCAGCGAGCCCCCACCCGCCACCGCGTTGAGGACGCCGGAGAAGAAGCCTGCGCCGACGAGCAGCACAGTGGTCACGACGGTGTCGGACACGAGGGCCGCTACAGCGCCATCGAAAAGCGGACCCGCACGAGCATGCCGCCCCGGGTGACGAGCGCTGCCGAAGCGTTCAGCCCCGGGGTCGGGTCCCGGAAGACCTGAGACTCCTCTTCCCCCTGGGTGAGCGTCTCGGGGTCCTCCCAGTCGATCGAGACCCCTACCTCGGTCGTGTAGGACCGCAGGGCCGCCGCCACCGCTTCGGGGTCCGCGAATCCGGCCGTCCGGCCGAGGGTCACGATGCTCGTCTCGATGGGCTGGGTCTCGACGGACAGGGCGACACCGTCCTCGAAGTCGAGCCGCAACACGCCGTAGCGGGCACCGTCGAAGTCCATCGTCACTTCACCCTCGCACCCGACCGGATCGCCCCACTTCTCCACCGCGAACGCCGCGAGGTCGTCGAAGCGCAGGACCCGGTCACGGAGCGAGACGACCCAGGGATCCGCGCCAGCGGCGTCGCATGGTACGGCTTGGCCGGAGACCGGGGCTGCGGCGGTCAGCAGGACCGCCGCGAGGAGTCCGCCATGCGAAGTCCTGGCCAGGGGCGTCCTCAGGCGACCCGTAGCCGCCTTCAGCCGCTGGCTCGCATCACCGACTGGAATCCGTTCGTACCGTCGTAGGACCACGTGGCGTCCGGTCCGTTGTGCGTGTGGACCACCGACTCGTACTGCACGTAGTCCTGGTAGGCCGGGTTCGGCAGGTTCGCGATTCGGATCGGCCCCCCGTCGAGACCGGGCATCAGCCGCATCTCCACGGTCGACTCGGGCCAGGAGTAGCGGAGCGTCGTAGCGGTCCGCTCGATGGTCATGGGCACCCTCTCCTTCACGACCGCGCCGCGGTCGTAGCCGGCGAACGCCACCGGAAGGAGTCGTTCGAAGGCCGAGAACTGGGCGGCCGTCATCGACTCGTCCATGTAGAGCCGCACCCACTGACCCATGTAGAACGTGATGGCGAAGGTGATCCCTGCCAGTGACGCGCCGTCGATCTGCCCCTCGCGTAGCTGAATAAGGCGCGTGCCGTGACAGGGCCGGTCCTGCTCGGGTCGGCCGAAGTTGCACGAGCACGGGATCTCGCAGCTGCAGCATTCGGAGACATCGGCTACGAACGACCACGCGCGACGGGGCCCCGTGGATGCGGCAGTCACAGACGGTACTGCGCCATGCAGCGCCTCGATGGGCGTCACGACCGGGGCGATGGCCGCGGCCCCGAGCAGCTTGTTGAAGTCCCTTCTCTTCATGGTCTGTCTCCCGGCTTTCCGTCGCGTCGAACGTCGTCGAAGTCGTCCCAAGATCGCATGCACGCGTAACGCGCGCGACCGGAACTCATTTTGCGACGTCACCCGTCCCCGATCCAGTAGCGGGGTCCCGGGCCCTTTCGGGCCGCACGGTCGTCGGGGTTCGCCAGCTTGCAGCGCTCCAGCGAGAGGCAGCCGCAACCGATGCACTGCGACAGCCCCGACCGGAGGCGCTCGAGTTCGGCGATCCGGTCGTCGATGCGCCTCCGCCAAGGGCTCGAAAGACGCGCCCAATCGCGTCCAGTCGGCACCTTGTCCTCCGGCAGCTTCGCGAGCTCTCGGCCGATCTCGTCCAGCGTGAGCCCCACACGCTGAGCAAAGACGATGAACGCGATCCGTCGTAGCACGGCGCGCGGATACCGCCGGTGCCCCGAGCCGGCGCGCTCCGAGTGGATGAGGCCTCGCTCCTCGTAGTAGCGGAGCGCCGACGCGGCCACTCCACTCCGCCTCGCGGCCTCTCCGATGGTGATGGTCTCAGCCATGTACCCCCCAGATCTTGGCCCACCTTGACTTAAAGTTTACTTGAACTTGTACACTGGGTCCATGGGATGACTCGAGACAGGATGAAGTCACATGGATCAAGATCCGATCGCGGGCCTGAGAGTAGCCGTCACCGGTGGGACCTCGGGGCTCGGGTTGGCCCTCGTCGAGGCGCTGACACAGCGGGGAGCCGAGGTCGGCTTCGTGGCGCGCGACCCGTCGCGCGTCCTCGCCGTGTCGAGCGCCCACGACCGGGCCCATGGTTTCGTGGGGGATGTGTCGGACAAGGACCAGACGCACCCGTTGGCCATGAGCCTCTCGGCATCGTTGGGCGGGTTGGACGTGCTCATCAACAACGCCTCTTCGCTTGGGCCGGTGCCGCTCGTCCCGCTCGCCGATACGGAGTGCGAAGAGCTGGAGGAGGCACTCGCCACCAACCTCGTCGGGCCATTCAGGCTCACGAAGGCACTGCTGGGGGCGCTGTCGGCCTCGGCACGCGAGGGCAGGCCCGCCCTGGTGATCAACGTCACGAGCGACGCCGCCGTGAACCCCTACCCCGGATGGGGCGCCTATGGGTCGAGCAAGGCGGCCCTACAGCACCTCACGCGCATCTGGGACGTCGAGCTCGCTGCGCACGGCGTGCGCGTCCTGGCCGTCGACCCCGGGGACATGGATACGGCGCTCCACGCAGCCGCCCTGCCGAATGCGGACCCCGCGAGTCTGAAGCGGCCGGCCGAATCCGCCGCGGAGATCGTCGCCCTCATCGAGCGCCACGTGGCGGCGGCGGTGAACGCATGATCCCGGCCGGTACACCTTCGCAGCGGCCTACCGACGCGCGACTCCTGGTCGTGGGCGCCGACGGCACGCTCCGCCACGCGTCGCGCTCGAGGCTGGTGGAGCTTCTCAGGCCGGGTGACCTGCTGGTGGCCAACGATGCGGCCACGATCCCCGCCAGCCTGACAGGCGTGCACGCGCGGACGGGGCGAACCGTCGAGGTTCGCCTGGCTGGCCGGCCGACGCTGGCCCGGTCCGATGTGCGCCGGTTCACGGCGGTCGTGTTCGGCGACGGCGACCACACGACTCGCACCGAGGACCGGCCGCCGCCACCGCCGCTCGAGCCTGGAGACCTGCTCTTGCTCGGCCCACTCCGGGCCACCGTGCGCTCGCTGCTCGCGCACCCCAGGCTCGCTCTGCTCGCCTTCGACGGGCGCCCCTCTCGGGTCTGGCACGGGATCGCGACCCACGGGAGGCCGGTCCAGTATAAGCACGTTCAGCAGCCGCTTCGCATGTGGGACGTGTGGACACGCGTGGCTGGCCTCCCCGCCGCCTTCGAACCCCCCTCGGCGGGCTTCCTGGTCGACTGGGCGCTACTCGACCAGCTCCGGGACCACGAGGTCTGGTTCGCGTCGCTGACGCACGCAGCCGGCCTGTCCTCCACCGGCGATCCCGAGCTCGACCGACGTCTCCCGCTCGACGAGGCGTACCGTCTGCCCGGGGCGACCGTCGACGCGGTCCGGCGTACCCGCGCCCGCGGGGGACGCGTGGTCGCCCTGGGAACCACGGTGACGCGCGCGCTCGAGCACGCAGGTCAGAGGCCGGGAGGCCTGCGGCCCGGGGACGGCCTCGCGACCCAACGAATCGGGCCAGGAACGGAACGGCGCGTCGTCGACGCCATCGTGAGCGGCGTGCACGAGCCCGGCGAGAGCCACTACGATCTGCTCCACGCCTTCGCGGACGGAAGCGTGCTCAGCCAGATGAGCCGCGCCCTCGAGGAGCTGGGCTACCGCTCACACGAGTTCGGTGACTCGGTGCTCGTGGGCGTGTGACGGAGGGAGCGACGCCTCAGCGTGAGAGCGCCCGGGTGACGGCTCCGGCCAACTGCTCGAACCCGAACGGCTTCGTGATGACCTCGACCGCGCCGAGCTGCATCGCCCGTAGGAGCAGCTCGTCCTTCGGTACCGCGCTGCCGCCCGAAATCGCGATGATGGGCACCCGCGCGTTGGCGGCCTTCAGGGCGGAGATTACCTCGTGTCCGTCGAGGCCCGGCATGTTGATGTCGGTCAGCACGACGTGAGGCGCTTGCTTCCCGAACTGGCGCAGTCCATCGGCGCCATCGGCGGCCTCCTCGACCAGGTGACCCACGCGGTCGAGCATGGCCTTGATCAGCGTGCGTTGTTCTTCGTCGTCGTCGATGACGAGGACCCGAGCCATCGGCGATCTCCTGTGTCGGATGGGGGGTGACCCAAGATGGGCCGGAAAGCGGTGTGCAGGAAGACGGGCGGTGCCGGCGTCCGAGACCGGGTGTGGCCGCCGGACGCTACGGCCGGGCCCTCGCGTAGGGATCGAAGGTGCCGTACGAGCACAAGGGCTCGTCGGCCGCGGGCGGGATGCGACCGTCCGGAAGTCGATGCACGACGTCTACACCGACCGTGCCTCCATAGACGACGCATGCGGCCTCGGGAAAGCCCGAGGAGGCCATCGCGATGTGCCCGGTCCGGGCGCTCCAGCCGTCAGCGTCGCCCAACAGGTCGAGCACGAGCCCGTCGGACACGTAGAAATCCAGCTCCTCGAGACTGGTCGAGAACGCCCCGAGCTGCGCCCGGCGCGCTTCCTGGACCTCGCTCAGGTCGCGCAGATCGGAGCGCATGGCGGCCATGTAGATTCGCCAGCGGACGTCGTATCGCCCGAGGGGCATCAACGTGAGGAAGAGGACGGTGCCCAAGAGGACTCCGCTCGACAGCGCGACCAGCGTCGCCGTCCACCACTCTTGGATCCCGCCGATGGCGGACGCTTCCGTGCGCCGCGCCTTAGCCCACCCACGGACGACCAGCGTGAGCGCCCATACCAAGGCCGCCACGAGGATGTAGTCGCGAGCGACGGGATCACCGTCCCACGGTGAGATCCACCTCGCCTCCCACGCGAGGACACCGAAGGCCGCGAGCACCGCGACGAGCACGAGGCCTGCGCGCGCGCCGAAGCGGATGGACCGGGGCGCGGGCACGGCTTCGCGCCCGCCGTCACGCTCGCGCTCTACCATGGTCGCTTCCTATATCCTGGGGTCCGCATCAGCTGCTGCCGCTTCCTTCCAGATACGTCTGCGGCTCTACTGCGTGCAAGGCCATGCGGTGGGCTCCGACGTGGCGCGCTCCCTGCCCGGTGCTCTACGTTCGAGGACACCGGTCCCAATGATTTCGGAGCCAGGACGATGGAGACCCTGCGCGGCAAGCTGCTCATCTCGAGTGGCGGGCTGTTCGATCCCAACTTCCGCCACACGGTGGTGTTGATCGGGGAGCACAACGACGAGGGCGCGCTCGGCGTCGTTCTGAACCGGCCCCTGGACATCAGCGCTGAGGAGAGCCTGCCCGACGTCCTGAGCCAGCTCGTGCCGCCCGACGAGCCGCTCTTTCAGGGTGGTCCGGTCCAGCCCGACAGCCCCGTACTCCTCGTCGAGCTGTCGGACCCGGACGCAGCCGACCTCCTGGTGTTCGGGGCCGTGGGTTTCCTGATCGGCGACGTACCGGCGGAAGCGGAAACGCAGATCATACGGGCCCGCATCTTCGCCGGCTACGCAGGCTGGGGCCCGGGCCAACTGGAGTCGGAGATGGCCGAGGACAGCTGGATCGTGGAGTCCGCCCACGTGGAGGACGTCTTCACGGAGGTTCCGGAGCTGCTCTGGAGTCGCGTGCTCGAACGGAAGGGGCCGGAGTTCCGTCGACTCTCCAGGATGCCGTTCGACCCGTCCATGAACTGACGCGTCGCGCGCCCCTACGGATCGACTTCGGCCTCCCCACCCAACGAGACCAGGGGCAGGGAGCGATACAGCAGATTGACGCCCTCGAGCGAGGCACTCCAAGCCGTGCCGCCGGCCGGCGTAGCCTCGTAGACTCCGAGCGGACCCGCGTCTGGGAAGTTGGCCAGCGCACCGTCGGCCACACCGAAGCTGATGACGGTGTTGCCGTTCTCCAGTCGACGTGTCGATCCTACGATGGGCGCGTAGGTCACCGGGTCGGTGCGGTACTCCCACACGACCTCGGCCGTATTCGCCACCGCGTCGAGCAGCAGCTCACTCGCTCTGGACCAGAGCTCACCCCCCGGTCGGTCGAGTCCATTGTCGAAGAGGAGCACTCGGTTCGGCTCGACTTCGACCGCGGTATGCTGCCCCGCCTCCATGGCCCCATCGAGCACCGTGAAGCTGCTCTCCGCCCCACCCAGACGCCATTCGAGCGACTGATAGTCCGCCGCGATGGAAATGACCTCGTGCGTCCAGAACAGCGACATCAGCACGTTTCCACGCGGACCGAGGGACAGGGAGTTCGCGTGCAGCCAGTCCGCCGGCCTCGACCGGGGCCCGATGTCGGTCGCGGGCGACATGAAGTCGAACGATGACCAGCGCCTCTCGAGCTGGTCCGACTCGAAGTCCCACTCCCAGACGGCCTCGCCGGTCCACACCGTCCCATCGACGGTGCTCGTGTCCTGGACCAGGAGCAAAATCGAGGTCTCCGAGGCTCGAATGACATCGTGGTGGATGTCGAACGCACCGAGCCCGGTCCTGGCCGCGGCCTCGGCTTCTGTGAGCGAAGCGACGACCTCGTTGTCCGCCGTCACGATCTCGACTCCCAGGTCGATGGAGTTGATCGCAAAGCCCACACCAGGAAGCGCCGCGATTCCGTGCGTGCGTTGGGTGGCCCCCGGCCGATACCACACGACGTGCCCATCCGTATCGATGACGACCGGGACGCCGGTCACCGACGGCAGGGAAATCTCCATCATCAAGAGTGGGAAGCTCGCCTCCCCGGTGGTCTGGATCTCGAGAGCCGAGAGCGCGGCCGGCAGCGTGTCTGTCGAGAACTGCCCCGCGGCGCTCGCCCCGCGGCTACCGCTCGGGCCGACCGGCGTGACGACGAAGTCGTACACACTGGCAGGTCTCAGTCGATGCAACGACACCGCGTGTACCATGGCCGGCTCGGCGCTGGTCGCGCGCAGGCGCGTCGTGCCCGCCGCCCAGTACTCGATCTCGACGGCGTTCTCGGCAGTCAGCTCGACGTCGATCGACTGCACCAGAGCGATCGGTGCGTCGCCGACCGCGGCTGCCACGATGGAGGCGAGCTCTTCCGTCAGGTCGGTCGGCGAGTCTCCGCAGGCGGTCAGGGCCACCACCAAGAGAAGGAGCGCGCGGCGGTCCCGTAGTGTCACGGCTCGTCACCTCTCACCGGGCACGTCACCGAGCAGGGAGTGGGCAGAACGCCCCCTCCGAGAAGTCCTCCGACTCGACGCGGAAGACGCGGTTGAAGCGGGCCCGGTAGTTCTCCCATGCGATCGCCGAAGCGAGTTCCGCCAGCTGGGCTTCGTTGAGTCCATCGCGCAGTGTGTCGAAGATCTCGTCGGGGACGTCGACGGCGACTGCGGTCATTGCGTCCGCGAGACGCAGCACGCTTCGCTCGACTTCCGAGAACGCCGCCGAGTTCTCGTAGTCGGCCAGCGCCTCCAGCTGTGCTTGGCTGACGCCCGAGTCTCTGCCCACGGCAGAGTTGATATCGATTCAGAACGGGCATCCGACGCGGGTCGAGACCCTGATCTGGGCGAGCTTCTTCAGCCCCTTCGGGACGGCTTTGGCCGACTCCTGGGCGTCCTCCATCAGCGCGTATCCGCGGAGGCTCGGCGGGCTCAGCGCGTGGATGCGTAAGGGTCGGACGACGCGACCCAGCTTGCGCTTCACCATGAAGTAGACCAGGGCGGCGAAGGAGAGTCCCGGCCGTTCTACACCTTCTAGTCTCGCCATCGTAGGGGTCCGGGGTCAGGGTCTGAGGAGCAGACCTCCTCCTGCCAGGGGCGCGCTGAAGCCCGCCCCAACTTCAACGGCCGCGGCGTCCACGCGCAATGTGCCCCATCCCATCACTGGCCGGAGAGGACCGTTCGCCAGGTTTTCGTGGTGCTGAGCCCGCGGCACAGTATGTTGAGGTCATGAAGGAACCCATCGACATCGAGCTGCTCGCGAACACCGCGATCTTCCGTGACCTGAACGACGACGAGCTCCGGCAGGTCGCGAGGATCTGTGACGTGGTGAAGATGAAGTGGGGTGAGTACGTCTTCCGTGAAGGAGACGAGGGAGATCGTCTGTTCCTGATCGCCGACGGCGCGGTGCGAATTTCCCGCAACGTCCCAGGAACGGGCGAAGAGGCCATCACCGTGCTCAAGAAGGGCGAGTGCTTCGGTGAGATGGCGATGCTCGATCCCTCGACGCGGTCGACGGACGCCATCGTGGATTCGCGATGCGAACTCCTGACCATTACCCGAGAGGACTTCGAGGGACTCCTCGAGGCGGACCTCGAGCTGGCCTACAAGGTGCTCCGCGCGATCATCCGCCTTCTCAGTGAGCGCCTGCGAAAGACGAACGAGAACCTGAAGTCGATTTTCGTGATCGCGATGTTCTAGGGCCGTTCCGGCTCGCGGCGTCGAAGACTCGGGAGCAACGAGCCCGAGCGGGCCTGATAGCGTCGGTACTCGTCACCGAAGGTCGACACCAGAGCCGCCTCCTCACGGGGAATCACCACGAAGCGGACTCCGAGGAGCGCGACCCCGGTCCACACGAGAAGGAACCCGTTGGCGGCCATCAGCCCGACGCTGAGAAACAGGGCGATGCCTGTGAGGTAGAGCGGATGGCGCACCCACCGGTAGGGACCGCCGGTGACCAGGTCGTGCCCCTCCTTGGTCAGGACTGTCTCGCTGACGTTCGAGCCCAGCGTGCTCAGAACCCAGTAGACCGCCGGCACGGTGGCG
>JAHEKM010000175.1 GCA_024638325.1 Gemmatimonadota bacterium | reverse complement strand
GCCCCGGCGAAGTGGGTGGCGAGACGGTCCGCAAACTCCTCCAGCCGATCGGGATAGAGCTGTTCAATAGACTCGCCGACCAACTTGTGCCGGTCGCGACGCTGTCGCTCCAGGAGGCTGTCATAGGCTACGTCGAGGGTGAGCGCGTGCTTGAAGCGATACGTCTGCTCCGGGATGACGGTCGTTCTCTGGATGAGCGCCGCCGCCCGGAGGGCCTCCAACGCCGACTCCAGGCGGGAACGGGACGGCACGACCCGCCCCAGCAGCTCCAGGCCGAACTCCCTGCCGATGACGGATGCGCTGCGGAGTACCTCGCGCGCTTCCGGATCCAGTCGGTCCAGTCGCGTCTTGAGGACGGCCTGCACCGTGTCGGGGATCGCGAGACGGTCGGAGGTGCTCGCCAGTCGGGCCTCCCCGGCCTCCACGACGATCGTGCCGTCCTCGACGAGCGTGTGGCACAGCTCCTCGATGAAGAACGGGTTGCCCCCGGTCTTTTCACCGACCCGGTCGGCCAGCTCGTCCGTCAGCCGCGCGGCGCCCAGCGTCGCTCGCAGAACCTCGGTGGCTGATGCCGGCTCGAGTGGGGGCAAATCGAGGTGGATGTGACCACGCGGGGCTTCCCGCCGGCCGTCCGCCTCCGGTCTCGCGGTGACCACGATCAGGAGTGGATAGGGCGTCGCCATCTCGACCAGATGCTCGAGTACGTCTGCCGAGCCCCCGTCGGCCCAGTGCCAGTCCTCGAGTAGAAGGACCAGGGGTTGGCCCCTAGACCCCAAGGTGAACAGGGAGAGAAGGCACTCCGCGATCGCTGCGCGCAGGTCCTCGCCCGTGAGGTAGTCGGGCAGCGGGTGATGCTCGCTCTCGATGGACAAGAGGTGCAGGACGACCGGGATGTAGATCTCGAAGTCCGGATCCAACGCGCGGGTGCGTGAGACCACGTGGTCGTGGACCTGGTCCTGCTGGGAGCGCGTCAGTCCCAGCATCGCCCGCACGCATTCGATGAACGGCAGGAAGGGAGTCAGCGTCCCGTACGATTGGCAGCGACCCTGCACGTAGCGGATGCTGTCCTCGGCCAGCGTCGTCCGGAATTCGTGTAGGAGCCGGCTCTTGCCCACGCCGGCATCGCCGATGACGGACACCAACCGACCCGAGCCGGCGTTCGTGCTCTCCATGGCCCGGGTCAGCGTGTCCAGCTCCGCCGCACGCCCGATGAACCGGGTCAGTCCTCTCGGCAGCGGCGCGTCGAGGCGGCTGTCGATCTCGATTCGGCCGACGACCACGAGCGGGGTCACGGCGCCCTCGTCCGCCGAGAGCGTGATCGGTGCGCTCTCCGTCGTCTCGACGAAGGGCGCGACCGCCCGGGCGAGGTCTCGAGGGATCAAGATGTCGCCGGCGCCGGCGGCCGCTGCCAGACGGGTGATGTCGCGTGTCACGGTCCCACCGACGCGGTAGGGGCGATCGCTCGATTCGGTGGCGCGGATGGCGACCTGGCCGGCGCCGACCGCGGAACGGAGGACGATGGCCTCGTCGCCGGTACGCGATTCGTGGATCTCCAGCGCGGCGCGCACCGCACGCAAGGCATCGTCTTCGTGGGCGACCGGCACGCCGAAGAGTGCGACGAAGTGGTCGTCCGAGAAGTCGTTGAGAACGCCGCCGTAGTCTTCGACCACGCCCTGCACTCTGCCGCGCAGCGTCGCGAGCTTCTGGTCTGCCGCCTCGGGCTCCATGGTGTCGACCAGTGCCTCGAAGCCGCTGATGGAGCACGACAGCACCGTGATCAGGCGCCGCTCGCCATCCGCTGGCAAACTCGGTACGGAGTCCCCCGGTCCTCGGCTGTCCGGATCGGCGAGCAGCCGTTCGAGCTCCCCGAGCAGGCTCGCGGCGTCGGGATACCGTCGCGCGGGGTCCTTTCGGAGAGCACGCTCGACCACGGCGACGATGCTCGGTGGCAGGTCCGGTACGAGCGCGTCGAGGGCAGGCGGGTCCTCGTTGAGGATCGCGTGGACGACGGCCTGGTCGGACCCTCCGCGGAACGGGCGTTTCCCGGAGAGCATCTCGTAGAGGACGACACCGACCGACCAGATGTCGGTGCGCTGATCCACGGCGTCGCTGCGCGTCTGCTCGGGACTCATGTACGCGACGGTCCCCATACGCGCCCCGGTCCGCGTCAACTCTCCTCCGGACACCTTCGCGAGGCCGAAGTCGACGATCTTCACGGTGCCGTCGGCCGTGAGCATGACGTTGCCCGGCTTCACGTCACGGTGGATGACGCCTCCGTCCGCGGCACACGCCAGGCCACGGCAGATCTGCGCCCCGATGTCCAGCGCCTCCGTGATCTCCATCCGTCCGCGCCCGATTCGGCGCCGCAGCGTCTCACCGTCGTAGTAGGCCATCGCGATGAAGAGTCGACCGTCGTCCATCTCGGCGATCTCATGGATCGTGCAGAGGTTGCGATGATCGAGGGACGCCGCGGCACGCGCTTCGACGAGGAAGCGATCCTTGGCTTCGGGATCCGAGAGGAGGTGGGCGGACAGGAACTTGAGCGTGACGATCCGCCCCAGTCGGGTGTCGCGGGCCTTGTAGACGACGCCCATCCCCCCGCCGCCGAGCTTCTCGAGGATCTCGTAGTGGAGCACGGTCCCCCCTTCCAACTCCTCCACGGAGCGGGAGGACTCCAGCATGGGCCCGACGACGCGGTCCCGGAGGTCATCGAGCACACCCGGGCCTTCGTGGGCCTCGAGCAGGGAGAGCACCTCACCGCGCAGGGACGGATCGGATCTCGTGGCGCCGGTGAGAAACGCTTGGCGCTCGGCTCCGGAGAGGTCGAGCGCCTGCCCGAACAGCTCCTGGACCAGTGTCCAGCGCGCCGCCGGGTCCTCGGCGGCGACGGCTGGCTCGGACCGCGTGGCGGGGCCGGGCGGAGCCGCGCTCGACTCGGCGGCGCGGCCTTGGTCCGGCACCACGTCGAACGTCCACGTCAGCACCACCGCGATCGGGAACCCCAGGACGACGAGGACGGCGACAAGGTCGGGTGTCCAGGCCGGGAAGCCCAGGGACGGGAAGAAGAGGTCGGCTCCTTCGGCCACCGCCAGCCCGACGATCGCGTACGCGGCGAGACCGCGGAACACCCGTCGGCGCTTAAGCTCGGCGATGGCCCGGCTGACGCGCCCGCGCTTCTCGTCAGCCATCGGACAGCTCCCGGTTGAGCCAGGCACGGGCGAGAAGCCAGTCTCGTTTCACGGTCGCCTTCGAGATGTCGAGAGCGGCCGACGTCTCTTCGATGCTCATGCCGCCGAAGAAGCGACACTCCACGACCCGGACCTGTCGGGGCTCCAATTGCTCGAGCCGGTCGAGCGCTTGGTTCAGGGCGAGTACCGCGTCGGTGTCGTCGTCGTCGAAGAGCGCGATGTCGCCCAGGTCGATCCGTTGGCGGTTGCCGCCGCGCTTCTGCGCGTTTCGCCGCACGGCATGGTCCACGAGGACCCGCCGGATCGCGCGCGACGCGATGGCGAAGAAGTGTGCCCGGTCCTGCCAGTCGATCCGGTTGAGCTGCGCGATCCGCAGATATGCTTCGTGGACGACCGCGGTGGCATCGAGCGTATGACCTTCGTCCTCTCGAGCCATCTGGTGGCGAGCGATCGCCCGGAGCTGCTCGTAGACCATGGGCACGAGCTCCTCGAGCGCCTCCCGGTTCCCTCCGGAAAGCTCCCTCAGCAACACCGTGACCTCGCCCTCGTCGCTCAGCTTCTCTTCCCTCCGTTTGATCGGTCGGTCGCGCTTCACTCATAGTAAGGCATAAAGAGGGGCTGGAATGGCTCATCCGCTCATCGGGATTTACCCGATGAGCCTTTTCCCCACCACTTTGTGCCTTATTCACTGAGGCGGCCGATGTCCTCGGCGAGCCACTCTTCATCCTGGAGCATCCCGTGTCCGACTTCACAACCCTCGATGGTGGCGTCGTCACCCTCGACGACGCAGTGGTCGTCTCGCTCTCGGAGTCGCTCGACGGCGAGCTCCTCACGCCCTCCAGGGCCGGCTACGACGAGGCACGCTCCATCTGGAACGACATGATCGATCGTCGGCCCGGCCTGATCGTGATGTGCGAGAGTGCGGAGGACGTCGCTAGCGCGGTTCGCTTCGCGGGCGAGCATCGCCTTCTCCTGTCGATCCACGGCGCTGGCCACAACATCGCCGGCAACGCG
>JAHEKM010000005.1:34879-54882 GCA_024638325.1 Gemmatimonadota bacterium | reverse complement strand
CAGAAAGGCTCGGTGGGCCTACGGTTCAGTGATCGTGGAGTCGGCGGCACCGGCATCGAGCTCGGGACCAGGATGCGCTACAGCGGAGCGTTCCCCATGAACTCGGGCGTCTACGTGGGCGACATCGACAGCTACACGGTCTTCGACCTGAACGCTGCCTACGAGGTTCCCACGTACGAGGGGCTGATCGTCTCGCTTACGGTGAACAACGTGCTCGACAACAAGCATCAGGAGTTCGTCGGTGCCCCCGAGATGGGCGCGCTGGGCATGGTCCAGGTGAGCTACGCGTTCGGGGGGCGCTGAGCGAGGCTGACCGTCACGCGGTTCCGGAGGTAGGGGCGTCGCTCCGGGACCGCGGCACGGTCGGGAACCCCTGTCGTGCCCCGGGTATCGGTTCGCGTAGCCCGGTCACCCATCCCGAGGTAAGCCCGTGACGACCACGGGGGCCCAGAGCCCTGTCACGCTCCGGTGCGGCTTCTGCCTGAAGCTCAACCGCGTCGACCTGGCGCGCGCCGCCGCGCGGCCCGCATGCGGCGAGTGCGGCAAGCCGATGCTGCTCGACCGTCCCGTGAAGGTGTCCGAGGAGGACTTCGACAAGACGGTACTCGGCGCCGAGGTCCCGGTGCTCATCGACTTCTATGCCGACTGGTGCGCCCCCTGCCGCATGGTCGCACCCTTCGTCGACGAGATCGCCAACGCGAACGTCGGCAAGCTCCTCGTGGGCAAGGTCGACACGGATCGGTCGCAAGGTGTGGCCGCCCGCTATGGGATCCGCAGCATCCCGACCCTCATCGTCTTCGAGGACGGGGAGGAGGTCGAACGGAGCATCGGCTTCGAGCCCGAGAAGGTGCGGGCGTTGGTGGCGCGGGTGGTGGCATGACCAAACGCGATCGCCAAGCCGAGATCCTGGACATCCTGCGGAAGAACCGGGTGACGAGTCAGGAGGCACTGCGGGAGCTTCTGAACGCACGGGGCACGGAGGTGACGCAGGCGACGCTCTCTCGGGACATCAGGGAGCTCCGCCTCGTGAAGGTGCCGGGAGCCGACGGCACGGGTCACTACTCGCTGCCCGAGGAGTGGGAGAGCACCCCCCCGCTCGAGTCGCTGCTTCCGACGCTCTTCCTGAGCGCGGACGGCGTCGATCACCTGCTGGTCATCCACACCATGAAGGGGGGAGCCCAGACCGTGGCGGCCGCCATCGACTGGGAGGAGTGGCCCGAGGTGGTGGGGACCCTAGCCGGCGACGACACCATCTTGATCATCCTGCGGGATCCGACCGCGCTACAGGCGCTGCGGGAGCGCGTGGAGCGGATGGCGGGGGTCGGACCCTAGCCGCCAGAACGACTTCTCTAGAGAAATATGCAGGTCGGAGTCGAGCCGACGCTCCGACCTTTTCTCATGCCGACTCTCGAAGGGAACCTCGAGCACGGGGTTGACGTAATACAGGCGCACTGCATATTTATACTGTCGTCGTCGAGTAGGACGGTGACCACAGACACCACGGGACCGAAACGGGGACCGGGGGCGGAGGTTTGGGGCACGGGCCCCCCGGCTTCTTTGGCGGGAAGCGGTCGGACCTCTGTCCCCCGGGCCCTTTTTCACGCAGCATCGATTGCCGGCCCCCGCCTCCACGGATAGAGAGCATGAAGGTCGTCCTCGGGTACTCTGGCGGACTCGACACCTCCGTCATCGTGCCATGGCTGAAGGAAAACTACGGTGCCGAGGTCATCTGCATGGCGGGCGACGTCGGCCAGCAGGGTGGGCTCGAGGGCCTGGAGCAGAAGGCTCGCGACACGGGCGCCTCGGCGTTCTTCGGCGAGGATCTGCGACGCGAGTTCGTCGAGGACTTCGCCTGGCCGACGCTGAAGATCGGCGCCGTCTACGGCCGCAAGTACCTGCTCGGTACCGCGATCGCGCGTCCGTTGCTCGCCAAGCGTCAGGTCGAAGTCGCGCTCGAAGTCGGAGCCGACGCGGTCGCGCACGGGTGCACGGGGAAGGGCAACGACCAGGTCCGCTTCGAGCTCGCCTACGCTGCGCTCGGGCCGAACCTCGCGGTCATCGTGCCCTGGAGGGAGTGGGACATCACCTCGCGTGAGGACGCCCTCGCGTATGCGCGGAAGCGGAGCATTCCGCTGGACGGAGTCGATCAGACCAAGCTTTTCAGCCGCGACGAGAACCTCTGGCACATCTCGCACGAGGGCGGTCCACTGGAAGACCCGTCGTTCGAGCCCGAGGAGTCCATGTACAAGTGGACCGTGGCGCCCGAGGACGCGCCCGACGCGCCGGAGTACGTCGAGGTGGGCTTCGAGGCCGGGATCCCGGTGTCGGTGAACGGCGAGACGCTCGGCGGGGTGGAGCTGCTGAGCACGCTGAACGAGATCGGGTCGCGGCACGGTGTGGGCCGGGCCGACATCGTCGAGAATCGGCTGGTCGGCATGAAGTCGCGGGGTGTCTACGAGACGCCGGGCGGCACCATCCTGCACACGGCCCTGAAGGATCTGGAGTCGATCACCATCGACCGGCGCATCGAGGGCCTCAAGGACCAGATGGCGGCCCGCTGGGCCGACATGCTCTACGAGGGCCGCTGGTGGACGCCGGAGCGTGAGGCGCTGCAGGCGATGTCCGACGTCATGTCGAAGAACGTCACCGGTTCGGTGCGGCTCAAGCTCTACAAGGGTGCCGCGCACGTGGTGTCACGGCAGAGCCCCGTATCGCTGTACCGCGAGGACCTGGCCAGCTTCGGCGCCGCCGCCACGTACGACCAAGCCGACGCCGCGGGCTTCATTCGCCTCTTCGGTCTGCCGATCCGGGCTGCCGGCGCCGTACACGGGGACGACGAGGCTTCGGTCTCCAAGCTCATTCGCGAGGTCATCGAGGCCGGCGCGGCCTGACGGGCACCCGCCCGTCGGGTGGTTCGCACGCGCGCCGCTGCGCGGTACGTTCAAGTCATGACGAGCGACGGCACTCCGGCTGGCGACGAATCGGGCGCGGCCAAAGCCCTATGGGGCGCGCGCTTCCAGGGCGGTATGGCTCCGGAGATGGTGCCCCTCAACCTCAGTCTGGGCGTCGACGCTCGGCTCTGGCGCGAGGATCTGCGCGGGAGCGCGGCTTGGGCGAAGGCGCTAGCCGGTGCCGGCGTTCTTTCCACCGACGAGCGTGACGCGATCCTCGCCGGTCTCGAGGCCGTAGCGGATCGGATCGAGAGGGAGGGGCTTTCCGGCGCGCCCGAGGAGGACATCCACTCGGTGGTGGAGCGCATGCTCGGTGAGGCAGCCGGCCCGGTGGCGGGCAAGCTGCACACAGGTCGCTCCCGCAACGACCAGTCGGCCACGGGTGTGCGCCTCTACGGGATGGCCTCGGCCGGTCGGGTCCGGACCGACCTGATGGCGCTCACGCAGGCCCTGCACGGCCTCGCGTCCCGCGGGGTCGACGTCATCATGCCGGGGTACACGCACCTCCAACAGGCGCAGCCGATTCGTGCCGCGCACTGGGCGCTCGCCCACGCCTTCGCCTTCCTTCGGGACGTGGAGCGGGTGGAGCGGGCCGCCTCGGCCGCCTCGGTGCTGCCGCTCGGCTCGGGCGCCATCGCGGGCTGCCCGTTCCCGGTCGACCGCGAGGCGCTCCGTCAGGAGCTCGGCTTCGAGCGCGTGAGTGAGAATTCCATCGACGCGGTCTCGGACCGTGACTGGATCTGCGACCTGACGTACGCAGGCGCGATGATCGGCGTGCACCTCTCACGTCTCGCCGAAGATCTGATCCTGTTCTCGAGCCTGGAGTTCGGTTTCGTGCGGCTCTCGGACGGCTACTCGACCGGGTCGAGCCTCATGCCTCAGAAGCGCAACCCGGACGTGGCAGAGTTGGCGCGCGGGAAGTCGGGCCGGCTCGTCGCGAACCTGACCCGCATGCTCACGCTGCTCAAGTCACTCCCGACCGGATACAACCGCGACCTCCAGGAGGACAAGGAGGCGCTGTTCGACACGGTCGACACGCTCGCGCTCACGCTCCCGGCCGTCGCCGGAGCCGTGGACACGGCCGAGCTCGTGCCCGAGCGCATGGGAGACGCGATGGCCGCCGAGCTCCTCGCGACGGATCTGGCCGACTACCTCGTGCGGCGCGGGGTTCCGTTCCGAACGAGTCACGAGGTCATCGGTCGCCTGGTGCGGCTGGCCGAGGAGCGGAGCGTTTCGCTGTCGGGCCTGCGCATCGCCGATTTCCACGAGGCCCACGAGGCCTTCGACGACGACGTCCACCAGCTGTTCGACTGGCGGGCGTCGGTCGACTCCCGGGACAGCGACGGCGGCACGTCGCTCCGTTCCGTCCGGAAGCAGCTGGGGCAGGTGGCCGAGCGGCTGAGCGAGCTCGGCGCAGGTTAGCCGTTCAGGGTCCGCCCGGCCGCGGCCGCGAATGTCCCCAACGAGGCCATGAGCGCCTCGAACTCCTCGAAGTCGAGCGATTGGTCACCGTCCGACGTGGCGGTCTCCGGCTCGGGATGGACTTCTACGATCAGGCCGTCCGCCCCTGCGGCGATCGCCGCATAGGAGAGCGGAGCCACGAGGTCGCGTCTTCCCCCCGCGTGCGACGGATCCGCGATGACCGGCAGATGCGTCTCGCGCTTCAGCACCGGAATCGCCGCGAGGTCGAAGGTGTTTCTCGTCGCCGTGCCGAACGTGCGGATTCCGCGCTCGCAGAGGATCACGTTCGGGTTGCCCTGACTCATCACGTACTCGGCCGCCAGCAGGAGATCCTCTACGGTCGCCGACATCCCGCGCTTGAGCAGGACGGGGCGACGCAGGCGGCCGACCTCCGTGAGCAGGTTGTAGTTCTGCATGTTGCGCGCGCCGATCTGAAGCATATCCGCATACGAGGCGACGAGATCGACCTGCCTCGTGTCCATGACCTCGGTGACGATCGGAAGGCCGGTGACCGCGCGGACGTCCTTCAGGATCTCGAGGCCTTCCTCGCCGAGGCCCCGAAACGAGTACGGCGACGTTCGCGGCTTGAAGGCTCCCCCTCGTAGGGCATGGGCACCCGCTGCCTTCGCGGCCTTCGCGGTGGCCTCCAGCATGTCGCGACCCTCGACGGAGCACGGCCCCGCGATGACGACGATCTCCTCGCCGCCGACCTGCACGCCTCCGAGCGGGATGCGGGTGGGCTCCGCCGCGAAGTCGAGGGAAGCCAGCTTGTACGGCCGCATGACCGGGTGCACGGTGTCGACCCCGGGAATAGAGAGGAGGGATACGCCCTCCAGCCGGGTCTCGTCGCCCACGCACCCGATGACCGTGCGATGTTCGCCCTGCGACACGTGGGTGCGCAGGCCGAGCGACTCGACGCGCTCACGGATGTGATCCAGCTCGTCCTGGGTCACTCCGTGCTTGGTCACGATGATCATTCCGAATGTCCTGTGTTGTGGGCAGGGCCCCGGATCGAGGACACGAAAAAGGCCCCCGACGGAAGGTCGGGAGCCCGCGTGCCCAGTCCGTGTCTTGTGGCGCTACGTACGCACGGAGTGGAAGAGGGCTCCCGCCTCGGTAAAGCCCCGATACCAGTACCGGTGTCCACGTCCGCTCAGCGCTTTCATGCGGGAAGGATGACGCGAGCCAGGACGGAGTGTCAACCGCGGTCGGGCGCAGGCGCCCCTCCCAGGTGGGCCGATGCCGTCTGGAATCGACCCCGGGGCCGCGGTACATTTGCGGCGGCTCCCGTCGTGGAGCCACCTACCAGGTCGTTCATTCGGCCATCCCTGCTCATTGCACGACCCCGGTGAGGAGCCCGCTCGCTTGACTCGAGGAGGCGTGGACGCCCTCAAGCGCAGGGCGGCAGAGGCCGCCTTCGGGCGCGTGCGAAGCGGCATGGTGCTCGGTCTCGGGACCGGCAGCACCGTGGCCCACCTTCTCGACCTGCTGGGGGAGGCCCTGCGAGAGGGGAGCCTGAAGGACATCGTGGCGGTGCCCACCTCGGTGCGCACGGAGACCCGCGCCAGGGAGCTCGGAATCGAGCTGATCGCGCTGCACGAGCGGGCCTCGCTGGACCTCACCATCGACGGGGCCGACGAGATCTCGCCGCGGCTCGAGCTCATCAAGGGCGGAGGCGGAGCCCTGCTGCGCGAGAAGATGGTCGCCCAGGCCTCTGATCGTCTGGTCATCATTGCCGACGGCGCCAAGGCGGTCGATCGGCTCGGAACGACGTTCGCACTCCCCGTCGAGGTGGTGCGCTGGGAGTGGGAGGCTCACGTGGGGTTCCTCGAGGGCCTCGGCGCCCAGGTGACGCCGAGGCGGGGCTCGGACGGCGCGCTGGTCGAGAGCGACAACGGACAGCACCTGCTCGACTGCCGCTTCCCCGAGGGCATCGCCGACCCGTCGGCCATCGAGGCGCGCCTCGCCGCCCGAGCCGGCATCGTCGAGAGCGGCCTCTTCCTCGGCCTGGCGCACGAAGCCTTCATCGCGTCGGACCAGGGCGTGGAACACCGAGAGGGGAGCGCGTGAAGCCCGTGAAACTGGCCCCGTCCATTCTGTCGTGCGACTTCTCTCGGCTCGGGGAGGAGATCCGCGCAGCCGAAGCCGGCGGGGCGGACTGGATCCACGTCGACGTGATGGACGGACACTTCGTGCCCAACATCACCATCGGGCCGGTGATCACCGAGGGGGCCCGGCGCGTTACCGGGCTGCCGCTCGACGTGCACCTCATGATCGAGGCGCCCGAGCGCTATCTCGAGGCCTTCGCGAAGGCGGGCGCCGACAGCCTCACGGTCCACCAGGAGACGTGCCCCGATCTGGCGGCAACGCTCGCTCAGATCCGTTCGTTGGGCGTGCGCGCCGGCGTGGCCGTGAACCCCGACACGCCGGTCGAGTCGATCCGCGCCGTCGCGGCGGATCTCGACCTTCTCGTGATCATGTCCGTGCAGCCGGGCTTCGGTGGCCAGAAGTACATCGACGGGAGCACCGACAAGATCCGGCGGGCCAGGGCGCTCCTCGACGAGGTCGGCGGCCGGGCCGAGCTCGAGGTCGACGGCGGGGTGGACGCGTCCAACGCAGCGGCGGTCGCGGCCGCCGGGGCGACCGTGCTGGTCGCCGGATCGGCGGTCTATGCCCACCCGGAGGGTGCGGCAGAGGGCGTCCGCGCGATCCGTAAGGCGCTCCAGGCTTGAGGAATCCGAGGAAAAATCTTGTTGGCGACGGCACCCTGCCGGAGCTAGACTCAAGTGGCTTCGAGACCCCCCCGATCCTTAAAGCATGACCGATTCTCAGATCATCGACCCACAGGCGCTCGAACGGCTCCGCGAGTGGGGAGGGGACAAGTTGGCTGGCCAGATGGTCCGCCTCTTCCTCAAGAACTCCGGGACGCGCATGGACCAGATCCGGACCGGCGTCGACGGCGGTGACCTCGAAGAGGCCGAGCGAGGCGCGCACTCGCTCAAGTCGAGCGCGGCGAACATCGGCGCCGAGACCCTTCGCACGTTCGCGACTCGGCTCGAAGGAGCCGCTCTCGAGGGCAATGACCAGAGCGCCAAGGAGCTGCTGCCCGACCTGGAGAAGGCCTACGCCGACGCTATGGGCGAGCTCGAAAAGATTTCCAAGGGGATGAAGGATGAGTCATAAGATCGCCGTGGTCGAGGATAACCCGGACAACCGCATGCTCGTGCAGGCGCTCCTCGAGGACCGCTACGACATCTCCGAGTACGAGACGGGCGTCGAGGCCGTCGAGGGCTTGGGGGGCAACATCCCGGATCTCGTGCTCCTGGACATCTCGCTGCCAGAGATGGATGGCACCGAGGTGCTGGCCTGGATCCGAGAGCAGGACACCCTCAAGAACATCCCGGTGATCGCCCTGACGGCCCACGCGATGGCGGGTGATCGCGACAAATACCTCGCCGCGGGCTTCGATGACTACGTCACGAAGCCGATCCTCGACGAAGACGTCCTGATCGAGGCGATCGAACGTTGCCTGAGCGCGTCGGCCTGAAGCCGGACCCCGTCTCGGCCCCAGCGCCCTCCACTGAAGGATCTCGTGTCCCCTCCGTAGTCGCGGAGGAAGGATATCCCGGGCCCGACCGGTCCAAAGAGCACGCGGCTCTCTACCTCGTTCTCCTCGTCGTGCTGGTCGGCGGTGCGGTACTCCTGCGACGCCCCTTCGTGTTCCTGAACTGGAGCACGGCCCCCTCGGTCCACACGCTGTTCGAGGCGATCGCCACGGTCCTGGCGCTCATCATCGGTGGGCTGGCTCTGGTGCGCTTCTACAGCCGCAAGCAGATCACTTTCCTGTTCATCGGCTGCGGCTTCCTGGGCGCCGCCATCCTGAACCTCAACCACGCGCTCGCGACGAGCGACTTCTTCCTGAACGCGCGTGTGGAGGTGAATCCGGAGATCCGCCCGGGTGACGTCTTCGCATGGACGTGGACCGCCGAGCGCGTCTTTCTGTCGATCTTCCTGTTCGTGAGTCTCCTGCTCTGGCGGCAGGAGGTTCGTGCGGGGCGGTCGGGTGAGGGCATCTCCGAGGGCTCGGTCTACTCCACGGCCCTCGTGCTCACCCTCGCGTACCTGCTCCTGTTCGAGTACAGCGTGCCGACCGTGGCGATCACGCGTCCCTTCCGCGCTTTGGCCAGGCCCGCGGAGTTCATCCCTGCCGCGTTCTTCCTGTTGGCCTTCATCGGCTTCGTGCGCAAAGGCACCTGGCGACGCGACCCGTTCGAGCACTGGCTGCTGGTCTCGCTGCTCATTTCCACGCTGGCGCACGCCGCCTTCATGGCGTTCAGCGAGCAGCGATTCGACTCGATGTTCGACGCCGCTCACCTCCTGAAGATCGCCAGCTACGTCGCGATTCTGGCCGGGCTGCTCTCCAGCGTCTACGAGACCTTCCAACGCGAGGCCCACGCGCTCGACGCCCTCACGCACAGCAACGAGGCACTGGCGCACGAGATCGAGGTCCGTGCGCACACCGAGCAGGCCGTGAAGGAGAGCAGTCGCCGGCTGCAGGAGTTCCTCGACAACGCCAACGACCTGATCCAGAGCGTCGCGGCCGACGGACGTATCCTCTACGTGAACAGCTCGTGGAAACGAGTTCTGGGTTACTCCGACGAGGAGCTCGAGCGACTGACGCTGTTCGAGATCGTGCACCCGGCGCACCGGGCTCGTCTGGAGCGCGAGTTCCGGCGCATTCTCGACGGCAGCGCGCCCGGGCGGTTCGAGGTCGACTACGTGGCCGCGGACGGTCGGGTGGTCATGCTTTCGGGGAGCGTACAGGCCCAGGAGTCCGGGGGGCGCACCGTCGCGACCCAGAGCATTCTCCGCGACGTCACCGAGCAGCGTCTGGCGGAACGGCAGCTCGACGAGTCCCAGCGCAACCTCGAGGCGCTCGTGGAGAACACGGGTGACTCGATCTGGTCGGTCGACCGGGACCACAAGCTCATCACCCTGAACTCGGCGTTCGCCCTCGCCATGGAGGCCCGGACCGGGCACGAGCCCAAGGTCGGACAGTCGCCGCAAGAGGTCTTCCCACCGGAGGACGCGGGCTGGTACGAGGAGATGTACGACCGCACCCTGCGCGGGGAGCGTCACATCGCGCTGCGGACGGACCAGGTCGACGGCCAGCATCGCTACTTCGAGCTGTATGCCAACCCCATCCAGGCACTCGAAGGCGTCGCGGGCGCCGTGTTCTTCGGCAAGGACGTGACGGAGCGCGTACGCGCCCAGGAGGCCCTGGCGGTCGCCAAGGACGAGGCCGAGGCGGCGAACAAGGCGAAGAGCGACTTCCTGGCCAACATGAGCCACGAGTTGCGGACACCGCTCAACTCGGTCATCGGCTTCACGAACATCCTGCTCAAGAACAAGGACGAGCGGCTCAACGACAAGGACATCGGTTTTCTGCAGAGGGTGCTCTCGAACGGAAAGCACCTCCTGGCGCTGATCAACGAGGTCCTGGACCTCGCCAAGGTCGAGGCGGGGCGCATGGAGCTGATCATCGAGGACATCGACCTCGCCGACCTGTGCGTGGAGACCGTGCAGCAGCTGGAGGGACAGGCCAAGACCAAGGACGGCAAGGTCGCCCTGCTGGCCGACGTGCCGGAGGAAGTGGCGCACGTCGAGACGGATTCCGCCAAGCTCAAGCAGGTCATCATCAACCTCGTCGGGAATGCGCTCAAGTTCACGCACGAGGGTTCGGTGACGGTGAAGCTGGAACTCGCGTCGGACGGTCGGACACCGGTGGCCATCTCCGTCATCGACACCGGCATCGGCATTCCCGCGGATCGGCTCGAGGCGATCTTCGAGGCGTTCCAGCAAGCGGAGGCCGGGACGTCGCGGAAGTACGGCGGCACGGGCTTGGGCCTGGCGCTGTCCCGCTCCATCTGTCTGCTGATGGGCTATGACCTCATCGTCGAGTCCGAGGAGGGGAAGGGCTCGACGTTCAAGATCGTGCTGGGCGAGCGCGCCGGGAAACCGGTACGCGAGCCGGAGACGGAAGACGAGCGGACGCCCGCGGACTGGGGTGCGAGCGAGCAGCGGGCCGGAGGCGGTTCCGGCGGGACAAAGCAGGCCGAGGCGATCCGCCCGGGCACCGAGCCGGGCGAGGCCACACCCGGCGCGGACGGTGACGGGGCCCGGGCCGACGCCGAAGCCGCCGAGGGCGAGGAGATCGCCCCATCGCCCATGCTTCGCGACTTCAAGGTCCTCGTCGTCGACGACGAGAAGGATTCCCGGGTCCTCATCGAGCATTTCCTGGAGGAGTTCGGCTGCGGCGTCGTGTCGGCGGCGAACGGAGAGGAGGGCATCGCGCTCGCGCGAGAGCACAAGCCGGATCTGATCACGCTGGACCTCATCATGCCGGGGCTGAGCGGCTGGGAGGTGCTCAAGCGACTCAAGGCAGACCCGGAGCTGCGCCACATCCCGGTGGTGGTCGTCAGCGTGGTGGCCGGGGAGGGCAGGGGCAGTCTCTTGGGCGCCGTCGACCTCGTCACCAAGCCCTTCGAGCGAGAGGACCTGTTGCGGGTGCTTTGGCGCCACCTCGGCCGCAAGCAGGGTGGTCGGATCTTGCTGATCACGGATGAGCCCCAGCTACAGGACGGCCTCAGGCGCTTCTTGTCGGCGCGCGGGCTACAGGCCGTGATGCGCGAACGCGGAGCCAACCCGCTCGACGTCATGGCTGCCGAGGCGCCCGATGCGGTGATGCTCGATCTTTCCACGGCCGACGTCGATGGAATTGCGCTTCTGCGCAAGCTCCGCATGAGCCGGTTGTACGGGGGCCTGCCACTCTTTGCCGTGACCGAGGACGACCCGCAAGCAGATCTCCGGAACACGCTCAACGAGTTGCACGCCGTGATCGTTCCGCGTAGCGAGCCCGTCGCCGCCCTCGACGAGGTCCTCGGCGTGCTCTTCCCCATAGCGGAGAGCACGGAGCGGAGCGGGTGACGGATCCGGACCGGCAGCGCATCCTCGTCATCGAGGACGACCCTGAGATCCAGCACATCTTGTCCGTCATGCTCTCCGACGAGGGGCGCGAGATCGTGGCCGCCGAGACCGCGGCCGAAGGCCGCTCTGCCCTGGGCGACGGCGACGTGGACCTGGTGGTGCTCGATCTGATCCTTCCGGACGCAGACGGCCGTACGCTGCTGTCCGAGCTGCGCCACGCTCGCGCCACGGCCGCCGTGCCGGTGGTGGTCATGACGGCCCGCGCGGCACCGGAGATCAGGCAGGACTGCTACGCGCTCGGGGCCGACTCCTTCGTGGAGAAGCCCTTCGACCCTGAGGAGCTCGCGGCCGATCTCAACCGGCGGCTCGAACTCCAAGCCGCCGCCGAGCGCGCGACCCTCTCGGACCCGGTCACCGGTCTGCTGAACCACGCAGGTTTGGAGGCCGAGGCGTCGACGTACACGGCTGTGTACGGGGTGGCGGTCATTCAACTCGACGGGTTCGGCGAGCATTCCGAGCGCTGGGGGTGGGATCGATCGGAGAAGGTGGTGCAGCAGGTGGCCGTGGCGCTGCGCCAGATGATTCCCGAGGAGTTCGCTCTCGGCCGACTCGGAGGCGCGGACTTCGCGCTGCTCGCCCCGGGAGCGGACCTGGAGGTCGTGACGCTGGTATCCGAGGAGGCTCGGAGGATCATCAGGGACATCGAGCCGTCCGAGCTGCAGGGCGAGGACGTCTCGCTGACCGCCACCATCGGCGTCGTCACGGCCGAGCCGGGCGAGGCCCTCGAGGAGTCGCTCGACGTCGCCAGGCATCGGATCTTTCAGGCGCGGGCCGCGAAGGGGGACCACGTCATCGCGCAGGAAGAGACCGGTCCCGCCTCGGGTCACGTGCTGGTCGCGGAAGACGACGAGATCTCGGCGACCATCCTGTTGCATCGGCTGGAGAAGGAGGGGCTCGAAGTCGTCCGCTTCGACAACGGCCAGGATGCCTACGCGTCCGCCATGGACGAGGTCCCCGTTCTGGTGATCCTCGATGTGAAGATGCCCGGACTCGATGGATTCGAAGTGCTCGAGCGGCTGCGAAAGGACCATCGGTTTTCGTCGATTCCCGTGATCATGCTCACGTCGATGGGGCAGGAAGCCGATATCGTGCGGGCGTTTCGCATGGGTGCGGACGACTACATCCTCAAGCCCTTCTCGCCGACGGAGCTGTCGGCCCGCGTGCGTCGGCTGTTGACGCGCGGACGCTCGGCTTCGTCGCTCTGAGCATGCCGGACTTCCTGGCGCGCTTGTCGCTGACGGTAGGTCAGGCCGGGCTCCTGATCCTGCTCGTCGTCATCGCCCTCCTCTTCATAGGCACGCTCATCCTGTCCGGGTACGCCCTGGTCATGCGGTCGATCAACCAGCGCCGCGAACAGCGCCTCGCGGCGCTGTCGGAGCGGTGGCTCGAGCCTGTTCTGGCCGCGGTCAGTGACCCGAGTCGGGTGCCGGAGGTGCAGAAGCTGGTGGACGAAGGCGATGCGATCCGCTTCCTCGATTTCATCATCGAGTACGCCCGGCGAGTGCGCGGAGCAGAGAAGCGGGTGCTACGGGATTTGGCTCGACCGTTTCTCCCGCACGTGCTCGATCGGATGGAGGCTCGCGGGACCGAGATGCGTGCGTGGGCCATCCAGGTGCTCGGCACCCTGGGGCTCCCGCAGTACGAGAAGCAGGTCGTCGCCGCATTGGACGACCCGTCCGCTCTGGTAGCGATGATCGCGGCACGGGCCTTGGCGCGCGAAGAGACACCCCAGTACGCGCCCGCTGTGCTCGCGCGACTGGAGCGCTTCGGCGAGTGGAACCGCATGTTCCTGGCCTCCATGCTCGCCGCGATGGGGCCGGAGGTGTCCGCCGAGCTCCGCGCAGGGTACGCCGACGAGTCGATCGCGCCGGGTACCCGCGCCGTGATGGCCGAGGCCCTTCTCCGGCAGGGAGACTTCCTGGCAGGCGACATCGCGGCTCGCGTCGTGCGCTCCGACCAGCACATCGACCTGCTGGCGTCCTCGTTCAGGCTCCTCGCGGCCATCGGGCGCCCCGAGCACGTGGATGCGGTGCGGCCCCATTGCAGGTCCGACGATCCGGTCGTGCGCAGCCAGGCGTTGCGGGCGATGGGCCCGCTCGGCGACCCGGGCGACGTGCCCGTGCTCCTCGAGGCGATGGACGACGAGAGCCCTTGGCCTGCGCTCTATGCAGCGCGCGGGGTGCGCGATGCCGGGGGGCGCCAGACACTCGAGTCCATGGTCGCCGAGGGCGACCAGCGCGCATCCCTGGCCCGGCAGGTGCTCCGGGAGGTCGGGGGCGAGTGAGCGACCTCGTCTGGAGCGCAATCGGGGTCTTCAATTGGGTCGTGTTGACCTATTTCGTGCTCCTCAACGGTGTCTATTTGGCCACCAGCCTGTTCGCGTTCGGGGCGCTGCGCCGATACGCGCTGCGCCTTCGCTCGCTCGATCTCACCGACCTCATCACGTCGGCCGGCGCGCCCCCCATCAGCCTCATTGCTCCGGCGTACAACGAGGAGGTCACCTGTGTCGAGTCGGTGCGCTCGCTGCTCTCCATCGAGTACCCGGACTACGAGGTTCTCGTCGTCAACGACGGATCGTCCGACGACACCGTCGCGCGACTGACCGAGGCGTTCCAGCTGGAGCCGGCCAGTCGCATCCCGACAGCGTCGCTGCCGACTGCGGAAGTGAAGCAGGTGCTCCGTTCCCGCACGCAGCCGTCGCTGTGGCTGATCGACAAGGACAACGGCGGCAAGGCCGACGCGCTGAACGCCGGTCTGAATTTCTGCTACACGCCGGTCTTCTGTGCGATGGATGCGGACTCGATTCTCGAGCCTCAGGCGCTGATCCGTATCGTGCGCCCGTTCCTCGAGGACGACTCGACCGTGGCCGCCGGCGGCATCCTGCGCATCGCCAACGGGTGTACCGTCGAGCGGGGTCGGGTAACCGAGGTGCGTCTGCCCGAAAATCTTCTGGCGCAGTTCCAGGTGCTCGAGTACCTGCGCGTCTTCCTGGCCGGCCGCATGGGATGGGCGGCCCTCGACGCGACGCTGATCATCTCCGGCGCATTCGGGATCTTCCGGCGGTCGGCGGTCGTGCGCGCGGGAGGCTACGCGACGGATACGGTGGGGGAGGACATGGAGCTGATCGTGCGCCTGCACCGGGTCGGGATGGAGACCGGCACGCCACACCGGATCCACTTCGTCCCGGATCCCGTGGCATGGACCGAGTGCCCCGAGTCCGTACGCGTCTTGGCCCGGCAACGGGACCGGTGGCAGCGAGGGCTTCTTCAGACGCTCACGAAACACCGGAAGATGCTACTCAATCCGAAGTACGGGCGCGTGGGCATGCTCGCGTTCCCGTACTTCTTCTTCCTGGAGATGCTCGGCCCGGTGATCGAGCTCCTCGGGTACGTGTCGTTCACCATCACGATCGTCTCGGGGCGGGCCGACTGGTACCTGGTGAGCGCGTTCCTCGCGGTGGCCGTCGCGCTGGGGGGTGTGCTGTCCCTGTCCGCGGTCGCGCTCGAGGAGCTGTCGTTCCGCCGGTACCCACGCATTTCGGATCTACTGCGACTCTTCGGCCTCGCGGCGCTCGAGAACCTCGGATACCGGCAGGCCAACACGTGGTGGCGGGTCCAGGGGACGCTCTCGGCGCTGCGCGGCAAACAGAGCTGGGGCAAGATGACGCGAAAGGGCTTCGACACCCAGCCGGAGACCGGCGACTGAGCGAGATCGCCTTCTGGGTGCCGGCGCCCGGCATCGCGCTCCGCGCCGCGGCAGCCGCGCTGGCCGTGGGCCTCGTGGGTGCGGCGGCCGCTGCGGGGCTGCGGTCCCGTGGCGTGCGGGTGGCGTACACCCGGAAGGTCTTCCACTTCGTCGTGTTCACCGCCGCCGCTGGTGTCCACCTTCTGTGGGGTCTTCCGGGAACCAACGTATACGGTGCGGTCGTGGCGGCCCTCGTGCTCCTCGCGGTCTGGGCCGGGGACGGAAACGCGCTGTACGAGGCGCTGGCGCGTGACTCCGACCGACCGCGACGTTCCCTCTTCGTGGTGGTGCCGCTCATCATGACCGCCGTGGGCGGGCTCGCGAGCGCGCTCGTCGCCGGGCCCTACGCCGGTGTCGGGTACCTCGTCACCGGATGGGGCGATGCGGTCGGTGAGCCCGTGGGCAGCCGCTGGGGAGCCCATCGATACCGAGTGCCTTCGCTCGGCGGCGTTCCGGCCCAGCGCTCGCTCGAGGGCTCGGCGGCGGTGCTGGTCGCCGGCTGGCTGGCCGCCTGGGTGGCGTTGGTGGGCGTGGTGGGCGCGGAAGGCGCTCCGGGCCTGGTCTGGACCGCGCTCGCGTGCGCCGGGGTGGGCGCGCTCGCCGAGGCATTCAGTAACCACGGGCTCGACAACCTCACGGTTCAGCTCGCCGCGTCCGGAACGGCCCTGCTGCTCATGACCTGAGTCGCCGCGGCGGCAGGGACCCTGACCGGGTCCAGGGGTACGTCGTTCCGCCGCTCCTGGCTCCATCCACGACGACGAATGCGCTTCACCTACCGAACCGAGCTTCCCGCACACGAGCCCACCGCGGTCTTCGACTGGCACGAGCGTCCCGGGGCCCTCGAGCGGTTGACGCCGCCTTGGGGCGAGGTCGAGGTCCTACACCGACAAGGCGGCATCCGCGACGGAGCGGAGATCACGCTCCGTGTGCATCGGGGACCCACGAGCTTCAAGTGGGAGCTCCGGCATCGCGACTACGAGCACGGCCGCCAGTTCCGCGACGAGCAGGTCTCGGGCCCGCTCAAGAGCTGGCTGCACACCCACCGTTTTCTGGAGCGCGAGGGTGGCGGTACCGTCATGGAGGACGAGATCGACCTGGAGCCGCCGCTCGGGGCGGCCGGGGCGGCGCTGGGACCGGCCTTCATCGAGACCGAGCTCGAGCGGCTCTTCCGATTCAGACACCGTCGGCTCTTCACCGACCTCACGCGCCACGCCGCGTTCGCGGACCGGCCACGCCTGACGGTCGCCATCACGGGCGCGTCGGGACTCATCGGCCAGAGCCTCATGCACTTCCTGACCACGGGGGGGCATCGAGTGATCCGGCTCGTCCGGAACAGCCAGGAGGTGGGCGAAGACGCGGTGTTTTGGAACCCGGCCACCGGCGAGATCGACGCGCAGGCGCTGAAGGGCGCCGACGCGGTGGTACATCTCGCGGGCACGCCCATCGCCCCGGGGCGCTGGACCGACGACCGCAAGAAGTCGATCCTGGGCAGCCGAATCCGAGGCACCGAATTGATCGCCAAAGCGCTCGCCGAGGTGTCCGGCGGTCCCCGCCTGCTGGTCTCTGCCTCGGCGGTGGGCTTCTACGGCGACCGCGGCAAGGCGCGCCTGGAAGAAGACGCCGCCTCCGGGAAGGGCTTTCTCGCCGAGGTCTGCCGGGCGTGGGAAGGCGCTACGGCCGCGGCGGAGCGCGCCGGTGTGCGCGTGGTCCACATGCGCACGGGCGTCGTGCTCTCACCGGCCGGCGGGGCGCTCGGACAGATGCTGTTGCCCTTCAAGATGGGTGTCGGCGGGCGCATCGGCTCCGGTCGGCAGTACATGAGCTGGATCGACCTCGACGATCTCGTGGGGCTGTTCCAGCACGCGCTCTACGACGAGTCGCTGCGCGGCCCTGTCAACGCGACGGCGCCGCACCCGGTGACGAACGCCACCTTCTCGGCCGCGCTGGGTCGCGCGCTCGGCCGACCCACGTTCATCCCCGTACCGGCCCTGGCGGTGAAGGCGGCCTTCGGCCAACTCGGTACCGAGGCGCTGCTCTGGGGCCAACGCGTGGTGCCTGCGAAGGCCCTCGAATCGGGCTTCGAGTTCTTCTATGAAGGCGTGGAAGAGTCGCTGCGCTTCCAGCTCGGCAAGGAACCGTCCTAGCGGCTGAAGCTCGCAGGTGCGACGTGCTTCCTGAGTGCCCGCGGACCGACCTCGGCGCCGTACACGTTGCCCTCATTGTCCACCGCCACGCCCTCTGCGGCGCTGGTGCCGGAGTTGTCCTGGTCCGGTTCGGGGTCGGGAATGAAGGAGAGGATGGTGGCGGTCTCGATGTCCATCACACGGATGCCCCGCTTGAAGCCCGCATTCCGTCCCATGTTCGACTCCGAATCGGCCACGTAGAGCCAGTCGTTGGCGTCGATGGCCAAGCCGCTCGCGCGTCCCAAGTGGAGGTAGTCGCGGACGAAATCCCCGTCCTGTGTGAAGACCTGGATGCGCCGGTTGCTGCGGTCGCCTACGTACAGCAGGCCCTGTGAGTCCATCGCCAACGCGTGTGGCGTGCGGAATTGTCCCGCCTCGGCACCGGTCTCGCCCCATTCCATGAGATAGCGGCCGTCCGGTGCGTACTTCACGATGCGGTTGTTGCCGTTCGCAGGGTGTCCGTCGGCGACGAAGATGTTCCCGTCCGGAGCGACGAGCACGTCGTTCGGCTGGTCCAGCGTCGTGCGCGTGCGACCGGCCACGCCGGCGGTTCCGAGTCGCATCAACACTTCGCCGCGCGGGCTGAACTTGAGCACCTGGTGCCCGCGGCCCTCGCCGCCGCGCGCGTCGGCGACCCACACGTTGCCCTGGGCGTCGACGTCGATCCCGTGTGGCCACTGGATGAGGCCCGCGCCGAAGCTGTTGAGGATGTTCCCGTCCTTGTCGAACTGGAAGACGATGTCCTCGTCGTGCGACGCATCGCAGTTGTTCGCCCCGCAGCGGTCGATGGCCCAGATGGTCTCGCCGTCCGGTGACACGGCCACGGCGCTGGTGGAGCCCCAAGACCGTCCGTCCGGAAGAGGTGCCCACACGCCCGCCACGGTCCGGTAGGGGTTGGGGGCGTCGTTCTGCGCGAGCACCGACGCGCTGGGTGCCGCGATCAGGGCGGTGAGCGTGACTACCAGGGTGCGCGTGCCGGCGTACCTCGACATGGGTGAACCTCCGTCGTCGGGAATCGGTCGGGCAGGGTAGGCGGGCGTTCAACGGGGGGCAAGCCGAGAAGGCTGCCGGACCTACTCCATGGGGCGCGTGGCGCATCCGGGCCCAACGTCATAAACTGCCGAGACGCCCGGCCGCGCGTGGCAGGCCGTGCCGGGCCTACCTGGTTACGGAGGTCACGATGTCCCTATCTCGTCGCGGTTTCGTTCGCACAGCCGGCCTGGGTGCCACCGGCGTGCTCTCCAGCTCCTTGATCATCGGGCGAGGGAGCGAGGCCTGGGCCTTTGAACCGGAGCAGTCCCAGGAGTACGACGACGGGCTGATCCGCATCAGCTCCAACGAGAACGCAAGAGGACCCGGGGCGAGCGCCATCGAGGCCATCCGAGCCGCCATGACGGCCCGCATGGGGCGCGGGTATCCGCCGGATCACACGAACGCTCTGGTCGAGACCATCGCCCAGCGGTACGGGGTCGACACCGACAACGTCATCGTGGGCACAGGCTCGGGACCGATCCTGGCTGCCGCGACGCGCGCATTCTGTTCGCCTTCGAAGCCCCTCGTCACCGCCGCGCCCACCTACGGGACCCCCGAAGCGACGGCGCGCCGCATCGACGTGGAGGCTCGCAGCATTCCGGTCGACGGCTCGCTCTCGCTGGACCTGGACGCGATGGCCACCGCGGCCCGCGGAGCCGGCATGGTCTTCGTGTGCAACCCGAACAACCCGACCGGGACGGCCCACCCGGCCGCGGACGTGGAGACGTTCGTCCGCTACGTGAAGCGGGACTCGCCGGACACCGCGATCCTCATCGACGAGGCGTATATCGACTACACGTCCGATCCTGCCGTCCGCTCCGTGTCTCCATTGACGCTGGAGTTCCCCGGGGTCTTCATCACGCGCTCCTTCTCCAAGGCCCATGGGATGGCCGGCCTCAGGGTCGGCTACGCGATCGGCCAGCCGGAGACGGTCTCGGCGATCAGGCAGGCCTGGGAGCTCGGCAGCATGAACACGCTGTCCGCTGCTGCTGCTGCGGCGTCGCTGATGGACACCGACCACATCGCCGAGGAACGCCGAGTCAACACGCGCATCCGGGAATACACCATGGCCGCGCTGCGCGATCTCGGCTTCGACGGGCCCGACTCGCACACGAACTTCATCTTCGTGGACCTTCGACGTCCGGCCGTGGACTTCCGCAACGCCTGCCTGGACCTGGGGGTGCGGGTGGGACGCGACTTCCCGCCCATGGAGAACCGTTACTCCCGGATCTCCCTCGGGACGATGGCGGAGATGGAAGCGGCCGTTCGCGTCTTCCGCCAGGTCCTGGGAGCGACGGCCCAGACGGGCTGAGCCGGGGGCCGGTCGGTCACCTCGGCTCAGTCGGCGAGGATCTCCCCGTCGGGCCCCAGCGCCGGGTACGTGCGCCCTTCCTCCCGACGTGACCGCGCGAGGGTGGGGTACGCCCACTCGAACAGGCGCCGCTCGAACTCTTCGGGAGAAAGCCTGCTTTCGCGGTACATGCCGGCCTCGGCCCGCTGCCTGGCCGCCTCGAACAGCAGGAGAGACGTCGCCACCGAGACGTTCAACGAGTGCACCATGCCGAGCATGGGGATCGTGACAAGC
>JAHEKM010000005.1:0-34869 GCA_024638325.1 Gemmatimonadota bacterium | reverse complement strand
ATCGTGATGGCCGTCGGGGGCGTATAGTCGAAGTCCCGGTAGTCGATCGCTTCGCTCGAGGGGTGCGCGGCGACCACCGCGAAGCCCCGCTCCTTCAGTTGCGCGATCGCGGCGCGCGTTCCGTCGTGGTACTCGACGTGGATCCACTTCCTGGTTCCCGCCGACGTCCCATGATGGAGGTCGAGCCCACCCTCGGGCACGACCACGTGGGCCTCGAGCACGCCCACCGCGTCGCAGTTGCGCAGGATCGCGGAGAAGTTGTGCGACTTGTGCACCCGATCCATGAGCACCGTGAGGTCGGGCTGCCGGCGCGACAGGACCTCACGGAGTCGGTGGAAGCGCTCGGGCCTCATGGATGCGGTCGGGGAGTGTCGCTGGGCTCAGTGACTCCCGAAGGATAGCGCGAAGGTGGCCAGGAGCGAGTCGTTGCTCGACTCCGAGCGAAGCGTGGCGCCGCTGGAGAGGTGTACGGGGCCGAGGACGAGGCTCGCGCCGCCGCCCAGTTGGTACCCGTCCGTGATGACCGCGCCATGAGCCCGCAGATGCAAGACGGAGACGCCGGTCCACTCCGCCCCGACACCGCCGTAGAAGTCGGGGTCGAAGTCCATGCCGTCCCCGAGACTCTTCTGCAGGTTCGCGAAAACCCTCAACGCTTGCGCGGCTTCCATCGATGCGCCGACCTCGACGCGCGTGGCGAGTCCCAACTCCTCGGCGATCCCTTCGAAGTAGTCTCGCACCTGCGCTGGTGCGGCAGACAGCGGAAACTCCGAGAAATCCGAGTCGCTGTCGGCCTCGTTGAAGAAGGCCTGACCCGCGACGTACGAATAGCCCGTCAGGTCCCAAGCGAACGTGTTGAACAGGTTCTCGATGGTGACGCCGACGATGAGGGGGTCTCCCTCGAAGATTGCGCCGACGTCCATGCCGAAGCCGCTGCTCTGGTCCCAGGAATAGGAGTCGAAGTCCGGGTACAGCACGGGGAAGTCGAGCTGCACGGCCAGCGGGTCGCCCGTGACGAAGCTGTTGACGTTGCGGGCGGTGGCGAGGCCGAGACCGACCGAGTACTTCGCGGTTACGCCGACATGCATGCCGTCGGTCACCGTCGTTCCGAACGCGAGCGCCGTCGTGGCGACGGCGAAGCCCTCGATCATGGATGACGCGAGGTCGAAGTCACCGGCCGTGCCGCTGCGCCCGGCGTTGCCATAGAGGAACAGCTCGGCCGCGTCGTCCGAGAGCGCGACCAGACCGGCCGAGCGCGCCGAAACCTGCAGGCCGAAGTTTCCAATGGTCAGCGCCAGCGCGGTCATGTCCAAGCCGCCGCCGCCCGACTGCCCGCCCGCGTTCGCGATGCGTGTGAGCCAGTCGTCCTTCACCATGTCGGGAAGGAGGCGCCCCTCCCATTCGTTCAGATCGCCGAGGCCCACCGGCCCGATACCGGCCCGCGCCGAGACGCTCGGCAGCGTCATGGAGAAGCCCGGCGAGGAGGCCAGCGCGAGTCCGGCTGGATTGCTCGCGATGGCCGCGAATCCGCCTCCGGTCGCCGTCGCGTCCTGCCCACGGTCGAGCGTCGCCGCGCTCGCCGAGGGCAACTGCGCGGCCACGGCGCTGGCCCCGAACGCGCTCAATACGAGCGTCATGGTCAGGGCGCGCATCAGTTTCCTCCCCCGTTGATCCGCAACACGAGGTCGAGCTCGGCGTCCAACACGAGCTCCTCGCCGGGAGCGAGCGACACGATTCCCGCCGCTGCACTCACGGTGGCCCCGCCCGTGAGCAGCACCCCCGGCTCGCCCAAGAACGATTGGATCTCCGCGCCGGTGAAGAGCAGCGTCACCGTGGATTCGGCGTCCGGCGGAATCGTGGCGGAGCGTTGGAGCGCGGCGATGGTCGGCCCGTCGATGGTGAGGTCGAAGTCGGCACCGATCCCGAACGGGTTGGTCACGTGGAGGACGAACGCGCCCTCGCGGACGATCTCCTGGACTTCCGCGTCCACGTCTTCCAGACCGAGGTCGACCGGGTCGAAGGGCACCATCTTACCGCTGACGTCCGCGCTCACAGCCGACACGCGCACGTCGGATGCGGTTGCGTTCACCGCGAGCAGCGCGTTCGCGTCGACGGTGACGGGGTCGCCGAGCGGCGAGTCGATGATGACGGTGGCGAGAAGGCCGTCGTTCACCACCGTCGGGGCCAAGGCGAGGTTCCGGATAATGGTCATGCCGTCCGGGAACGGAGTGGCTACCCCGTCCACGACCAGCTCGGCGAGCAAGTCGCCATCCGCGTTGTCGGTGACGCGGAGCGTCATGGTGCCGTTCGAGCCCGAGGCAGGGCGCAGCGGGTCGAACCCGAAGTTGTTGGTCACCTCGAGGGCGACCTGCCCGGACACGACGGTGACGCCGAACACCTCGGGCGGGAAGTCGACGGCCGACTCGACGGTGCCGGTGAATGGCGGCTTGGGGACCGTGAGCCCGTCGGCCGCCGCGCACGCGGCGCACAGGCCTCCGAGCGTCGTCGAGAAGGCGACCGGATCGAAGTCGACGATGAAGGTCGTCGAGTCCGGCGAGACCGTAACGTCGTTGTCGGGCAACAGCTCCGCGACGCCGAAGCGGGTCTCCTCCGCCGGCACGATCCAGCGGGAATCGATGATGGGTAGGTCCGTCGGGATGTCGCACGCGGAGGCGAAGACCGCCAGCAGGAGCGCGCTGGCGGGCGAGCCGGCGCGCGTGCGCCGTCGTATGCGTTCAGAAGTGGTCATGTACCATCGGGAGGAGGGACGGACGATCCGTAGCGTTGGTTGCCCGAGTCGTCGCGTGTCGCGTCAACCATACCGGCGCGCGGCATTGGGTCCAAGCATCTCGTCACGTCGGGGCTGCACCCACGGGGATGTCTAGCCAGGGCACCGCAGGACCCGTGCCACACTGGAGCCGCTCCGGGGCGTCGAGCGCTGGCCCTGTGGCCCTGCGGGCGCGGGCCCTCGAGGACGCGGCGTACCTACCCTCCGAAAAGTTTGCCCACGAGCACACGGGACGAATCACGCGTCCCGCGAGCCGGGTGGGTCACGCCAGATCCTCCTGAACGAGGCGGTCGAAGTGGGCGATCAGGCGCTCGCTGCGGAAGAGCACGCCCTCCTCGATCACGCCGGATCGCACACCTCGTTGAAGGTTCTCCACCAAGACGGTGTCCTCGTCCCCCACGACGCCGTCCCATGAGAGCAGATCCTCGACCCACTTCGGATCGGCGTCCGGCGCGAAGAAGTAGTCGAGGAATCGGCTGGTACGCTCCGCTCCCTCGGGCAAGACCGGTCCGATGGAGAGGTTGGGGCTGCCGGGAGAGATGTTGATGGTCACGTTCGGGTAGACGAAGTGGAACTGCCCGTGCCCCACCGAGCCGGTCGGGTCGAAGTCGCCACTCCAGCCTTCCTTGAGCGGGCCGTATTGGCTCGAGAACCAGCGGTCCTCCTCGAGCGTGTACGCCTCCTCCCGGATGTCGAGCACGTTCGCCAGCCCTGGATGCGCGATCTGACAGTGGTAGCACTCGAGGAAGTTCTCGCAGCAGACCTTCCAGTTGGCCTCGTAGCTCGACCTTGCGCGTTGCTTGAAGGCGAGCGCGTGCACGTCGACGCCCGCCGAGGCCACGAGCTCTGGGAGACGGCCCAGCGTTTCGGCCAGGGGCGCCGGGGCCGGCCCGGGATTCACGAAAATGAACGGCCCCCACGTGTCGATCGCGAACGGGTGGAGACCCAGCGAAGACGCGTCGAAGTCGTCCTCACCCTGTGACCTCGGCGCAGAGCGAAGCCGTCCGTCCAACTCGTAGCTCCACGCATGGTAAGGGCACTGGACCGTCTTACGGGCGCCGTCCTCGGCCACCAACACGGAGCCGCGGTGCCGGCACACGTTGAGGAACGCGCGAAGCTCGCCACCCGCATCCCGCGTAAGGAGCACTGGTGCGTCGCCGGCACGCCCTGCGGCTACGGACTCGGGCTGAGGGAGCTGGCCTGTGTGGCCGACGTACTGCCACCGCCGCCTGAAGATCCGCTCCTGCTCCTGGTGTAGGACACTCGGGTCCGAGTAGGAGCTGAACGGGAGCGTGCGGGAGGGCGGCAAGGCGGGGTGCGGACGATGTGAACGGTCGGAATCGGCACTACCGTAGCGACCCTACCCTCGCTCTGTCACGGTCCAGCTCCGCCAGGGGGGCCCCTTGGTGAGGCTAGAAGCCCGACCAGATCCGGGTGTCGGGCTCGAAGGCGGCCCAGGCGAACCAGAACGAGACGTAGGCCTCGCCGACGGGCTCGAGCCGGCGACCGCTGAGTGGGCCGCTGACGGCCTCGCCGTCGACCGTCCATTGGCTGTCCGTCTCCAGGTCGACGATGATCCCGCCGGACCCATCGAACGTGAGCTCCGCGCCGTCGAGCGTCTTGTCGAAGAGCATCGCCGACTCGGACACCGTGTTCCAGAACACGACACTCTCGGCCGAGCCGGAGCCCTCAGGGTCGTGCTCCACCACGCGCACGGCCACGTTGCGCCCGAGCTCCCCGAAGGGGTAGGCGATCCCTCCTTCCGATCCCGGAACGCCCAACACGCGTTCCTTGGCCGGCCGCCGGCCGTCGATCTGCACGGGGAAGAGCGTCTGCGAGTTGTTCAACTCGTCGTAGTCGCCGTAGGGGTAGGCGAGGTAGTCACGGAGATGCCCGGTGTCTTCGGATATCACACGCGTGTCGGGGTGCAACGAGCGCCAGGACTGCCACCTCATCTCGTACACCGGGATCATGGCCAGTTCGGTGCCGTCCCTGGTCCCGCAGCGCGCGCCCCTGCTCATCTGCGGCCAGAGCGACTCCTCCGTGCTGCGGTCGTACATCATCAGGTTGCTGCGGAACAGGAGGCCGGATACACCGAACTCGACGCCGCCCAGCGGCTCCCGGTCGAATGCCAGTGAAGACCCGGTCAGGGGACAGTGGGTCACGGCGATACGCTGTCCGTCGACGACCAGGTTCACGATCTCGTGGTACCACATGATCTGCAGCGGAATCGCGATGGGGCCGGAGTCCGTGTGGAGCCCGATGACGCGCTCCTCCGGGTCGATGTAGCTGGCGCCCGACTCGGTATGGCGCACGAACTCCGGGTCGGTGAGCGCCGGAATCCCGTCCTGGCCCGGACCCCCGGCGAAGATCTCCGCGGCCGGGACGCTGCAGACGGGGCCCTGCCAGTTGAACGGCTGCCAGTCGTACGGTTCCCTACAGCCCGAGACGGTCACCGCGAGGCCGGCGCACACGAGCAGGGCGCTCATTCCTCGGGCGTGCTTCATAGGGACCTCCTGGGTTCCGCGGTCGCCCGCCAGCCGGTGTCCGCAGACCGCCGAGTTCGCTCTTCCAAGCCTCACGAAGGACGGTGGGTTCCCGCGAGCCCGGATCGCATGTAGCCTTTGCGACGACACCGCAGGCTCTTCGCCGGGGTGGCGAAATGGTAAACGCAGGGGACTTAAAATCCCCCGGGGGCAACCCCTTGTGAGTTCGAGTCTCACCCCCGGCATGTAGCGGATGGCACGGGCCGTCCGTATGGTGGCAGATGCGCCGTATCATTCAGATCGACGGGAGTTGGGTCGCATGACCGACGGAAAGGGAGTCTCTCGCCGGGGATTCGTGAAGGCCGTGGGCGGCCTGGCGGGTGCCGCTGCGCTACCAACCGAAGCCTTTGCGACTCCGTCGCCGACGTTGCTCCAGCAGGTGTCCGGAACGGTCCAGCCTGCGCTCGCGCTCCGCAACATCGCGGACTACCCCGGCCTCACGCCGCGCGGAGCAGGGTGGTTGCGCTTCCTCTGGGAGAAGGCGACCACGCAGGACGACTGGAGCTCGAACGGAGTGCCGCATGCCTGGTGGGATCGGTACACGTTTCCGGTCGTGCTGAGCTACGGTCGGTTCGATCTCTCGTACTCGGCATACGGCCTCCTCCTGATGGCCGACCAGACGCCCGCCTGGCGCGAGGTCTATACGCGCATCGCCGACGAGCTCACGGCCCGCTATCCCACATACTGGGGCGCCATCGATTGGCTCACGCAGATCGGAGACGACCCGAAGCGGGAGAACTACCCGCCGTCCATCATGGGCGGATTCCCGGAACGGTTGCGTGGCCGCTACAACCGCTTTGGCTGGACCGGCAACGGCGTCGAGCCCTGGGGCCTGCAGCCGGATCCGATCGGGGCCGACGGCTACCTGTTCTTCCGGGCGTGGTTTCTGCTCCTGCTCGCCACCTACCAGTACATCGCCGGGGACGGAAAGTGGGCCGAGCCCTTCGACGTCACGGGCTACGGCGACGAGACGTTCGAGTGGGACACGCATCGCATCGCGGAGCGCCTAGAGCAGCAGTATCGGGATCATCCTGAAGGACCCCACTGCGAGAACACGAAGATCTGGATCTTCTGCAACTCCGCGGGCGGTCTCGGAATGCGCCTCTACGACAGGGTCTTCGGGCGCAACTCGCACCAGGCGTTCGAGAACTTCCTCGGCTACACGCGCGAGAACTACATGACGTACGGGTCGGACGGGTCCGTGCAGGGAATCACGGCCTATTACGATCCGATCGAGGACTTCCATTTCGGTGGGGGTGTAGGCGGCGGACTCAACACCGCGCACCTGGTGCTGCCGCAGGACCGCGAGCTCGGCACCATGATCTACGAGGCGGCGGCGAACGCAGCGGGTTGGCGCACCAGCACGGGCCCCCTCCCACCGAACACGAATGCGCTGATCCTCGCCAAGGAGATGGGGGACGCAGCGGTCGCCGAGCGCATCCAGGCGGCTGTGGACCAAGCGATGGAGCCGAAGGCCTTCGGTGAGGAGCAGGAGCAGTTCGGGTACTTCTTCAACAACAAGGAGGGGTATCCGCGCGGCCAGGGCAGCGCGATGCTGATGGCGGCCGAGGTCGCTTCGCCCGGCGATTGGTCGCGTGCGTTCGAGGCTCCACACCTCGATAAGTACACCGCGCCGACGGTCGAGGGAATCGACTTCCCCTCGCTCGGCGTTTCGCAGGCGTGGAACAACCGCAGCACCGGCGTCCTCAACGTGGCGACGTACGCCGCGGCGCCGAGCATGGCCGGGTCGCAGACGAGCTGGCAGGTGACGAATCTGCCCCGCGCCGCCGACGTCACGGTTCGCTTGAATGGACAGCCCTTCACTCGCTTCGAGGTGACGGGGCCGGACACCATCCGTATCGACACGACGATCGACGCGCACCGGTTCGAGATCCTGACGGGGTACCGGGGGTCGGGCTCCGGCCAGGCGCAGGCCGAGCCGACACCGCGGTCGAGGCGACACGCGCCGGAGGCGACGGCCGCCGGCTCGGTCGTGGCCGCGGCGAAGGCTGGGTCGAGCGGGCCCGATCCGTTCATGGGCAGCCCCGGTTGTCCGTGCTGCGGTTCGGCCTGACCCGACGAGAAGGCGGGCGAGGGGCCTGAGGTTTCGATCTCGGCGCCGTCGGCGCACGCCCCCTCGTGTCGTTCGAGGCCCGGCCGTGTCGTTCGTGCCCCCGGATGAGCAGGTGATGCAGCAGACGCCCGCTCCGCCTCGCGAGACTTCGAGCCGGCGTGCATGTTGTTTCCCGTCAGGTTCCTGTCGGCTGCCCCGGCGGACCCCGACGATCGGAGACCCCATGACGGTGCTGCCCTCTCCAATTCGCGGTGGGACGACCTCACCGATCTGCTCAGCGGCCTTTGCGGCACGTCGCCCCAGGCGGTGGGTGCCTCGCGGGTCGTACTTTGCGCTCGTCGCGGTGCTGGCGCTAGTGGCCGGGGCGGTTCCGGTTGCCGCCCAAGCACCGGGTCAGCAGCCGGAGGTCCAGGGCATCGTGGACGGTGAGTACCGCCACGAGCTCGCGCCCACTGCGCAGGCCACGCGAGCCGTGGGCCCCATCGACATCGACGGCCGCCCCGATGAGGCCACCTGGTCCGTCGCGACGCCGATCACCGACTTCCGCCAGGAGCGGCCCTTCGAGGGCGAGCCCGGGACGCGACGCAGTGAAGTACGCATCCTGTACGACGACGACGCGATATACATCGGCGCGATGTTCTACGACGACGGATTCGTCACCGGCCGCCTGCAGCGCCGCGACGGCGGCGGGGGCGACTTCGACTTCATGGGCGTCAGCCTCGACAGCTTCCACGACCACGAGACGGTCTTCACTTTCTTCGTGAATCCGGCGGGTTCGTATCAGGACGTCCTGCAAGGTGGCGGTAGGGGCGGACCCGGGGGGGCCGGGGTGGCCTGGAATCCCATCTGGAGCCGTGCGACCGAGATCAGGGATGACGGTTGGTCCGCGGAGATGCGCATTCCCTTCAGCCAGCTGCGCTTCAGTCCTGACGATGAGCAGGTTTGGGGCATCCGCATCCAGCGGGGCATCTACCGACTGCAGGAGGGGGTCGTCTTTCCCTTCGTGCCGGTGCTGGATCGTGGGGGGCCGTCCCGCTTCGGACACCTCGAGGGCCTCGAGGGCATCGAGCCCGGTCGCAGCCTGGAGCTGCTCCCCTACGTCACCGCGCGTGGGGAGTACCTCAATCTGCCCGATCCGGGGGCCGGCTTCGCGAACCCGTACCGCGACGGATCCGATCACTTCGCGGACGTCGGGCTCGACCTGAAGTACCGCCTGACCTCGAACATCACGCTCGACGCAACGATCAACCCCGACTTCGGCCAGGTGGAGCTCGACCCGTCGGTCATCAACCTGACCGCGTTCGAGACCCTGTTCACCGAGGTGAGGCCATTCTTCATCGAGGGCGCGGACATCTTCGATTTCGGGGAAGGTGGACCGGCCGGGCGAGCGGGCCGGCCGCCGCAGCTGCTGTACTCCCGGCGCATCGGTAGGGCACCTCAGGGAGGCGTCCCGTCGAATGCCGTCTTTTCCGAAGTCGACGAGGCGGCCACGATCCTCGGAGCGGCGAAAGTGACGGGCCGGACCGCGAGCGGGTGGTCACTCGGGCTGCTCGAGGCCGTGACGGGCAGGGAGACCGCTCGCTTCGTGGATGCCAGCGAGGTGCCCGGAGACGCGGTCGTCGAGCCGACGACCAACTACGTCATCGGTCGCGCGCGCCGGCAGATCGGAGGCGGAGAAACGCGCTTCGGGCTGATCGGAACCGCAGTCAACCGCGCCGTCTCCGGCACCGACGTGGAGGACGGGCTGCACTCCGATGCGTACTCGGGCGGTTTGGACTTCGCCCACGAGTGGGCCAACCGGACCTACCGCCTGAGCACCGCCTTCACCGGCAGCTACGTGCAGGGATCCGCCGCTTCGATCGCCCGGAGCCAGGCTTCGTCCCGGCGCTACTACCAGCGGCCCGACGCCGATCATCTCGAGTTCGATCCGGGCGCGACCGACCTCGCGGGATACTACGCCATGGTCGACGTCGCGAAGCAGTCGGGGTCTTTCGGGGGCAACGTCGCCTTCGCGGCCTCCAGTCCCGGCTACGAGGTGAACGACCTCGGTTTCCAGACGCTGACCGACCGGCTCATCCTGGACACCAACCTCAGCTTCAACGAGCCGAACCCGGGCCCCGTGTTCCGCAACTGGCGGATCAATGCCAGCCCGGACGTGAGCTGGAATTACGCCGGGGATCGTGTCTACACGGAGCTGTCGGGGAACGCGAACGTCCAGTGGCTCAATTACTGGGCCACCGGCGTCGGATTCGGATACTCACCGGCGGTGAACGACGACCGGCTGAATCGCGGCGGTCCGATGGCCCGCACGCCCGGTACGCTCAACGGGTTCGTGAACGTGGGCTCCGACAATCGTCGCGCTCTGGTCGCCCGCGCCAACTACTCGTGGAGCACGGACGAGTCCGGGGGATCGAGCCACAACATCGGGGTGGACGTGACGGCCAACCCCACCGACTGGATCCGGCTGGAGATCGGACCCTTCGTGTCGTTCCAGGACCGGACGGCGCAGTATGTAGCCTCTGTCGCGGACCCCTTCGCGGTGCAGACGTTCGGGCGCCGGTACATCTTCGCGGACCTCGAGCAGACCACCGTGTCGCTCTCGACGCGACTCAACATCACGCTGACGCCCGATCTGAGCCTGCAGCTCTATGCCGAGCCGTTCATCGCATCGGGCGACTACGGCGCCCTCAAGGAATTCGAACAACCCCGCAGGTTCGACTTCCTCCGATACGGCGAGGACATCGGGACCATCTCACAGCAGCCGAACGGCAGCTACACGGTCGACCCGGACGGCTTGGGACTGGCTGCCCAGTTCACGGTGCCCAACCGGGACTTTAGCTACCGCAGCCTGCTCGGGAACGCCGTGATCCGCTGGGAGTGGCGCGAGGGATCCACGATGTA
Source organism: Gemmatimonadota bacterium (assembly GCA_024638325.1). Taxonomy (GTDB): domain Bacteria; phylum Gemmatimonadota; class Gemmatimonadetes; order Longimicrobiales; family Gaopeijiaceae; genus UBA2982. Next base: position 24,563 of record JAHEKM010000005.1, on the reverse strand, counting down.
CCTGGTCTGGCAACAGCGCCGCATCAACGCGGTCTCGAACCTCGGTCCCAACGGCACCGATACCTGGGTCGGCAACTTCGACCTGGGGCGCGACGTCGGGGATATGTTCGGGACGCCCGCCGACAACATCTTCGCCATCAAGATCAACTATTGGCTGAATCCATGAGGGGCGGGGTGTCGGCGAAATGGGCACTCGTCACCGTTGCCGTGGTGGCGCTGCCGGCGCCCGGGTGGGCCCAGGAGCCTGCCGAGTCGCCTGAGGAGATCTACGTCGCGCGCTCCCTCAGAGAGTCGCGGGAGCAGCCGTCCGACTTCTGCACCCCGGCGCGCACCGGCTTCGGCCAGGCATCGGTCGAGGACGTCTACTCCTTCTGGTCCGTCGCCGTCCGGGGTTCCGATGGACGCGTCACGGATGCCCGAGTCCAGCAGGTGGGCGACCTGCGGGCCTGTTTCGGCCCCCTGTCTGGCGGCGGCGGGTCGTTCTTCTATGCAGAGGGTTCCCTCGCCGGCGCGACGTTCACGGGGCGGGGAGACTGTCGCGGCTCGCCGGACCGCTCCCCCAGGGAGGGCATCGGCATCACGCGGTGCTACATGGATCTCGAGGCGCTACCCGACGGCTACGTCAGTGGTCGGCTGACGACGAATACGATCAACTCGCGAGCCGGCTTGGGCGACCGGAGCGATCCGCCGGGATTCACCCAGCCTTCGATCGCGACCGTGCGGCTCTGGCGGGCTCGGTAGGGTCCACGCCGGGATAGGCGAGGCGCCGGCTCGACGGTACCTTGGGCCAGCGCGTCCCTCCGCTGCCACCTCGAACGCTCCACCCCACGTGCTGGACGACTCCCTCCGCTTTCTGCTTCTCCAGGTCCGCAATGCGGACGACGCCATGCGCGAGCACGAGGTCATGAGCTTCGCGCGGAGCTTCGCGTGCCCCGCGTCGAGCATCGACGTGTTCGACCTGCTGACGGGCGCGCCTGCGCGGAAGACGCTGGCCGAAGCGGACATCGTCCTGCTCGGGGGGAGCGGGGACTACTCCGTCGCTCGCGGGGGGCCTTGGCTCCAGGGTGCGCTCGACGCCATGGTCACCCTGTACGAGACCGGAAAGCCGACGTTCGCGTCGTGCTGGGGCTTCCAGGCGATGGCCCGCGCTTTGGGCGGCGAGGTGGTGACGGACCACTCTCTGGCGGAGGTGGGTACTGTCACACTCGAGCTCACCCCTGCCGGAGAGACGGATCCCGTGTTCGGACCCTTGGGGAGACGATTCCAGGTCCAGATCGGACACGAAGACATCGTCACATCTCTGCCGCCCCAGGCGACCCTGCTGGCGTCCAGTGACCGGGTGGAAAACGAGGCGTACCGGCTGGAAGGCGCGCCGATCTACGCCACGCAGTTCCACCCCGAGATCGACCGGCAGGGGCTGCTGGACCGACTGCGAGCGTATCCTTCGTACTGGCCTTTGGCCGGCGCGGCGTCGTGGGAGGAGCTCGAGTCGATCACGCCCGAGACCCCGCACACGGTCGGCATCCTGACGCGCTTCTTGGAGCTCGCGCTGGGGGCGGCAACGTGAGCATGTGCCCGGCCCGGGCCAGGACCGCCACTCGTTGCGCGCGCCTCCTGGTGGTCCTCTCGGCGCTTGCGCTCCCACTCCTCACGCCGGCACCCGCCGACGCCCAGGTGCGCATCCGCTACGGAAACCGCACCGGATGGATGCCGAATCCGTACCGGGAGGGCCTCCCGACCGCGAAGAACGGCGTGGTCGACCGCGGCTTCACGTTCTGCCGGCTGCTCTACCGGCACGTCACCAGCGAGCAACGGGGCCACGGCTGGAACACGGACTACCCCGACTCGGACCACAACTTCACGGTGCGTTTCGAGGAGCTGACCCCGATCCGAGCGGCGAGGTGGGCGGACGGAGAACCCGGGTACGCGGTCGTGCGGCCGGGTCAGCCAGAGCTGTACGAGTGCCCGTTCCTCTTCATGTCGGACGCCGGCACGGTGGGCTTCTCCGACCTCGAGGTGGCCAGCATCCGAGAGTACCTCCTCAAGGGCGGCCTCATCTGGGCGGACGACTTCTGGGGCGAACGCGCCTGGCGGCGATTCACGAGTGAGATCGCGCGCGCGATCCCTGAGTACTCGATGATCGACATCCCGGCCGATCACCGCATCATGACCGCTCTCAACAACGTCGACGGCGTGCCCCAGGTCCCCTCCATCCAGTTCTGGCGATACACGCGGTACTCGACCTCGGAGATGGGCGCCGAGAGTGCGACGCCCCACCTGAGGGGGATCTTCGACGAGACGGGTCGGCCGCTGGTGTTGGCGACGCACAACACGGACATCGCCGACGGGTGGGAGCGCGAGGGCGAGGATCAGGACTTCTTCTACACCTTCTCGCCCAAGGCCTACGCGCTCGGCATCAACATCATGCTCTACATCATGAGCAACTGAGTCCGCCGCTCACCCGAAGGGAGGGCGTGTCGGCTCAGCGGGACCCGCTCGCCGCGGTAGCTGCCTCCGGCTCCTTGTTTCGCCTTCCCGAGCGACGCTGTCTGGCGGCTTGGAGACGCGCCCCGAAGAGCACTGCCAAGATCGCGATGAAGACGAGGGGCAGGCGCGTGTCCGCCTTTACGAACCAGTAGAAGTGCACGACGCCCAGGGTCGCCGCGACATACACGCCGCGGTGTAGCGTCGTCCAGCGTCGCCCGAGCCGACGGATCCACCCCTTCGTCGACGTGAGCGCCAACGGAATCAGAATCACGAAGGCGGCGAAGCCAACCGTGATGAAGGGCCGCTCGGCGATGTCCTCGAGCATCCAGGTCACGTTGAAGACCATGTCGAAGACGAACCAGATGCTGAAGTGGCACAGCGCGTAGAAGAACGCGAAGAGCCCCAGCGGTCGCCGGAGCCGGATGACGGGGTTCCAGCCGGACACGCGCCGCAGGGGCGTGACCGTGAGCGTGAGCATCAGCAGGATGAGCGTCGTCATGCCGGTCACGTGGGTCAGCCGCTCGATGGGGTTCGCGCCGACCCAGTCCGGATAGACGAACATCCCCAGAAGCAGGAAGCCCGCGGGGGCGAGCGCACCCAGCCACAGGACGACCTTCAGGAGGAGGACCGCCCGCTTCTGGTTCATGAGATGACCCGGGGCGCCCGGCTCAGTACCAGCGAGTGAGGTCCATACCCGAGTAGAGGTGTGCGACCTGCTCGCCGTAGCCGTTGAACATGAGCGTCTCGTGGTTCCGGAAGAGGCTCGGCAACCGCCGCTCGCGGGCCTGGCTCCAGCGTGGGTGGTCCACGTTCGGATTCACGTTCGCGTAAAAGCCGTACTCTCGGGAGTTCGACACCTTCCACGTGTTGTCGGGCATTTCCTCCACGAAGTCGATATGGTCGATCGACTTGATGCCCTTGAAGCCGTACTTCCACGGCACGATGAGACGCAGCGGCGCTCCGTTCTGGTTCGGGAGGTCCATGCCGTACACCCCCGTTGCCATCAGCGTGAGCGGGTGCATGGCCTCGTCCATGCGGAGGCCCTCGATATACGGCCAGTCGAGGACGCGGGCGCGTTGGCCGGGCATTTCCTGGGGCCGCACCACGGTCCGGAACATCACGAAGTTGGCGTTGCTCGTCGGCTCCAGCCTGCGGATGAGGTCGGCGAGGGGAAAGCCGTACCAGGGAATGACCATGGACCAGGCCTCGACGCAGCGGAGCCGGTACACCCGGTCCTCCATGGTGTGTGGCCGGAGGATGTCCTCCAGAGCGTACTCACCCGGTCGGTTGCAGTGGCCGCCGACCGTCACGGTCCAGGGCCTCGGGTTGAAGTCGCCCGAGTTCTTCGCGGGGTCGTCCTTGTCCGTGCCGAACTCGTAGAAGTTGTTGTACGTCGTGACGTCCCGGTACGAGTTGAGTCGCTCGTCCAGCTCGGAGCGCATGTTCCGGAAGCGCGCCGGAACCTCTTGATCGACGTCGTCCTCGAACGCTCGCAGAGCACGGGGCGCCAGCGCCGCGCCAGCGGCCCCGATGGCGGCTGCGGCGATGAACTTGCGTCGGTTCACGTACACGCCTTCGGGCGTGATTTCGGACGAGGGGATGTCGGGTGGACGCCGAATGACCATCAGGATCTCCCGTGGGCTCGTGACTTCGATCTCGAGCGGGCCGCCGGCTTCGCGGCACTGATTCAGAATAGGTGGTGTCCCGCCGGTCGAACACCTCGGGATGAGGATCGGTTCCGAACACGCATGCGCCTCGTCGGGGTCTAGAAGGCCACTTCACGCCCGCGGGGTCCCGCACGAAGTGCTTGGATGGGCAGGAGCCCGTTTCTACTTTCGGAGCGTCGACGGCCTCGCGCCGCGCCCCGCACCCGGCCTCGGAGCTCCAGATGCGCTCGCCCACCGAACGTCGAGCGAACAGCGGCACCTTGGCACGATTCCGATCGGGGCCGCGTTCCGTGGCGTGCCGCGTATGAGGGGATTCCTCAGGCTACTCCTCCCCGGTGGACTGATCCTGGCTGCGGGCCTCGGTCTCGTCGCCTTGCTGGACGACGGGATCTTCCGGACGCTGACGACGCAGTACGCCGTGTTGCTCTACGGGGCGGGTGGGATCCTCGCGGCCGCCTTCCATCGCAGTCGAGTGGTGACCGCGATGTTGGTCTTGGCGGCCCTCCAGATCCTGGGCGGCAACGTCGATCCCGCTACGAGTTCGGCCCCTTCCGGACCGGACGCCTACGACGCGGCCGCGACGCTCCTGATCGTCCTCTTCGGCGTCTTGGCCGTGGTCCGAGACCGCGGGGTGACGTCCCGGGGTGGTCTGTCCCAGATCGCCGTCGCCGGCCTCGTCGCGGCGGCCGCGTACGTGGCGTTCTCCGACCCGGCTCGCCTGACGCCGTTGTGGGATCTGGGCCCGCTCACCAGCCCGCTGGCGGAGGCGCTGCGGATTCCCCAGGCGACCCTCCTCGCAAGCACGTTTGCCCTCGCGAGCACCTTGTACGGCGCCCACCGGTGGGGCGGCCCAGTGGAGCGGGCGCTGGTGTGGAGCGAGCTGCTCGTCGTCGCGTCCGTGTGGCCTGATTTCAGCTCCTCCGAGTCGTCGTTCCTGCTCATGTGCTCGGGCCTCCTGCTCACCGTCTCGGTACTGGAGACGTCCTACGTCATGGCGTACAGGGACGAGCTCACGGGCCTTCCCGCCAGACGGGCCCTGATGCACGACCTGGACGAGATCGGCGGCACGTACACCTTGGCCATGGTGGATGTCGACCACTTCAAGCAGTTCAACGACAAGCACGGACACGACGTGGGCGATCAAGTGCTGCAGCTGGTCGCGAGGCACCTGGGCGCGGGACCGGGCGGGGGCAAGGCATACCGGTACGGGGGAGAGGAGTTCACCCTCGTGTACCCAGGCCGGGCGAAAGACGACGCGCGACCTCACGCGGACGCGGTGCGAGCCTCGGTCGAGGGTGCCAGCTTCGCCCTGAGGGCGTGGAACCGTCCGCGCAAGAAACCCGCGGAGGCCTCGGCCAAGAAGAAGAAGAAAGGGCGCAAACGATCGAAGAAGCTGTCGGTCACGGTCAGCATCGGACTGGCCGACTCCACCGGGCGAAACGCCGAACCGGCGGACGTCCTGAAGAAGGCCGACGAGGCGCTCTACCGGGCCAAGCGGGCCGGTCGCAACCGCGTCGTGCAGTAGCGCGCGGCGCGGACCCCACCCCCGGTCGGTGCTGGCGCGGATCCGGCTCCAGCGTTGCCAGAGGCCGCGGTTCCTGACGTGGAGCCGGGTTGGAAGGCCATTCGGTGGCGGCTACTTTGGATCTCGTCCCCGTCCCGGTCCCAGACCACCGCTCCCGGCATGATTCGCCTCACGTTCCTCGGCACCGCCGCCGCGCGACCCACCGTGGGGCGCAACGTCAGCGCGCTCGCGGTCCAGCGGGAGGGCGAACTCTTCCTGTTCGACTGCGGCGAGGGCACCCAGCGTCAGATGATGAGGTACGCGACCGGGTTCGGCGTTCAGGCGCTCTTCGTGACCCATACGCATGCGGACCACCTGCTGGGCATCCCTGGCCTCTTCCGCACCATGGCGCTGCAGGACCGGCGAGAACCGATCACGGTCTACGGTCCACCCGGTTCGCGCCGCACCCTCGAGGCGGTCGTCGCCCTGGGGGGCGAGCGTATTCCCTTTGCGATCGAGATCCTGGAGTGCTCGCCCGGTGAGGGCTTCCAGTCGTCCGAGTACCACGTTCAGGCGTTCCAGGTAGACCACGGCACGAGCGCCGTGGGTTGGGCCCTCGTGGAGGAGCCTCGGCTGGGTCGCTTCGACGTGGATCGCGCGAGAGAGATGGGCGTGCCGGACGGGCCGCTCTTCGGCCGACTGCACAAGGGCGAGGACGTCGAGGTCGAGGGACGCACCATTCGCGCCGCGGACCTGGTCGGGCCGCCTCGGCCCGGGCGCTCGGTGGTCTATACGGGAGACACCCGTCCGTGCGTCGGGACCATGCAATGCGCGGCGGGCGCCGACGTTCTCGTTCACGAGGCGACCTTCGGCGACGAGGAGAGCCAGCGCGCCCGCCAGACCTTTCACAGCACGGCCTCGGAGGCTGCCGGCGTGGCTCGGGAGGCCCGCGTGGGGCGGCTCTTCCTGACACACCTGTCGGCGCGTTACTCAGACGACCCACGACCGCTGGAGGAGGAGGCCCGTGCGGTCTTCGACGCGTCGCGGGTGGCCCGTGACGGCCTGGTGGTGGAGGTTCCCGTCCGCACCGACTCGGGCGCGGCCGAGCCCGAACACGTCGAGTCGGCCCCGTGAGCCTCCTCGGCGAACGGGCGCAGCACCATGGCCTTCCGGAGCCCGAGCACCCGCGTCTCACTCAGAGGCCGCTCTCCCAGGCCGAGCTCCGCGCACGTTGGGAGGTCCGGGCCGCTCAGTGGCGTGCCCGGGAGATCGCTGAGCTGGTGTTCGGGGAGGTCACGGACAGCACGCTCGTGAGCCTCCGCCCCGACGGCCCGCTCAGGGGTCTCCTCCATCTGGAGGTCCCGTTCAGCGACTTGGAGGCCCACCACGAGCGCGAGGAGCGCTTCATGGCCGCCGTCCATACGGATCCAGTACTCGCGCGCGTGCGTCTCGTGTATGTGATGGCGCCGAACCTTGGCTGAGAAGCCGTTCGCGAGCGTCGCGATTCTCGGGCTCGGGGCAATGGGTGGGTCGCTCGCACGTGCGCTCTCCGCGCTCGAAGCCGGCCACGTGTCGGGATGGTCGCCCAGCGCGGGCGAGCGCGAGGCCGCGCTCGCGGCCGGAGCGGTGTCCGCGGCGCCCGCGGAGTGGAGCGAGGTCGTCGGCGAGGCCGAGCTCGTGGTGCTGGCGGTACCGCTGAACGCGAGCTGCGAGTTGGTCCCGGACGTGCTCGCGGCCATGCCGACGGGGTCGACGCTCACGGATGTCGCCAGTCTCAAGGCGCCCGTAGCGCGGGCCGTAGTCGCTGCGGGTGGCGAAGCCCGTTGGGTGGGATCGCACCCCATGACCGGGAGTGAGGAGTCGGGCTTCGGCGCCTCTCGGGCCGACCTCTACGCCGGCGCCAAGGTGTGGACCGTCGCGCACGCCGCGGCGGCGGATCGCGTGCCGGGCATCGAAGCCCTGTGGAAGGACCTGGGCGCCCGCCCGGAGCCCGTGGACGCGGAGGAGCACGACCGCCTCATGGCGCTCGCGAGCCAGCTCCCCCAGCTCGTGTCCAACGCGCTGGCGAGTGTGCTCGCCGGGGGCGGCGTATCGCCAGATCGACTCGGCCCGGGGGGCACCGACATGACCCGTCTGGCAGCGAGCGGAGCGGCGATGTGGCGTGACATCTTGGGCCACGCGTCCCCTGAGCTGGTGTCGGCGCTCCGCCAGGTGTCGGCCGCCGCTGCGGATCTGGCAGACCTGCTCGAGAAGGGCGAGCTCGACCGCATCGAGGAGCTGATGGCTGCCACCAGGGCGTGGAGCCGCGGCACATGATCATTCGGGTGCCGGGCGACAAGTCGCTCACGCAGCGGGCGCTCATTCTTTCGTCCCTCGCCGAGGGCGAGAGTCGCCTGTCGGGACTCCTGTACGGGGGAGACGCGGCCTCGACGGCTGGAGCCCTGCGCGCACTCGGTGCCGAGATCGGGGAGTTGCCGGCCGACGGGGGCGAGGTCAGGGTCCGGGGCGTCGGGCTCGGCGGCCTGCGCACCCCTGCGTCGGTGCTCGACCTCGGCAACAGTGGGACGGGTAGCCGGCTCCTGCTCGGAGTGCTCGCCGGAAGCGGCGTGACCGCCACGCTCACCGGGGACGCGTCGCTGAGGTCGCGCCCCATGCGGCGGGTGACCGAGCCGCTCACCCGCATGGGTGCGCGCTTCGAGCACCTCGCCGACGGCGAGCGGCTGCCGATCACGGTGCACGGGACGCGACCCCTGCAGGGGATCGAGTGGCAGAGTCCCGTCGCCAGCGCCCAGGTGAAGAGCGCCATCCTCCTTGCGGGGCTCGTGGGTGGCGCGGACGCCACTGTCATCGAGCCGCGTCAGTCCCGCGACCACACGGAGCGCATGCTGCGTGGTGTGGGCGCCACGGTAGACGAGGGTCCCGCCGACGCAGGCTGGCGGGTCTCACTCGCAGCCCGCCCGGATCGGCTCGACGGGTTCGACTTCGCGGTGCCTGGAGATATCTCGTCGGCGGCGTTCCCTCTGGGGTGGGCGGCGCTGGGTGGCGGCGGGGACGCCCTGACGGTCGAGCACGTGGGGCTGAACCCGACGCGCACCGCCGTACTCGACGTGCTGCGCCGCATGGGCGCCGACGTCGACATCGAGTTGGACGACGCGGGCCCGGAGCCGGTGGGCGCGGTGACCGTGCGCGCCGGAGTCCTTCGGGGCGTCGACATCGGCGGTGAGGAGGTGCCTCGGCTCATCGACGAGCTTCCGCTCCTGGCGGCGCTCGCCGCACGGGCGGAGGGCGTGACTTCGATCCGGGACGCCGAGGAGCTGCGCGCCAAGGAGACGGATCGCATCTCTGCCATGGTCGACAACCTGAGGGTCCTGGGCGTCGAAGTGGAGGAGCATCCCGACGGGTTGGACGTGCAGGGCACCGACCGGCCGCTGCGGGGCAGGGTCGAGAGCCGGGACGACCATCGGATCGCGATGGCGTTCGGCGTGCTGGGGGCGGTCGGCTCCAACGAGATCGAGGTGGACGACCGCGCCGCCGCCGGGGTGAGCTTCCCCGGCTTTTGGGAGCTGCTCGAGCGTCTGGCGGGCGCTCCCCCGACCGCGTGAGGGCTTCCACCGCGGGGCCGGTGATCACGCTCGACGGCCCGGCCGGAGCTGGGAAGACGAGCACGGCGAAGGAAGTCGCGCGCCGCTTGGGGCTGCGTCACCTGGACTCGGGGGCGCTCTATAGGGCGCTCACCTATGCCCTCCTCGAGAACGGAGTCCCGGAGGAGCGTTGGTCCGACTTGACGCTGCAAGAGCTGCGCGCCCTGGACGTGTCGCAGGTTGCCCGTGGGGGCGCCTTCGAGGTGCGTGTCGGGGGCCGACTCGTCGACGAAGAGCTGCGATCTTCGGCCGTGACGGGCCGCGTATCCATGCTGGCCCGTGTGCCAGCGGTGCGCGAGTGCCTACTCGAGCTCCAGAGGGCCGCGGGCGCACAGGGCGGGCTGGTGGCGGATGGACGTGACATGGGTTCGGTCGTCTTCCCTGAAGCCGACGTGAAGGTGTTCCTCGTGGCCGACCTCGAGGAGCGGGCGCGACGCCGCGTCCTCCAGGACGGCGCTGCCGACCGGGACCCGGGTACCGTAGCGGCCGAGGCCCAGGCGATCGCTCGCCGCGACGAGCAGGATTCCAGGAGGGAGGTTTCGCCCCTCAGGAAGCCCGAGGGAGCCGTCGAAATCGATACGACGGGCCTGGCGTTCGAGGACCAGGTGGAGGCGATCGTGGACCTCGTCCGCAGGTTGACCGGGTAGGAGCCCTGGTCTAGGTTTCCCCGGCTCGGAATCGACCGTTTTTCGGCGCTTTCCCGAGACCTCACGACGCGCGGACGAGCCGCGCGTTTTGTTCACCTGAGCCCGGACGCTCCTCCCCTGAGCACCGGTCGAAAAGCCTCGCGCGCCCGCGCGAGCCAGAGGCAGCATGACTGATTCAGAGCGCGCCACCCCCCAGATCGAGTCCGACGCGGACGAGGACGGCGTCGAGACCGTCGTCGACGCCATGACCGGCGAGGTCCGCACACTCACGGCCGAGGAAGCCGCGGCAGACGAGGAAGCCGAGCGGGCCGAGACCGCCGTCGCGGTCGCCGACGTCCCCGCGGGCATCTCGCCGGAGCTCTTCCACGATCCGTACGGCGAGGAGCCCCTCGACACTTCGAAGGAGGAGTTCGAGGCGCTGCTCTCCGAGTTCAGCGGCGAGTTCCAGGACTTCCGCGAGGGCGAGATCGTCAACGCCACCGTGCTCCGCGTGACGGACGCAGCGGTGATCCTGGAATTCGGATTCAAGTCGGAGGGCGCGGTCGCGCTCGACGAGTTCAAGGACGCGCCCGCCGAGGGTGACGAAGTCGAGGTCCTCCTCGAGAGCCTCGAGGACGACGACGGCGTGGTGGTGCTCTCCAAGAAGAAGGCCGACTTCCTGCGCGTCTGGGAGAAGATCCGCGAGGCGCACGAGGCAGACCGGCCGGTCAAGGGCACGCTGGTCCGCAAGATCAAGGGCGGCGTCACCGTCGACCTCATGGGCGTCGACGCCTTCCTCCCGGGCTCGCAGATCGCGCTGCGCCGCGTGCCGAACATCGAAGACCTCATCGGCGAGGTCTACAAGTTCAAGATCATCAAGCTCAACAAGCGGCGCCGGAACATCGTGGTGTCGCGCCGCGTGATTCTCGAGGCGGAGCGCGAGACGAAGCGCGAGACCCTGGTGAAGGAGCTCCTGGTGGGTCAGGTGCGCGAGGGCGTGGTCAAGAACATCACGGACTTCGGCGCCTTCATCGACCTGGGCGGGCTCGACGGCCTGCTCCACATCACGGACATGTCGTGGGGCCGCGTCGGTCACCCGTCCGAAGTGGTCGACATCGCCCAGACCATCGACGTGAAGGTCCTCGACATCGATTGGAACCGCGAGCGGATCTCGTTGGGGCTCAAGCAGCTGCTGCCGTATCCTTGGACGGACATCGACAAGAAGTACCCGGTGGGCTCGCGCGTGCGCGGCCGCGTGGTCTCCATCACGAACTACGGCGCCTTCGTGGAGCTGGAGAAGGGCGTCGAGGGTCTGGTCCACATCTCCGAGATGTCCTGGACCCGCAACGTGCGTCACCCCTCCAAGGTCGTTTCGATCGGCGACGAGATCGAAGCCGTCGTGCTCAAGGTCGATCCGAAGGACGAGAAGATCTCCCTCGGCATGAAGCAGATCGAAGAGGATCCGTGGCTCGCTCTGCCGGTGAAGTACCCGACCAGCACGAAGCTTACCGGGACGGTGAGGAACCTCACTTCCTTCGGAGCCTTCGTGGAGATCGAGCCCGGTATCGACGGCCTGGTGCACGTCTCGGATATGAGCTGGACGCGCCGCGTCGAGCACCCGTCCGAGATCGTGCAGAAGGGACAGCAGCTCGAGGTCATGGTCCTCGACGTCGACGCCGAGAACAAGCGGATCAGCCTGGGGGTCAAGCAGCTCCAGGACGATCCTTGGCCATCGATCTCCGAGCGCTTCGCGCCCGGCGTCGAGCCTGAGGGCAAGGTCGTTCGCGTCCAAGAAAAGGGGATCGTGGTCGATCTGGGAGACGACATCGAGGGCTTCGTGCCGGTGTCGCACAGCCTGGTCGAAGACCCGGAGCGGCTCGAAGAGCACTACGCCGCCGGGGACGCGATCGACCTGCGGATTCTCGAGTCCGACGCGGCCAACCGCCGCATCGTGCTCGAGGTCACCGAGCTGCCTCCCAAGAAGTCCCAAGAGGAGATCGAGGCCGCGCGGGCAGCAGCGGCCGCAGCCGCGGCAGCGGCCGAGGCCGCAGCGAACGACGACGACGACGACGAGATGGTCTCGGCGGCCGTTCTCAGGCATCGCAAGCCGGATGCCGACGAGGCCGAGGCGGCCGCGCCGAAGGCGGCAGCCGAGGCCGCAGCGGAAGTGGAAGCGGGGGCTGAGGCCGACGAGGGCGAACAGCCCGTGGCTGAGGCGGCGGAAGCCACCGAGGCCGTGGCGGATGAAGCTCCCGAGGCCGAGGCGGCCGAGGAAGGCGAGTCCGCCGAAGACGGGGACGAGGAAGAGAAGGCGGAATAGCATGAGGGCGGGTCGACGCGACGTCTGGAGGCACACCTCCAGATGAGGAGTTGGCCCGCCCTCTGCACCTTCTTGTTGCTCGCGGCCTGCCAGATGGCGGGTCCGGGCACTGCCCGGCCCGGGGGTGCACTGTCCGACCCCGTGCTCGTCCAGGGCACGCTTTCGCGGGCGGAGGAGGCGGAGGCAGAGCGCCTGTTCAGCAGCGCCGAGGAATCGTTTCGTTCGCGCCGCTTCTTCGAGGTCGTCAGGACCACCACCGACCTGATGGATCGCTTCCCGAGCTCCGAGGTTTCGGGTGCCGCGCTCCTCCTCACGGCGAGAGCTGAACTCGAGCTCGGTGCTCCGGACCGGGCGGTCGCGGCCGCGGACCGATACCTCGACCTGCTGCCTCCTGGAGATCCGCGCACGACCGAGGTGGTACTTCTGCAAGTCGCTGCACTACAAGATGATCCGTCGTCTCAGCTCGAGCGTCTTCTCACCCTCGATCAAGTGGCGGACGAAGGCCAGTTGGAGCCGGCGCTCGCCGCGACGCGATCCGCCGTCGCGGCCCTCTCGACGGCCGAGATCCGGGCGGTCCTCGCCGCCTCGCCCGCGGACGGCCAGATGGCATCGGTTCCGCTCGCGCGACTCGCGGTCGACCTGCTCGAGCGGGGTGAGATCGTAGAGGCGGAGCAGCTGGCGAGCGCCGCCATCGCCACGGGCGCTGCCGACGCCGAGCGAGTGGTCGCCGAGGGGGTCCTCCGCGGTGAGCTCCCGCCCGAGCGTGAGCGGATCACGGACTTCACCCTGGGGCTCGTCCTGCCCGAGGGTGGGCCACCCGCGCTCGCCGGGTTCGCACGCGAGATCGCCGAAGGTGTCGAGGTGGCGGTGTCCACCGTGTTGGGAGAGCCGTACCGGATCGAGGTGACCACGCGGGACGACGAGGCCAACTCGGCGCTCGCGGCACTGATTGCCAGCGAGCTCGAGCTCGAAGGCGTGACGGGGGCGGTCGGCTTCCTGGAGGACGAGGTGCTGCTCGCCGCCGCTCAGTCACGGGTGGACGGCATGCCGATCGTCTCTCCAACCGCGCGCTCGGCTGGGGGCGCGGGCGAAGGCGTGTACTCCCTCGAGGGTCCCGATCCGCAGGCCGCCGCCGAGATCGCGCGTTATGCCGCGGACCGGGCATACCAGAGGGTTGCCATCATTCTCCCGTCCAGCCAGGCGGCGATCGAAGAGGCCGACGCCTTCGAGGCGGAGGCCGCGCGCTGGGGCGTGCCGGTGGTCCAGCGCTTCTACTACGAGCCCGGTGCCACGTTCTTCGAGACCCAGGTGGTGGGAGCGCGCGACCTTCTCAGGGCGGCCGAGCTGAGGGCACTGGGGCTGGGCGAGGAGGACACGCTCCGCGTCGAGACCCTCGAGCCCGTCGGGATCTTCGTGCCGATCCCGCGCGAGGACGTCGCCTACGTCGCGCCGCAGATTGCTCACTTCGCCCTGGACACGTTGGGAATCGAGGTCGTCGGCACCTCCGCGTGGACGGACCCCGGCGTGCTCGAGACGGTGGACCCCCTGTACACGAACGGCGTGGTGGCCACGGCGACGGTCGGCGCGGGCCCATCGGCCCCGGGCCGGCAGCGCTTCCGTGAGGCCTACGAGGCGCACTTCCAGCGCTCGCTCGTTAGTTCCGCGCCGGCGTTGGGATACGATGCCGCGCTCCTGCTCTTGGAGGCCTTGCGGCCCGGTCGAGTCCAACCAGCGCAGGTGCAGGAGTCGTTTCTGACCCTGCAGGACGTCGAGGGCGCCACGGGCATCTTCTCGGTGGTGGATGGGCGCGTGGTCAGGCGGACGGAGGTCGTGCGCATTCGTGACCGGCAGCTCGAGCCCGTGCCCATCTTCTGATGCTGGGGGCCTGATGTCGATTCACGACGAGCTCGCCCGGCTCGAGGAGCTGCGCCGGGAGTCCGAGCAGGGCGGGGGTGCCGACCGACTCGCCGCCCAGCACGAACGAGGCAAGCTCTCCGCCAGGGAGCGTCTCGACCTCCTGCTCGACGAGGGCTCGTTCGTCGAGTTCGACCGCTTCGTGACGCACCGCTCGACCGACTTCGGTCTCGCCGACCGCAAGGTCCTCGGAGACGGCGTCGTGACCGGCTACGGCACGATTCATGGGCGCCTCGTCTACGTGTTCAGTCAGGACTTCACCGTGTTCGGCGGCTCGCTCTCCGAGGCGCACGCCGAGAAGATCGTGAAGCTCCAGGACATGGCCTTGAAGAACGGGGCCCCGCTCATCGGACTGAACGACTCCGGGGGTGCGCGGATCCAGGAGGGCGTCGTGAGCCTGGGCGGCTACGCCGACATCTTCTTGCGCAACACGCTCGCTTCAGGCGTCGTGCCGCAGATCAGCTTGGTGTTGGGCCCGTGCGCGGGCGGCGCCGTCTACTCGCCCGCCATCACGGACTTCGTCTACATGGTGCGTGGCACGAGCTACATGTTCGTGACTGGCCCGGACGTGGTGAAGACGGTGACGCATGAGGACATCGACATGGAGGGGCTCGGCGGAGCCGACGTACACGCGTCCAAGTCGGGCGTCGCCCACTTCGCAGCCGACTCGGAGCCGGACTGCCTGGCGTCGGTGCGCGACCTCTTCCGTTTCATCCCCCAGAACAACCGCTCGCTCCCGCCCGCCGGAGGGGACGCCGACCCACACGACCGGCAGGACGAGGCGCTGCTCGATATCGTACCGGACAATCCGAATCACCCGTACGACATGCACGACGTCATCCGGCGGGTCGTGGACGACGGCGAGTTCTACGAGGTCCACGAGCGTTTCGCGCAGAACCTCATCGTGGGTTTTGCGCATCTGGGCGGACACTCGGTCGGGGTGGTGGCCAACCAGCCGGCTGTCCTGGCGGGCGTGCTCGACATCGATTCGTCCGTGAAGGGCGCTCGCTTCGTGCGTTTCTGCGACGCGTTCAACATCCCACTGGTCGTGCTCGAGGACGTCCCTGGCTTCCTGCCAGGCGTGAGCCAGGAGCACAGAGGCATCATCCGTCACGGGGCCAAGCTCCTCTACGCGTTCGCCGAGGCGACCGTGCCCAAGGTGACGGTGATCACGCGCAAGGCGTATGGCGGCGCGTACGACGTCATGAACTCCAAGCATATCCGCGGGGACGTGAATCTCGCCTGGCCGCAGGCCGAGATCGCCGTCATGGGACCCAAGGGCGCGGTCGAGGTGCTCTTCAAGAAAGAGATCGCCGCCGCCGACGATCCCAAGGCGGCGACCGACGAGCGCATCGAGGAGTACCGGTCGAAGTTCGCGAACCCCTACATCGCCGCTGCACGCGGATACGTCGACGACATCATCGATCCGCGCCAAACGCGCCCCCGACTGATCTCGGCCCTCGATATGCTGCGTGACAAGCGCGACGGGAACCCCGCGCGTAAGCACGGCAACCTTCCGCTCTAGGTTCCGACCTCCGGCAACCCCGCGTCCCGGCCTCCGCATCCCAGGGTTGATGAGATGGCATCGAACCCACGGAGGGTGATCGAATGAAGATGGGATGGCGGACGAGCGCAGGACTCGGGGCGGCGATCGCCGTGCTCGCGCTGACGGCTGCAGCGCCGGGTGTCGCGGCTCAGGCGGTGGACGAGGACTGCCGCTGCGTGGACGCCGACGGAAACGCGATCGACAACTGCAGGTGCTTCGTGATGCCGGAGATGCCGCAGGTCATGGCATTCGGGCCGGACGGCGATTTCAGCATGGCGTTCCGGTCCGCGCGACCGCGTCTCGGCGTCTCGGTGCGGGCGGATCAGGACGACAGCTTCGACGCGCAGGGCGCGCGTGTGGCGGGCGTGATGGACGATGGGCCCGCCGACGAGGCGGGCATCCGCGAGGGCGACGTGATCACGAGCCTAGACGGTCGCTCCCTCTTCGACCCCCTCGCGGCGGACGTGGAGCAGGACTTCGACCTCGACGAGTCCGTTCCGGTGCAGCGCCTGCTCGCCATCGCTCGTGAGCTCGAGCCGGGCGAGCCGGTCGCGGTCGAGTACATCAGGGATGGTCAACCCATGACCGCGACGGTCGAGATCCGTGATCTGGCGGGCATGTGGGGCGCCTGGGCGGACGACTTCACGACGCAGCTACGGCCGCGTGTCGAGCGCTTCCAGCGGGAGTTCCGCCCGGAGATGGAGCGCTTCCGTCAGGAGCTCAGGCCCCAGCTCGACGGAGTGCGGCAGCGGGTGATCGCCAGCACCGGGTCGGCGGCTCGCTATGGGCTGAGTCTGACCGAGCTCTCGCCCGAGCTCGGCACCTACTTCGGCACCGACCGGGGCGTGTTGGTGACGGACGTGGACGAGGACTCGAGCCTCGGACTGCGCCCCGGTGATGTGATCCTGCGCATCGGGGACCGTGAGGTCGACACGCCCTCACGCGTCTTGCGCATTCTGCGCACGTACGACGACGAAGAGAGCGTCAGCTTCCGGGTGCGCCGCGAAGGCAGCGAGATCGACGTGCTGGGTCGGCTGGGCGGATAGCCGAGATCCCGTTCGGCGGTGCACCGAGGGGGTGGGCGTTCGAGCCCGCCCCCTTGGTCTTTCGGCGTCTCCTCACACTTTCCAGTGCAGGCGCGCGCCTCTAACTTCGCGCGCCTTCCAAGTCCTTCTCCGCCATCCTCTTCGGATTGCCCTTGCCACCGATCAGATCCGTCCTGGTCGCCAATCGTGGCGAGATCGCGCTGCGCATCGTGCGCGCCGCGCGGGAGCTCGGGATCCGGTCCGTGGCCGTGTACTCGGACGCCGACCGGGTCGCGCCCCATGTCCTCGAGGCGGACGAGGCGCACCCGATCGGGCCGGCGCCGGCTGCCGAGAGCTACCTCCTGGGCGACCGGATCATCGAGGTGGCGAAGAGAGCGGGGGCCGATGCGGTCCACCCGGGATACGGCTTTCTGGCTGAACGTGCGGACTTCGCCGCGGCGGTCGAGGCGGCCGGGCTGTGCTTCGTGGGCCCGACCCCCGACGCGATCTCGGCCATGGGTGACAAGGCCGAGGCCCGGCGCCGGGCCGAGGCCGCTGGCGTCCCGATCGTGCCGGGCCTCGCCGATCCCGCCGCGGACGCGGACGAGGCGGCGCGCGCCGCCGCCGAGATCGGCTTCCCGGTCCTCCTCAAGGCGGCAGCCGGAGGTGGAGGGAAGGGCATGCGGGTCGTGCGCGACCCGGCAGAGCTGGAGCGAGCCTTCGAGGCGGCCTCGCGGGAGGCGGCGGCCGCGTTCGGCGACGGTCGGGTCTACCTCGAGCGCTGTATCGAGCGCCCCCGCCACGTCGAGATCCAGGTCTTGGGCGACGCGCATGGCAACGTGGTGCACCTGGGCGAGCGGGAGTGCTCGGTTCAGCGCCGGCACCAGAAGCTCATCGAGGAGGCTCCTGCGCCTGCGCTACCGGCCGACGTTCGGGGCGCCATGGGGGACGCGGCCGTGCGCGCGGCCAAGGCCGTCCAGTATCGAGGAGCGGGGACGGTCGAATTTCTCTACCACGAGGGGGACTTCTACTTCCTGGAGATGAACACCCGCCTCCAAGTGGAGCACCCGGTCACCGAGCTCGTGACGGGCATCGACCTCGTGCAGTGGCAGTTCCGCGTCGCGTCGGGCGAGGAGCTCGCGTTCACGCAGGAGGACGTCGTCTTCCGCGGGCATGCCGTGGAGTGTCGTATCACCTCGGAGAATCCCGGAGCGGGCTTCCTTCCCTCCACGGGCACCGTGTCGCATCTGGAGGTTCCGAGCGGCCCGGGCGTACGCTGGGATGGTGGCATCGCGCGCGGCCTGGAAGTATCGCTGCACTACGATCCGCTCCTGGCCAAGCTGATCGCGTACGGACCCGATCGCGCGATGGCGATCGCGCGCATGGCGCGTGCGCTCGACGAGCTCGTCATCGAGGGAGTCGAGACCAGTGCGCCCTATCTGCGCCGGGTCATGGATGAGGCCGACTTCCGCGCCGGACGCCTCTCCACGGCGTACGTGGACGAGCACGCGGAGCTTCTCGCGGCGGCCCCCTCCGACGACGAACTGCTCGCCGCGGCCCTCGCGGCCGCGCTCCTCGAGGAGGAGCATCGAAATCGGCACCGAGCCCCGCGCATCGGGGCACATTCAGAGGGAGTCCTCTCCGCCTGGCGGAGGGGCGCCGGTCCCTGGGAGGCCGACGGGTGACGTCCCTGATCGGCGTGCGCGTGAGAGGTATCGCGGCCGGCGGGTCGGGCATCGCCGACCTACCGGATGGCCGGGTGGTCTTCGTGCCGCGGACCGCGCCGGGCGACCGGGCGAGCATCCGCGTCGTGAAGAGCCGTCCCCGCTGGGCAGAGGGCGCGCTGGAGCACCTCGACGAGCCGGGTCCCGAGCGTCGACCCGCCCTGTGTGCCCTGTACTCCGAGTGCGGCGGCTGCCAACTGCAGCACCTTCCGTACGCGGAGCAGCTGGTCTGGAAGGCCGCATCGTAGCGGACGCGCTGACACGCATCGGCGGCATCGAAGTGGGGGTCCCGCCGGAGGTCGTCGCCTCGCCTCGGGAGACGGAGTACCGCAACCGGGTCTCTTTCACGTTGCGCCGACTTCGAGGCGGACGCGTGGTCGCCGGTTTCCACGCACTCGGCCGGCCCGCACACGTCATCGACGTCCACTCGGAGTGCGTGTTGCCGAGGCCGGAGCTGCGCAAGGCGTGGACGGCGCTCCGGGGCGCGTGGGGCCAGGGGGCCAGACTTCTCCCGGCCGCAGGCCGCCTCCGCCTCACGCTGCGGGAGACCTCCATGGGAGTCGCGCTGGTGGTCGAGGGTGGTGACGACGCCTGGTCCGCGGCCGAGCTGGCTGGGGCGGTACCGGGCCTGAGCGCGATCTGGCACCGATCCGGCCGCGGCTTGGCGCCGCCACGCCTCCTGCAAGGGGAGTTCGACGAGGGAGGTCCTGCCTTCTCACAGGTGAATCCCGAGGTGGCCGAGGACATGAAGGCGCACGTCCTCGCCGTTGCCGGGGAAGGAGGCACGGCCGTCGACGCCTACTGCGGCGCCGGACTCTACGGGCGGGCGCTGGCCGAGCAGGGGCGGACCGTGACGGGAATCGAGCGCGATCCGGCTGCGTGCGACGAGGCCACCCGCGGAGCTCCAGCAGGCTTCTCGGTCGTCCAGGGACCGGTGGAATCCGAGCTGGCGCGCGTGCTGCCGACCGACCTGCTGATCGTCAATCCTCCACGGACGGGACTCGACGCCGACGTGGTGCGTGCGGCGCTGGACGCGCCACCGGGCCGCCTCATCTACGTGAGCTGCGATCCGGCCACCTTGGCCCGCGACCTCGCCGCGCTGAACGACATGTACGAGCTCGAGGCCCTGCGGTGCTTCGACCTCTTCCCCCAGACCGCGCACGTGGAGACGGTCGCGGTTCTGACCGGGCGCGGGGCCGCCTCATGATCTATCACGTGGCGGTCGGAGGCCGTGACTTCCAGGTCGACATGGGACCCGGCGGCATCCGCATCGATGGTCGGGAGGTCGACGCGAGTCTGCACAGGGCGGACGGATCGCCCGTTGCCGTCCTGCACGTGGATCGTCGGACGCATCCGCTCCTGGCACGCAGGGGTGCCAAGGGGAAGTGGGCGCTCAGACTTCGCGGCGTTCCGCTCGAGGCCGAGGTCCTGGACGAGCGGACCAAGGCGATTCGCGACATGGCGGGGGCCGGCGCGGGCCCCTCGGGGCCGAGACCGATCGTGGCGCCCATGCCGGGCATGGTGTTGCGCGTGGAGGTGGCGGAGGGTGACGTCGTGGTCGAAGGCCAGGGCGTCGTCATCGTCGAGGCCATGAAGATGGAGAACGAGCTCCGGGCGGCGGGCGCCGGCATCGTCTCGCGCGTGCTTGTGAACGAAGGCGAGGCGGTCGAAAAGGATCAGGTCCTGGTGGAGCTGGCGGCTCCTGTGGAGGCCGAGTGACCGATCGCGGCGAAGGCCATCGCACCGACAGCGGCATCGAGGTCGAGCGCGTCTACACCGCGGACGGCGCTCACCGGACCTCCGACGAAGAGCCGGGGGCGTTCCCGTTCACGCGCGGCGTGTACGCGGACATGTACCGCGGCCGGCGTTGGACCATGCGCCAGTATGCGGGCTTCGGCACGGCCGACGAGACGAACGCTCGCTTCCGGTACCTCCTCGAGCAGGGCCAGACCGGGCTGTCCGTAGCGTTCGATCTTCCGACACAGATGGGGTACGACTCGGACGCCGAAATGGCCGCCGGCGAAGTCGGTCGGGTCGGCGTCGCGATCGACTCCCTCGACGACATGCGTCGGCTCTTCGCCGGCATCCGGCTCGACCGGGTCTCCACGTCGATGACCATCAACGCGACCGCGCCGGTCCTCCTCGCCTTCTACGTGGCGCTGGGGGACGAGCAGGACGTTGCCCGGGACGCGTTGGCGGGCACGGTCCAGAACGACGTGCTGAAGGAGTACATCGCGAGGGGCACCTACATCTATCCGGTGGAGCCGAGCCTCCGCCTCGTGTCCGACCTCATCGCGTTCGCGTCGCGGGAAGTCCCCAAGTGGAATCCGATCTCGATCTCAGGCTACCACATCCGCGAGGCGGGAGCGACCGCCCCACAGGAGGTGGGTTTCACGCTAGCCAACGGCCTCGAGTATGTGCGGCGTGCGCTGGATGTCGGCCTCGACATCGAGGCCTTCGCGCCGCGCCTCTCGTTCTTCTTCGCCGCGCACAACGACCTGCTGGAGGAAGTGGCGAAGTTCCGCGCCGCGCGGCGCCTGTGGGCCACGCTCTTGCGCGAGCGACACGGCGCTTCGGACCGTTCGTGTCGGCTGCGCTTCCACACCCAGACCGGGGGCTCGACGCTGACGGCCCAGCAGCCGCTCAACAACGTCGTGCGCGTGACCGTCCAGGCTCTGGCCGCCGCACTCGGCGGCACCCAGTCGCTGCACACCAACGGGTACGACGAGGCGCTTTCGCTGCCCAGCGAGGGGGCCGCCAAGCTGGCTCTGCGGACCCAGCAGATCTTGGCGGCGGAATCGGGTGTGACCCACACCGCCGACCCCCTGGGCGGGTCTCACTACGTCGAGGCACTCACCGACGAGATCGAGCGGCGAGCGAGGCACGAGGTCGAAGAGATCGACGCGCGGGGCGGGGCGGCGAAGTCGATCGAGTATATGCAGGACCGCATCCAGGAAGCCGCGTACCGTTTCCAGATGGAGATCGAAGCCGACACCCGGTCGGTCGTCGGCGTGAACCTCCACACCGAGGACGAGGAGCCGCCCGAGCTCGGCCAGCCCGACTTTTCTGCGCTCGAGCAGGGTCAGCGCGAGAGGCTCGGCGAGTTCAAGGAGCGCCGTGACCCGCCGGCCGTTCGCGCCGCCCTCGAGGGCATCCGGAGCGCCGCCCGCTCGTCCGACAACGTGGTTCCGCCCATGATCGCAGCGGTGAAAGCCTCCGTGACGCTCGGCGAGATCAGCGACGCGCTCCGGGCCGAGTGGGGCACCTTCGACGGCTAGCGCCTTCCTACCACCGGGTTCGGAGCCTGGTTAGCTTCGAAGGCTCCGGAACCCATGAAAGACGCCCGATCGCACGACCATGCCGACGTACGAATACGAGTGCCCCAAGGGCCACGCCTTCGAGGTCTTCCAGAGGATGACGGACGACCCGTTCGCGGAATGCCCCGAGTGCGGGGCCGGCGCCCGTCGCAAGATCTCGGGTGGGGCGGGATTCCTGTTCAAGGGCGAGGGCTTCTACATCACGGACTCTCGCTCCGACGACTACAAGAAGAAGGCGTCCGAGGAGGGCAAGTCGTCTTCCGGCAAGGGCTCGTCGGACAAGCCGGACGCGGGTAAGGGTCAGAAGGACGCGACGACCAAGGGGGCCGACAAGGCCTCCAAGGGGAGCACCCCGACGTCTTCGACGGACAGCTGACGGGTGGCCCAGGACGCGATCAGGGACGCGCTCACCGCGGCCATCGAGGCGCTCGGGCAGAGCGCCGACGAGATCAGGCTCGAGCGCCCGCGTGACCCCACGCACGGCGACCTGTCCACGAACGTCGCCATGATGCTCGCGGGACGCCTGAGGCGTTCCCCTCGCCAGGTGGCGGAGGAGATCGCCGCCGGACTCGACTTGACCGCCGCGGGGGTGGAGTCGGTCGAGGTCGCAGGTCCGGGCTTCCTGAATTTCCGCTTGAGCTCCGGTGCGGTCGCGTCCGTCCTGGACGACATCCTGAGGGAAGACGAGGAGTTCGGACGAAGCGCGACCGGCGAAGGGCGTCCCGTGATGGTCGAATTCGTTTCCGCGAACCCCACCGGCCCGCTCCATCTCGGCCACGGGAGGCAGGCTGCGCTCGGCGACGCGGTCGCATCGCTCCTCGAGTGGACCGGCTGGCAGGTGCACCGCGAGTACTACTACAACGACGCGGGCCGCCAGATGGACCTACTCGCGCTCAGCGTGCGCGCCCGGTACCGCCAATATCTCGGCCACCACGAGGCACTGCCGCAGGACGGATACCGGGGAGGGTACGTGTCCGAGGTCGCCCAGGAGCTCGCCGCCCAGGTGGGTGACCGCTACCTCGAGGACGACTCGACCGAAGCGCTGGATGCGATCCGTCACTTCGCCGTGGACGTCCTGCGTGCGGAGCAGGACCGCGATCTGAGCGACTTCAGGGTCCACTTCGACGAATATTTCCTCGAGTCCACGCTTTATGAGGACGGGCTGGTGGACGAGACCGTCCAGCAGCTGCGCGCCACCGGGCTGGTCTACGAGAAGGACGGGGCGACCTGGCTCCGGACCACGGAGTTCGGAGACCAGAAGGACCGCGTCATGATCCGTGGCAGCGGGCAGCCGACCTATTTCCTTCCCGACGTCGCGTACCACAAGAACAAGTGGGACCGGGGCTTCCAGAGGGTCATCAACGTGCAGGGCTCGGACCACCACGGCACTGTGGCGCGTGTACGCAGCGGGCTGCGCGCGCTCGGGCTGCCGGAGGGCTTCCCCGAGTACGTGCTCCATCAGATGGTGCGCGTCGAGCGCGATGGTCAGGAGGTGAAGTTCTCCAAGCGCGCCGGGTCGGGCGTGACGATGAGGGAGCTGTACGAGGAAGTCGGTGTCGACGTGGCCCGCTACTTCTTCCAGATGAGGAAGCCCGACGCGCAGCTCCTTTTCGACCTGGACATGGCGCTCGACCAGTCCGACAAGAATCCGGTATACAAGGTCCAGTACGCGCACGCGCGCATGTGCTCGATCTTTGCCAAGGCCAGCGTGGAGGCCGAGTCGCTCGACGCGGGCCCACTCGATGTCGCCGTTCTCGGCGCCGAGTTGGAGCGCGACCTCCTCAAACGGCTCGGTGAGTTCCCTTCCACCGTCGAGCGGGCCGCGACCGGGGCGTCTCCGCACGTGCTGTGCGACTACCTGGAGCAGACCGCGGGTGCGGCCAATGCCTGGTACCATTCGGGAAACCCGACGCGAAGCCCCGAGCTGGCCGTGCTCGTAGACGACCCGGATCTGCGCACGGCGCGTCTCTGCCTGGCACGTGCCGTGCAGATCGTGCTGCGCAACGGGCTCACCGTCCTCGGCATCACGGCTCCACAGCGGATGGTACGGTCCGCGCCCGAGACGGCGGCGACCTGAATGCCCTCTCGACTCCAACCACGCCTGCATGTCGATTCTCTGCGTAGGTAGCGTAGCCCTCGATTCCGTGGAGACACCGTTCGGCAGGGCCGAGCGGGTCATCGGCGGATCGGCCGTCTACTTCACGGCCGCCGCGAGCCAGTTCACGTCGGTGAGCGTGGTGGGGGTGGTCGGTGACGACTACCCGCTCGCCGAGTTGGACTTCCTGCGTGGGCGCGGCGCCGACCTCTCCGGCATCGAGCAGCGGTCGGGAGAGAGCTTCTTCTGGTCGGGCCGCTACCATTTCGACCTCAACACGCGGGACACGCTGGAGACCAAGTTGGGCGTGTTCGCCGACTTCCAGCCGAAGATCCCGGACTCGTTCCGGGCCGCGCGCTACGTCTTCCTCGGCAACATCGATCCGGTGCTCCAACACGAGGTGCTCGATCAGGTGGCGTCGCCCGACGTCGTTGCGTGCGACACCATGAACTTCTGGATCGACGGAAGCCGCGACGCCCTGGTCGACCTGCTTCCACGCGTTCGCGTGCTCATCGTCAACGACGAAGAGGTCCGTCAGCTGGCCGACGAGGCCAACCTGCTCAAGGCCGCGCGCTGGGTTCAGGATCGGGGCCCCGAGATCGTGGTGGTGAAGAAGGGCGAGCACGGCGCCATGCTCTTCGCGGACGACTGGCTCTTCTTCGTGCCGGGCTTCCCGCTCGAGGAGGTGTACGACCCC
>JAHEKM010000061.1 GCA_024638325.1 Gemmatimonadota bacterium | reverse complement strand
CCAGCGCCTCGACCCGTTCCTGGGTCTTGTCACGCATGAAGCCTGCCGGTACGCGCGAAACTCGCGCGATCGCGGCATCCGTCCATTGCCACTCCGATCGCAGCACACCGCCGCTGCCGGCACAGACGATGAACAAAGAACAGCTCCACCATCTGGGAGAATTGGGCGACAGGGTCCACGAGCTCAGGGGGTACCTTTGACCTCGAGGCCAGGGAGACCCGACTGAAGGCTCTCGAGGAGGAGATGGCCGGGCAGGGCTTCTGGGACGCCCCCGACGCCGCCCGCGTCGTGATCGAAGAGTCGAATCGTCTGAAGTCGTGGGTGGAGCCGTGGGCCGAGCTCTCGGGCCAGGTAGCCGAGCTCGGTGCCCTGGTCGAGCTCCTCCAGGTCGAGAACGACGCAGAACTGGCCGGCGAGTTCGAGCGGGGTTTGGTCGAGCTCGAGTCGGGTGTGGAAGCCCTGGAGCTGCGGACGATGCTTCAGGGAGAAGACGATCACCGAGAAGCGATCGTCACCATCCACCCTGGAGCCGGTGGCACCGAGTCACAGGACTGGGCCGAGATGCTCATGCGGATGTATACGCGGTGGGCCGAGCGGCACGGGTACCAGGTCAGTGTGCTCGATCTGCAGCCGGGCCAGGAGGCGGGGATCAAGAGCGCCGCGTTCGAGATTCGGGGGGAGAGCGCCTACGGCTACCTGAAGGCAGAGCGGGGCGTCCACCGCTTGGTCCGCATCTCACCGTTCGATGCCCAGTCCCGGCGGCACACGTCCTTCGCGTCGGTGTTCGTCTACCCACTCGTGGACGACGACATCGAGATCGACATCAACGAGTCCGACCTGCGCATCGACACCTACCGGGCGTCGGGGGCGGGTGGACAGCACGTGAACAAGACCGACTCGGCCGTACGCATCACGCACGAGCCCACGGGCATCGTCGTCTCCTGCCAGCAGGAGCGATCGCAGCACAAGAACAAGAGCACCGCCATGAAGATGTTGCGTGCCGCGCTGTACCAGCGGGCGCTCGAGGAGAAGGAGGCCGAGCGCGCCGCCATGGAGGAGTCGAAGTCGGACATCAACTTCGGTAGCCAGATCCGCTCCTACGTCTTCCAGCCCTACACCATGGTCAACGATCACCGCACCGAGACGAAGATCGGAGATGTCCACAGCGTCATGGACGGAGACCTCGATCCGCTCATCGAAGCCTACTTGAAGCAGGCCGCCAGCTAATGGCCGCCGACGTGGAGGGGCTGTCCCAGGTCCTGCGGGTACGCCGCGAGAAGTTGGAGGCCCTGCGCGAGAAGGCCATCCAACCGTTCGCGTACGCCTTCGATAGGACGCACACGGCCGCGTCGGCCGTCGCCGACTTCGAGGAGGCCGAGGCGTCGGAGCGGCTGGACGAGGCCGGGCACGGTGGCACGGCGACGATCGGCGGACGAATCGTCAGTTGGCGTGACATGGGCAAGAGCGCGTTCGGTCACGTAGAAGACGCCGCCGGGCGCATCCAGATCTACTTCAGGAAAGACGTGCTCGGGGACGAGTCCTTCGAGGACCTGGAGCTCCTGGATCTGGGCGACTGGGTCGGTGTGACGGGCCCGATGTTCCGGACCCGCACCGGAGAGGTGTCGGTGCGCGCCGAGTCGTGGACCCTGCTGACCAAGTCGCTGCGCCCGCTCCCGCTCGGCAAGGTCGAGACGGACGCCGAGACGGGGGAGCGGATCGTGCACTCGGGCTTCGCGGACCAGGAAGCACGCTACCGACAGCGCTACGCCGACCTGGCGGTGCACCCGGAGGTGCGCGAGGTCTTCCGCGTCCGGGCACAGGTCATCACGGCGCTGCGGCAGTTCCTGGACAACGAGGGCTTCCTCGAGGTCGAGACGCCCGTCCTGCAACCCCTCTACGGTGGCGCGGCGGCCGAGCCGTTCGTGACGAAACACAACGCGCTCGACCAGACGATGTACCTGCGCATTGCGGACGAGCTCTACCTCAAGCGCCTCATCGTCGGGGGACTCGACCGCGTCTACGAGGTCTCGAAGGACTTCCGCAACGAGGGCTTGTCGCGCTTCCACAACCCCGAGTTCACGATGCTCGAGTGGTACCAGGCCTTCACGGACTACGAGCAGCAGATGGACCTCGTGGAGCGGATGTTGCTGCACGTGCTGGACACGGTGCGCGGGGGCCGGAGCCTTACGTACGGAGAGCACGAGATCCACTTCGAGCCTCCGTTCCGCCGGATCGGCCTGGTCGCGTCGCTCTCCGAGGCACTCGGGACCGACGTGCACGAGATGCCGGACGAGGCGCTCGTGGCGAAGGCCGAGGAGCTGGGCGTGCCGGATCTCGAGGGGGCGGGGAGGGGCAAGGTCATCGACAAGATCTTCGGGGAGCTGGTGGAGCCGCAGCTGGTGCAGCCCACCTTCGTCATCGACCACCCCAAGGAGCTGAGCCCACTGGCCAAGGAGCACCGTGCGGATCCCCGACTCACAGAGCGATTCGAGCTCTACATCGGGGGTGTGGAGATCTTCAACGGCTTCTCCGAGCTGAACGACCCGCTCGACCAGCGCGCTCGCTTCGAAGCGCAGGCGTCGCTGCGCGCGGCCGGTGACGAGGAGGCTCATCAGGTGGACGAGGATTACATCCGGGCGCTGGAGTACGGGATGCCGCCCACGGGAGGCGTCGGAATGGGTGTGGATCGGTTCCTGATGATGGTCACCAATCAACCGTCGATTCGCGACGTCATCCTCTTCCCGGTGCTGCGGAGCGAGGACTGAGACGACGCATGGGCACACCCTCTCGACGCTGAGGACCGAAGGCTGAGACGACTGCACTGGTACATCGCCCGGCACTACCTGGGCGCGGGACGCGGCAGGGGGCTTCTTTCCCTGATCACGTGGATTGCGCTCGGCGGAGTGACGGTGGGTGTCATGGCGCTCATCGTGGTGATCGCGGTGATGACCGGCATGCAGGAGGACCTCCGCGACAAGATCCTCGAGTCGACGCCCCACCTCTACGTGCTGGAGCAGAGTCAGACGCTGCGCCTCCACGACTGGGAGAGGGTCCAAGACAGCGTGCTCGCGACGGAGGGCGTCGTCGATGCGGCCCCCTTCGTGCTCTCCCAGGTGGCGGTGATCAAGCAAGGCGGACCCGACGGCTACCAGCAGGCCGCCTCGCTCTATGGCGTGAACATCGACACGACGCGATCGGCGCCGACCGCGATGGAGCGCATGATCGTTTCGGGTGCGCTCGACCTGGAGCCACCGGAATCCGGGCTGCCGCCGCTCCTCATGGGGAGCGTGCTGGCCGACCGCATGTTCGCGTTTCGCGGAGACACGCTGATCGTCGCCTCGTTCGAGAACCTGAACTACTCGTTCGGCATGCCCGAGCCGACGATTCAGGCCTTCGAGGTGACCGGAACGTTCACGACCGGCATGTACGACTACGACCTGCAGAACGTCTACACGACCCTCGACGCCGCGCGGGAGCTTCTCGACATGGAGCCGGGCACCGCCGGGGGACTCGGGGTCCATACGGTCGACCCGGGCCGGGCCCAGGAGATCGCCCGGACGCTGGAGGAGCGCCTCGGCTTCCCCTACGCGGTCAGCTCCTGGCAGGAGCAGAACCAGGCGCTCTTCAGCGCGCTGCGGCTGGAGAAGCTCGCGATGGGGCTGATCCTCTTTCTCATCGTGCTGGTGGCCGCGTTCAACATCGTGAGCACCCTGGTGATGGTCGTGGCCGACCGAACCCGCGAGATCGGCATCCTGAAGGCCATGGGAATGACGCGGGAAGGAATCCTGCGCGTCTTCGTGCTCCAGGGGGCGTGGATCGGGATCATGGGCACCCTGCTGGGCGCGGCGGGTGGACTCTTCCTGTCATGGCTGATCGACCGGTACGAGATCATCCGCATTCCGCCGGACGTGTACTTCGTGGACCACCTGCCCGTGCAGTTGGTGTGGACCGACGTGCTGATGATCGTGGCCGGCAGCATCTCGGTGGCGTTCGTCGCGACGATCTACCCGGCGCTCCAGGCTTCCCGTCTCGAACCCGTGGACGCGATCCGACATGACTGAGCCCCAGGCGAACGGTCCGGCTCCGCTCGAGACCGAGGACCTGCACAAGAGCTACGTCGGCGGTGATGGGAGCCGCATCGACGTGCTGCGGGGGGTGACCTTCTCGCTCGCGCGGGGCGGCGCCGTCGCCATCACCGGGGCGAGTGGGTCCGGCAAGTCGACGCTCCTCCACCTGCTGGGCGCGCTCGACCGGCCCACCGCCGGACGCGTGCTCGTCGGGGGGCGTGACGTCTCGGGGCTGGGCGAGGAGGAACTCGCCGCCGTTCGCAATCGGCACGTCGGCTTCGTCTTCCAATTCCACCACTTGCTCAGGGAGTTCACGGCGCTCGAGAACGTCATGATGCCGGGGCTCCTGATCGGGAAGGCGTTCGGCGAGGCGCGTGAGCGCGCACGAGGCCTGCTGGCCGAGGTCGGCCTCGACCACCGCGAGACGCACAAGCCGAGGCAGCTCTCCGGCGGCGAGCAGCAACGGGTCGCCGTGGCCCGGGCCCTCATGAACGAGCCGCTCGTGGTCCTGGCCGACGAGCCCTCCGGCAACCTCGACACGAACACCAGCCAGAAGCTGCACGATCTCCTGTTCGGCCTACGCGACCGCACGGGGGTCTCGCTCGTGGTGGTGACCCACAACGTGGACCTGGCCCGCCGCGCCGACCGGGTACTCGTGCTGGAGGAGGGCGTACTCCGGCCGAGCGGCGCCTCGTGAAGAGACTCGACTGGTACATCGCCCGGCACTACCTGGGCGCCGGCGCGACTGGCAGGCTGCTGTCGCTCATCACGTGGATCGCGCTGGGTGGTCTGACGGTCGGCGTCACCGCGCTCGTGGTCGTCATGGCGATCATGAGCGGCATGCAGCAGGAGCTGCGCGATCGCATCCTCGACACCACGCCGCACATCTACGTGATGCAGCGGAGTGAAAGCGTGAGGTTGCACGACTGGCAATCCGTGCTGGGCCGCGTGCTCGAGGTCGACGGCGTTGCGAGCGCCGCCCCGTTCATCCAGTCGGAGGTGTCGCTGGTCCGGGTCGATTCGCTGGGACGCACGACGCAGTCCGCGTCGTTCTACGGCGTCGACGCCAATGCCGACGGCGGCGCCGCCACCGAGATGGAGCGACAGATCGCGGCCGGCGTGCTCGATCTCGAGGAGCCCGAGTCCGGGCTGCCTCCGCTCCTGCTGGGCACCGATCTGGCCGAGGCCCTGTCCGCCCAGCGTGGCGATACGCTCGTCGTCGTCTCGTTCGAAAACCTCTCGTTCTTCCTCGGCGCACCCGAGGCGAGTATTCGCCAATTCGAGGTCACGGGTACGTTCGCCACGGGCATGTATCAATACGACCGGCGCAACGCGTACACGACGCTGAGCGCCGCCCAGGAGCTGCTCGGCCTGGACCCCGGCACGGCGGGAGCCATCGGCGCCAGGGCCACGGACGCCGAGCTGGCTGGCGAGGTCGCGACGTCCCTGCGCCAGGGCCTGGGCCCCAGCTACTTCGTCCAGTCCTGGCAGTCCCAGAACAGCGCACTGTTCCAGAACCTCGAGCTCACCAAGTTGGCCATGCAGCTGATCCTGTTCCTGATCGTACTGGTGGCGGCCTTCAACATCGTCAGCACACTGGTCATGGTCGTGTCGGACCGCACACGCGAGATCGGCATCCTCAAGGCGATGGGTATGACCGGCTCCGGCATCGTGCGCGTCTTCGTCCTGCAGGGCGCGTGGATCGGCATCGTGGGTACGCTCCTCGGTGCGGTCGCGGGGGTCGGCCTCGCCTGGGCGATCGGCGCCTTCGAGCTCATCAGCCTGCCCGCAGAGGTGTACTACGTGGACCATCTCCCGACGGTCATCCGCTGGAGCGACGTCGCCCTCATCGTCGTGGGTAGCATCGCGATCTCCTTCCTGGCCACGGTCTACCCGGCCCGCAGGGCCGCGGGGCTCGACCCGGTGGAGGCCATCCGCGACGAGTGACGTCGACACGGCTCCAACGCGGAACTCGGGTGTAGCCTCGCGAGAAGGAGCCCGACAGACGCTTCGGGGTAGGGGCGTCGAGGACCTCTGGGGAGGCTTAGGCGAATGTCCGACATGGTGTGTGACAACTGCGGCTCGACCGATGCGGTGGTCCACCTCACACAGATCGTGGACAATCAGATGTCGACGCACCGCCTTTGCGAGAAGTGCGCGGCCGAGAAGGGGCTCGAGGCGGCTCCCGAGCCGGTCAACTTCCCCCTGACGGACTTCCTCGCCCAGATGGGCTCCGACTCGACCCCCGGCTCCGATGAGCCACAGTCGGGGTGCCCGTTCTGCGGCCTGACCTTCGCCGACTTCCGTGACACGGGCCGCCTCGGCTGTCCGCAGTGCTACGAGACCTTCTCGACTCAGCTGCAGCGGCTCCTGAGGCGTGTGCACGGGGGTACCCAGCACGTTGGGAAGATCTATCTACCGCCGGACCCCTCGGCGTCCGACCTGGAGCGGCGTCTGGACGGCCTGAGGAGAAAGCTGAACCGCGCGGTGGAGGCCGAGGACTTCGAGCGCGCCGCGGAACTCCGTGACGAGATCCGCTCTCTCGAGCCGGCGTAGGGAGGCGGACGCGACACCCATGGCAGACTTCACCTCGATTCCCGACCACGGCTTGAGCTGGTTGGAGGCCAGCGGCGATCACGCCGACATCGTGCTCTCCACCCGGGTGCGCCTCGCGCGTAACCTGCAGGGGCACGCCTTCGGCCCGCGCGCGCGGGTCAACGACCGCGAGGCCGTGCTGAAGCAGTTCCGCCAGTCGACCGAGAAAGCCGCCTCCCTGCGGGGCGGCACCCTGATCGATTTGCCCGAAGTCGCGGTGCGCACTCGCCGTATCCTCCTGGAGCGACGGCTCGTGACCCGCGACCTCCTCGGTGACGATGAGTCGGGTCCGCCACAGGGTACCGCCGTGCACCTCTCGGGCCTCGAAGCGCTCAGCGTAATGGTGAACGAGGAGGACCACCTGCGTGTGCAGAGCCTCCTTTCGGGTCTCCGCATCGAGGAGGCGTGGCGCCTCGTCGATCGCCTCGACGAGGAGTTGGGCCGCGAGCTGCCGTACGCGTATCACCACGAGTTCGGGTTTCTGACGAGCTGCCCGACCAACGTGGGCTCGGGCATGAGAGCTTCCGTGTTCATGCACCTGCCCGGGCTCGTCCTGACCAAGGAGATCGGGAAGGTTCTGCAGGGTCTCGGCCAGGTGGGCCTGACCTTCCGTGGACTGTACGGCGAGGGCTCGGAGGTCGTCGGTAACTTCTTCCAGGTGTCGAACCAGACGACGCTAGGGAAGACCGAGGAAGATCTCGTGGACCACCTCGACAAGGTGGTACGGCAGGTCATTCAGTACGAGCTTCAGGCCAGGCAGGTCTTGCTACGCGATGCCCGCGGCGTCACCGAGGACAAGATCTGGCGAGCGTACGGATTATTGCGCTACGCACGCTCGCTTTCTTTCGAGGAATTGATGAACCTTCTGTCAGGGGTGAGGCTCGGATTGAGCCTGAAACTACTCCCTGGGCTCCGTGTATACACGCTCAACAAGATGATGATTTTCACCCAGCCGGCTCATTTGGAAGAGGCGGCGGGACACGACCTTACTCCTACGGAAAGCGACGCACACAGGGCCGCGTTCGTGCGTCGTATTCTCGCTGCCGAAGGCGAGGTCTCACCGGACGACGCAGCGTCCGCCGAGGGTGAGTCCTCCGACGGTCTTGAGCCGAGATGAACTACAACTTTACCGACCGGGTTCGGAAGGTCCTGGCCATGGCCAGGGAGGAGGCGATCCGCCTCCAGCACGACTACGTGGGGACCGAGCACATCCTGCTGGGTCTCATTCGTGAGGGCGAAGGCGTCGCCGCCGCCGTCCTGACGAACCTCAACGTCGACCTCGAACAGATCCACGAGCGCGTCGAGGAGTCCGTGCGTAAGGGCAAGGCTACCATCGCATTGGGTGAGCTGCCCTATACCTCGCGGGCCAAGAAAGTCCTCGAGTTCGCCATGGCCGAGGCACGTGACTTCAACCACTCGTACGTCGGCACCGAGCATCTCTTGCTCGGCCTGTTGCGGGAGGAAAAGGGGATCGCGGCCCAGGTCCTCAACTCCTTGGGCGTCACGCTCGACGAGGCGCGCGACGAGACGCTCAAGGTGCTGGGCTCGGACGTCTCGCCCTCCGAGCCCGCCGGCATCGGCGGTGGGGGTTCGGGCAGCTCGTCGTCCAAGAGCGGGGACAAGAAGTCCAAGACTCCTGCTCTCGATCACTTCTGCCGCGACCTCACGGAGCTCGCGCGTCAGGACAAGCTCGATCCAACCATTGGACGAGCCTCCGAGATCGAACGGGTCGTGGAGATCCTGTGCCGTAGGAAGAAGAACAACCCCGTGCTCATCGGTGAGCCCGGAGTCGGCAAGACCGCGATCGTGGAGGGCCTCGCCCAAATCATCTCCGACGGCGAGGTGACCGAGGCACTGAAGGATCACCGCGTTCTCGCGCTCGACATGGCGGCGGTCATCGCCGGAACCAAGTACCGCGGTCAGTTCGAGGAGCGGCTCAAGGCCGTCATGAACGAGATCCAGCAGAGCCAGACCGTCATCCTCTTCATCGACGAGTTGCATACGCTCGTGGGTGCCGGTGCCGCGGAAGGCGCCATCGACGCCTCGAACATGCTCAAGCCGGCCCTCGCGCGCGGCGAGCTACAGTGCATCGGCGCTTCGACCCTCAACGAGTACCGGAAGTACATCGAAAAGGACGGGGCGCTCGAGCGGCGCTTCCAGCCGGTGATCGTCGAGCCACCTGCTGTCGAAGAGACCGTCGAGATCCTCAAGGGCCTGCGTGGCCACTACGAGGAGCATCACCGCGTGGTGATCCCCGACGACTCCCTGGAGCACGCGGCCAAGCTCGCCGACCGCTACATCACGGACCGTTTCCTGCCCGACAAGGCGATCGACGTCATCGACGAGGCGGGCGCCCGCGCGCGCATCGCGAGCCAGGTTCCGCCCCCGGAGGTCGAGGAGCTCAAGGATCAGCTGGCCGAGATCGCCACCCGTAAGGAAGAGGCGATCGGCGACCAGGACTTTGAGCGCGCAGCCGAGCTGCGTGACGAGGAGCGTGAGTTCAGTCAGGCGATCCGCGCCAAGCAGGAAGCCTGGGAGGAGGAGCGCAAGCGGCACCGGCCGGAGATCAGCCCGGACGAGGTCGCCTTCATCGTGAGCCGGTGGACCGGCATTCCGGTCACGCGCATCCGCCAGACGGAGTCCGAGCGGCTCGTCCACATGGAGGACGCGCTCCACGAGCGCATCGTCGGACAGCACGACGCCATCGAGGCGATCAGCCGCGCGATCCGGCGGAGCCGGGCGGGACTCAAGGATCCCAACCGACCCATCGGCTCGTTCATCTTCTCGGGGCCCACCGGCGTCGGTAAGACCGAGCTGGCGCGGGCATTGGCGGAGTTCCTGTTCGCCGACCGCGAGGCACTGATCCGTGTCGACATGAGCGAGTACATGGAGAAGTTCTCCGTGTCCCGCCTGATCGGCGCGCCTCCGGGCTACGTCGGCTACGAGGACTCCGGTGCCCTGACCAAGGCCGTTCGACGCAGGCCCTACTCGGTCGTCCTGTTGGACGAGATCGAGAAGGCGCATCCCGACGTGTTCAACATCCTCCTGCAGGTGCTGGACGAGGGTCACCTCACGGACAACTACGGCCGTGTGATCGACTTCAAGAACACGGTCCTGATCATGACCTCGAATCTGGGCGCTCGCGACATCTCGAAGGGCGGCGGGCTCGGCTTCCAGTCTGCCGATCCGATGACCAGTTACGAGATCATGAAGGACAAGGTCAAGCAGGAGATCGAGCGCGCGTTCAACCCGGAGTTCCTGAACCGGGTCGACGACACCATCGTCTTCCACCCGCTCACCAAGGAGGAGATCGGGCAGATCGTCCACATCCTCATGAAGGACGTGCACGCGCGTCTGGAGGAAGAGGAGATCAGCATCCGCCTCACGGAAGGTGCGATCGCGTTCCTGGTCGACGAGGGGTACGACGAGAAGTTCGGTGCGCGGCCGCTCAAGCGGGCCATCCAGCGCTATTTGGAGGACCCGCTCTCGGAGAAGATCCTCCAGGCGGAGTTCAGCTCGGGCGACGAGATCGAGGTCGATGTCGCCCCAGATGGCAAGGCGCTCACGCTACAGGTGGGGTCGGCGACGAAGACGTGATGGGTCTGAGCCGCAGGTTGCCACATGCCTGGCCGTCCACGGGAGTGGCAGCGGCCCTGGCGTTGATCTGCACCTTCTCCGTGCCTCAGCGGGTGGAGGCGCAGCAGCTTCCGCTACTCACCGTCGATTCCGTTCGGGTGGACGGCGCCGACCGCCTCGAGGCCGAGAACATCGCGGCGGTGTTCGGCGTGAACGCTGGCCAGGAGATCACGTTCCGCGACATCCAGCGGGGCATGAAGCAGCTGCTCTCGACGGGTCAGTTCCGCGACGTCCGCGTGCGAGCCGTCGGAAACCCGCCGGAGCCCATCGTGCTCGTCGTCGAGGTGGAGGAGGAGGCGCTCGTCCGCAGGGTCGACATCAACGGTCTCGAGCACGCCTCGCCCCGCGAGGTGCGCGACACAGCCAACCTCGACCCGGGTCTCCCACTCAACCGACAGCGGATCCTCGACGCGAAGGCGTACATCCGGGCCGAGCTGGCGCAGCAAGGCATTCCCTTCGCGGACATCGCCGAGAGCATCGTACCGGTCGATGGCGACGACAACGAGGTCGACCTGATCCTGGACGTGACCGAGGGGCAGCGCGTCACCGTTGCCCAGGTCGCCTTCCAGGGCAACGAGCGGGTCCCCGACGAGGCGCTGCGTGGCGCGATGTCGATTCGGCCGGAAGGCTTCTGGTGGTTCCGCCCGGGTTCCTTCAACGAAATCGACTATCAGCTGGACCTCGAGCAGTCCCTGCCGGCCATGTATCGCAGCCGGGGCTTCCTGGACGCGCAGGTGCTGTCGGACACGCTCATCATCGACCCCGCGAGTGGGAAGGCGCGCGTCGAAATCACGGTGCAGGAGGGCGATCAGTACCGCCTCAATTCCTTCCGTGTGAACGGCAACGAGGCGTTCACCGAGCAACAGCTCGAGTCGATGTTCCTGGAGCCGCGCGGCGGCATTCTGAGCATCCTGGGAATCGGTGGGAGCGAGCGCACGAACGCCGAGGGTGACGTGTTCGACGCGGAGGCCTTCAACGCGGCCCGCGAACGGGCCCTGCAGCAATACTTCAACCAGGGCTATCTGTACGCGTCCATCAATCCGGTCGTGCAGCGCATCGATCCGGTGGACGGCGGTCCGCCCATGGTGGACGCGGCCTGGGAGGTCGTCGAGGGCAATCCGGCCATCGTGAACAGGGTCTCGATCCAGGGGAACGAGTACACGTACGAGTGGGTGATCCGAAACCAGCTGACCGTGATTCCCGGCGACGTCTACAGCCAGGACCGGGTGCTGCAGAGCTACCAGAGCATCTCGTCGCTGGGCTTCTTCGAGTCTCCGATGCCGAACCCGGACATCCAGCCGAACGAGAACGGGGACGTGGACATCACGTTCATCGTCGAGGAGCGGCAGACCGGCTCCATCAACTTCGGTACGTCGGTCGGTGGGGGCGTGGGCCTCTCCGGCTTCATCGGGTACGAGCAGCCCAACCTCTTCGGCCAGGCCAAGTCGGGCTCGCTCCGTTGGGACTTCGGACGCTACATCAACAGCTTCGAGGTCTCGTACGCCGATCCGGCGCTCTTTCAGAGCCTCGTGTCCGGCCGCCTCTCGCTGTTCAACTCGCGCGACCGGTTCTTCCAGTTCTCATCCGGGCGACGCAGGCGCATCGGGGCCAATGTCCGCTTCGGTTTCCCGTTCCGGAGCTCGCTCTTCACGCGCGTCTTCGTCGGGTACGGCATCTCGCGGACCGACTACGAGCTGTTCAACGACAACGACGACAACTCGCTCTTCGGGCGTCCGCCCGGGGTGCAGAGCCAGCTCTCGCTGGGGATGACTCGGGCGACGTTGGACCACCCGATCTTCCCGACCACTGGCTCGCGTCAGAACGTCACCCTCGAGTTGAACGGTGGCATCCTGGGTGGCGACGGTCAGTTCACGCGTCTCCTGAGCGACGGCACGTGGTGGGTTCAGACAGGACGTCTCGGGGCCGATGAGACCGGGCAGGGTGGCATTCGCCTGGCGTTGGGTCTCACATACCGGGCTGGCGCCGTGTTCGGCGACGTCGACGCCTTCCCGTTCGACCGGTTCTGGATGGGTGGTGTGCAGTTCGGACAACAGCTGCGGGGGTACGACGAGACCACGATCACTCCGTTCGGGTACTTTCCGGAGCGGGACGGGTCCATTCCCGACATCAACCGGTTGGGCAACGCGTTCTTCAGCCTCACGACGGAGTTCGCGATGCGGCTGACGAGCCAGATCTCTCTCGGCTTCTTCTACGACGCCGGTAACGTGTGGCGTCAGCCCACGGAGTTCGATCCCACGCGGCTCTTCAGGGGTGCGGGCATCGGGGTCCAGCTCGTGACGCCGTTCGGGCCCATCGGGCTGGACTACGCTTACGCGTTCGACAAGCCCACGCCCGGGTGGCAGTTCCACTTCCGCATGGGCCCGGGCTTCTAGGGTCGACGGTCGCGAGCGCGCGGCGGAACACGGGAACAAGCAGTATCCTGCGGACTAGGACGTTCACGGCGTGGCGCTGGTCCGATGGACCGTGCCACGGACTTCACGAGCAGCAGCAGCATCACATCAAACGGAGTAGGGACAATGCGACGCAGCCCGCTCGCGATCGCAGCGATGGCGCTGGCCCTCGGGGCCGTATCGGCCGAGGCGCAGGCGCCGCTCAAGATCGGGTACATCAACTCGCAGGAGGTCCTCGCCAACTCCGCCGAAGCTGCTGCCGCACAGCAGCGCTTCGATTCGGAGATGCAGGGCTACCAGGCCGAGATCCAGCAGCTTGAGCAGGAGCTCACGGGGCTTCAGGAGAGCCTCCAACGGCAACAGCTCACGCTTTCGCCGGACGCGCGCCAGGCGCGCGAGGAGCAGCTTCAGTCGCGCCTCGCTCAGTATCAGCAGCGCACGGCACAGCTGTCGCAGATCGCCGAACAGCGTCGCGCGGAGCTCATCGAGCCGATCATGGACCGGATCAACACGATCATCGAGACCGTACGCGCCGAGGGTCAGTATCACCTGATCCTGGACGTGGCCGCCGGCGCGATCGTCGCGGCCGACCCGGCCTTGGACGTGACGCCGCAGGTGATTGCGCGGCTCGGTCCACAGCCCGGTCCAGGCCCGGGCGGTGCGCGCTGATCTGACTCTCGGTTCACCTCCGAGGAGCCCTGGGGCCCACGGCGCGACATATCGCGGCCGTGGGCCCTTCTTCGTCATCTAGGACAACGACATGAGTGACCCCAACGTGAGCAGGCGCGTCGTGGAACCGCTCACCCTGAGCGACCTCGCCGAAATGGTGGGGGGACGGCTGGTCGGAGACGGCACTGTCGCGGTGCGGGGGGTCGCTCCACTCGATGAGGCCGGCCCGGACCAGCTGGGCTTCCTGGCACTCAAGCGCTACGCGCGGCTTGTCGCGGCCTCGCGGGCGGGCGGTTACCTGACGACGGCCGAGCTCGAGGGGCATCTTGGCGAAGGGGTGCCTCGAATCGTCGTGGACGCCCCGTACCCCGCGTTGAGGACGATCCTGCAGCACTTCCACCCGGTCCCGACGACTGCCGCAGAAGTGCACCCCTCGGCGGTGCTCGCTCCAGGGGTGCGGCTGGGGGCGGGCGTCCACATCGGGGCATACGCCGTGCTCGAGCGAGGGGTGGTGGTCGGCAACGGGAGCCGGATCGGGGCCCACTGCGTGTTGGGCGAGGGCACTTCGGTGGGCGAGGGGAGCGTACTCCACCCCCACGTCGTCACCTATTCCGGCTGCGTGGTCGGGTCTCGAGTCGTGCTGCACGCCGGTGCGCGTGTCGGCTCCGACGGGTTCGGCTACACCCGCGTCGGCGGCGAGCACCTGAAAATGCCGCAAGTGGGTCGCGCCGTGGTCGAGGACGACGTGGAGGTCGGCGCCAACACGACCATCGATCGCGGTGCTCTGGGCGACACCATCGTCGGACGGGGCTCCAAGCTCGACAACCTCGTGCAGGTCGCCCACAACGTGCGTGTCGGCGCGGGCACGCTCATGGCTGCCCTGGTGGGCATAGCGGGCTCGACACGTATCGGGCGCAACGTCTGGCTCGGCGGCCGGGCCAGCGCCATCAACCACCTGGACATCGGAGACGGGGCGCACGTCGCCTTCGGCAGTACGGTGATGCGCGATGTTCCTGCAGGGGAGACGGTTTCGGGCTCACCCTCGCGGCCTCACCGCGAGGAGCTCCGTCGTCAGGCGCGCCTCAGTCGGCTGGAGCGGCTCGAGGCGCGGGTCCGTGAGTTGGAGGACCTCGCCGGTCGCTGACGAAGCGCGGCCCCCGAGGCGCGGTCTACGGGCGGGCCCCGTAGGCGCCCTGTTAACTTTCCGGCTGAGAGATCGACCCCCCGTCCCACGCCCGCATGAGCGGTTTCCGACAGCGAACCATCTCGCGTGAGGCGACATTGGACGGCGTCGGCGTGCACTGCGGTGAGCCGGCGAGTGTGACGTTCCGGGGGGCGAATCCCGGCACCGGCGTCGTGTTCAGGCGCATAGACATCGAAGGCGCCCCGGAGATCCCCGCGACCGTGGCGCAGGTGGTCGACACGGACCGGGGCACGACGCTCGGCGCGGGCGGTGTGACTGTGAGGACGGTGGAGCACGCTTTGGCGGCCGTCCTCGCACTCGAGATCGACAACCTGGTGATTTCGGTGGCCGGTGCCGAGGTCCCGATCCGGGACGGGTCCTTCGCGGACTTCTTGGCGGCGCTCGAAGGGGCGGGACCCGTTGAGCAGGAAGCCGACGCGCTCGTCCTGTGCCTCTCCGAACCGCTCGCCTTCGACGGCCCGTCCCATCAGTCGTACGCGCTGACTCCGGCGGCTGGACTCGCCGTTTCTGCCACCATCGACTTCGAGCACGAGCTTATCGGGCGCCAGTCGATCTCGGTCGCGATCGACGCGCAGACGTTCCGGAAATCGGTCGCTCCCGCACGTACGTTCGGCTTCCAGGCGGACGCC
This sequence comes from Gemmatimonadota bacterium, assembly GCA_024638325.1. GTDB lineage: Bacteria > Gemmatimonadota > Gemmatimonadetes > Longimicrobiales > Gaopeijiaceae > UBA2982. Next base: position 1,835 of record JAHEKM010000061.1, on the reverse strand, counting down.
GAAGTGCTGCGCGCACGCGGACTCGCGCTGGGGGCGTCACTGGACAACACGGTCGTCCTCAGCGAGGGTGGCATCATGAACGACGGCCTGCGCTTCGAGGACGAGTTCGTGCGCCACAAGATCGGCGATCTGCTCGGCGATCTCGCGCTGCTCGGCGCTCGCGTGCAGGCACACATCGTCGCGGAGCGTCCGAGTCACACCGGAAACGTGGCTTTGGTCCGGTTGCTCGCGACTCACCTACGGTAGACAACCCGGAGATCCGGCATGGATACGACCCGCATCATGGAGGTGCTCCCTCACCGCTATCCGATGCTCCTCGTGGACAAGGTGGTCGAGATCGTCGACGGCGAGCGGATCACGGCCCTGAAGAACGTGACCATCAACGAGCCCTTCTTCCAGGGGCATTTCCCGGGGCACCCGATCATGCCCGGCGTGCTCATCGTCGAGGCTCTGGCACAGGCGGGCGGCCTCCTCGTGATGGCAGGGATGGAGGACCTCGAGGGCAAGGTGGTGTACTTCATGACGATGGACGACGTGAAGTTCCGGCGCCCCGTAGTGCCCGGCGACACGCTGATGCTCGAGGTCGAGATGGTGCAGTCGCGAGGCACCGTGGTCAGAATGCGAGGGAAGGCGGTCGTGGACGGCAACGTCGCCGCGGAGGCCGAGTTCAAAGCCAGCATTATGGACACATGAGAGTCGCGGGGAGCACCGAGGCTGCAACGCGGGGGGAGACACGCGTCCACACGACCGCGCTCGTCGACCTCGAGGCCGAGCTGGGCGAAGGGGTGGAGGTCGGACCCTGGGCGATGATCGGCCCTGGCGTGCGCGTCGGCGACGGCACCGTCGTGGGTCCCCGTGTGCTGATCGAGCGCGACACCGAGGTGGGGGAGGACTGCCGGCTCGCCAACGGGGCGGTGCTCGGGACCGACCCACAGGACCTGAAGTATCAGGGCGAGCGCTCGGCGCTCGTGGTGGGCGACCGCACGGTGGTGCGGGAGTTCGCCACCCTGAACCGTGGCACGCAGGCGACCGGCCGCACGGTGGTCGGCTCCGACTGCCTGATCATGGCGTACGCACACGTCGCACACGACTGCGAGCTGGGAAACCACGTGGTGCTGGCCAACTCCGTGCACATGGCTGGACACGTCCTCATCGAGGACTGGGCCACGGTGGGCGGCGTCACACCGATTCATCAGTTCGTGCGCATTGGTGCCCACGCCTTCGTCGGGGGTGGCTCACGGGTCGCACAGGACGTGCCGCCGTACTGCCGCGCGGCTGGCAACCCGCCCAAGCTCTACGGTTTGAATTCCGTTGGCCTCGAGCGCCGGGGCTTCACCGAGGAGGTCCGCCGGGCGCTCAAGAGCGCGTATCGCGTCTTGTTCATGGGCAACGAGCCCCTGACCAGAGCCGTCGATCGTGCGGAGCGGGAAGTGCCGGCGATTCCGGAAGTGCGGCACCTGCTCTCGTTCGTCCGCTCGAGCGAGCGCGGGATCACGACTTAGCCGAAACAGGCAGGAGAAGGAGGACATATGTCGCTCATACGCGCCCGGCAGCGTCGGAAGAGGAGTCACGTGGATACCCGGAAGGGTATGCCGGTGGGTAAGCTGCTCTTCCTGCTGGTCATCACCGTAGCGCTCATCTGGTTCGCCTCCAACGGCACCATCGCGGGCGTCATCGAACCCTTCTTCTGAGGCCCGCGACCCCCGCGAGCCGAGCCGGCGTGAAGCCCACGGCTCCCGATCTGCACCTTGGGCATACGGTACTTCTCCAAAAAATGAAACAGTTCCAGGAGCTGGGCCACGAAGTGGTGTTCCTGATTGGCGATTTCACGGGGA
>JAHEKM010000004.1:52469-55063 GCA_024638325.1 Gemmatimonadota bacterium | reverse complement strand
CCCCCGCCGAGCGTATACCCGAGGTCGAAAAGAAGGCCGTGCGACAACGAGTTTGATCGGTGCATCGTGACGTTTCTGTTCGACGTTTCTCTTGGGGTGCGGACCGAACTGGGCTGCCCATCATGGGCAGGGACTCCGGAGCGAGCAACCACTGACACGGCTCGGACGGTCATCCATTGTGGACTCGGGCCGCCCCGGGATCAGTCCCCCTCGAGGACCCATCCGTCGGGATCGAGAACCACGCGCGTAGGCGCGGAGGAATTCGGTAGCTCGATGCGGACTACGGTCTCTCGTTCGACGAGCTCTACCCGCGTCCGTGACTCGGCTCCGTCCTGCACCACGAGGACCTCCAACGGAACCCGGAAGGTCGGCCAGGACTCGCGCTGCGTCTGACGCACCGTGAGTGTCAGTGTGCCGCCGCCACCGGCGCGGGGCTGCCAGTCCTGGGCCACGTCGAACACCGGATAGCCCGGCTCGTAGATCCACTGACGGAAGAACCAGTCCAGGTCCTGGCCATGCGCCTCCTCCATGACAGCCTGGAGGTGGGACGTGAAGACGGCCGAGTGCACGTGGCGACGGTAGTACTCGCGGATCCCGGAGAAGAAAGCGGCGTCGCCCATGATGCCCCGCAGCATATGCAGCACCCACGCACCCTTCTCGTAGTTGTTGTCGTTCAAGAGGGCGAAGAGATCGCGCTCGGTCGGCACATAAATCGGCCGCGCGGCGTCGCCCGACGCCAAGAGCTCGAGGCGCTCCTGCTCCATGATCGCCCGGAACCGCTCGGGTCCGTCGGCCACCTCGAAGAACTGCGCGCCGAAGTAGGTCGCGAAGCCCTCGGACAGCCACAGGTGGTGCCAGCTCGCCTCGGTGACGGCGTCGCCGAACCATTGGTGGACGATCTCGTGCGACACCGTGGGCTCCATGTTGCGCCCGCTCGCGATCGCCTGCTCCGAGTAGAAGATGGCCGACGCGTTCTCCATGCCGCCGAAGCGCGTGGCCGACTGCACGTTGGCCAGCTTCTCGAACGGGAATGGCCCGAACGTCTCGGTGAAGTGGTCCACCATCTCAGCCGCGCGACGGAAGGAGGGCGCCGCGCGCTCCACGTCGGGCGGGTAGACCCAGTACGTGACCTCGACGCACCCATCTTCCCGAGGCGACACCGGCGCGTTTCCGCAGGCCGCAAGCCCGACTGGGATCACCTCGAGCTCGGCGGCACCCACCACCATGTTGTACGTGGAGATCGGCACGCCGATCTCCCACACCCACGTGAGTCGGTCACCCGCCGGCCCCATGGCGGCTGCGGGGGTCGGGCGGGGCAACCCGACCTGGCGCCCGTTGGCGACCACCTTCCACTCCGCGGGCGCGTGCACGGTGAAGCGGGCCGTCGCCTTATCGGCCGGGTGGTCGACGCTGGGGAGCCAGAAGCGTGTGCGGTTCGGCCAGTTGTCGACGAAGGCCGACGGCTCGCCGTGCACGTTGTCGCGCAGGATGAGCCCGTCGTCGGGAACGCCTCGGTAGTGCACCGAGACCAGGGCCTGGCCGCCCGCGGGCACCCCGGTCAGATCGACGCGGAGGACGCCGTCGGCGTGCTCATAGCGGCCTCCCGAGGGCCTCACCTGGACCTCCAGGACTTCCAGCCCGCTGAAGTCGAGCGGCAAGGTGGCGCCGGCCGCCGCGACATCGACCGTGAGCGTCACCCGGCCCTCGATCCAGTCGGCGTCGGCTGCGACACCCAGCTCGATCTCGTAGTGGCGCACGTCCACGCCCGGCGCGTATACGCCCGGCAGAGGTGCCACACCGGCCGGAATGGGTGGTGGCTCCTGGGCAGACAGCGCCTCGGACGGGCACGACAGCACCGTGGCCGCTGCCAGCAGGCCGACAAAGGCGACAGCGAGCCTCACGTCAGCGGAGCCGGATGTAGCGCACCGTGGTGGGGTTCCTCGCGGGCCCCGACTCCGTTCCCACGGTGGTGACCCAGAGCGTGTCGGCCGCGAGTCGGTACGTGTACTCGTTGTACGCACTGGGCGCCATCGTGTCCGGGTTCTTGGCGACCATCGGTCGTCGGATCATCGTCTCGCCGGAGACCTCGAAGGTGCCGGCATTGGCACTGAACGGATTCCAAACGCGCAATAGATCCGCCGTGGTGACGACGCCTGCCGGCAGCTGGGGACGCGGCTGATCGCCCGTGACCAGCACGTAGCTGTAGAAGCGACCCGTGAAGAGCAGGAGGCCCGGCTGTGGGGAGCTGAGCGTCTGTCCACCCGCGGCCGTCATGTCGGCGATCTGCCACGCCCCGTCCAGGCCAGGTACCAGCTCCTGCCCGTCGACTCCGGCTGGTGCCGACAGGGCGAAGACGCACATCGCGAGCGCGGCACTCCTCATACGGGTCCTCCCGGTTGTCCTTCCAAGGCGGCGGCATGATACCGACCCACCGGAGCCTGCGCACCCGACGGCTGGGTCAGCCAACGGATGATGTAGGGTTCGTGTGTCGTAGCGCCCAGTGCACGTCCACCCCGAACGAGTACGTGAGCGCCATCAACCCGCCCGCGCACACGGCGACGGCCATCCACCCGGGGATGATGGGCCCGAGCGCG
>JAHEKM010000004.1:15379-52459 GCA_024638325.1 Gemmatimonadota bacterium | reverse complement strand
TCGGCGGCCAGAGCCGGCATCACCCACCCCGCGACGACGAAGCCGTAGCGCATGAGCCCGATGAGCAGAACCCACACACCGACTCGCCCGCCCCGCCAAACGAGGACTGAGAGCGCCATGAGGAGGGCGGCATCGAGCTCCATGTCGAAGCGCGCGCCGAACGCGGTCTCGGTACCCGAGCGCCTCGCGACCCGGCCGTCGAACCCGTCCAGAACGAGGACGAGCGTCGACAGTAGGATGACCCACCAGCGACCGCCGACCCCGAGCGCACCCGGGTAGACCGCGAGCGCCAGCACGGGCAGGGCGAGGACGGCGCGCCCGAGCGTGACGCGGTTGGCTGCCCCGATGCCCGGGCGCGGGAAGCCGTCGCGCTTTGCGAAGGCGACGATCAGCGCGAGCGCCACATACAGAGCCGCACCCACGAGGACGTAGCTGGCAGTCAGACCGAGGAGCCACCAGCTTCCTGCCACCATCACGAGCGCCGAGATCAGCCCGACTCCCAGGTCGGCCAGAACGCCCGGTGCCGAAGCAGTCGCCTGGTCGGCGAGGTTCTGCTGGTTTGCGATCGCCATGGCCCGCGCTACGAATAGAGACCCGAGGTCACTTTGGACACCACTACAGCCCGACAGTTCTGGATCCGGTCACCGGGCCAGGGTGAGATCGTGGCCGCCGCCCTCGCACCCCGGCAAGAGGGGGAGGTACTCGTGCGTGCCCGATTCAGCGGGATCAGCCGGGGCACCGAGTCCATGGTCTTCCGCGGAGAGGTGCCCGAGTCGGAGCGCCAGTCGATGCGCGCGCCGTTCCAAGAAGGCGACTTCCCCGCGCCGGTGAAGTACGGGTACTCGAGCGTCGGCGAAGTCGTGGAGGGCCCGGAGCCGCTGCTCGGCCACTCGATCTTCTGCCTCTATCCGCATCAGGATCTCTACCGCGTGCCGATGGAGGCCGTGGTCCCCCTCCCGACAGGCCTTCCGGCGGGGCGCGCCGTGCTGGCGGCCAACATGGAGACGGCGCTCAACGCCTTGTGGGACGCCCGCTTGGAGGGCGGGGAGCGGGTGGTCGTGGTCGGCGCTGGCGTGGTGGGGCTGCTCACCGCCCACCTCTGCTCGACCCTGGGCGGTGCAGAGGTCGTCGTACACGATATCGACCCGAGCCGCGGAGAGGTCGCGCGAGCACTCGGACTCACCTTCATGCTCGAGTCACCCGCAGGCGCCGACGCCGACGTCGTCGTCCACGCGAGCGGCTCCGAAGCCGGACTCCGCACCGCCCTGGCCTCGGCCGGCATGGAAGCGACGGTCCTGGAGCTCAGTTGGTTCGGCAACCGAGCTGTGGCCGTCCCTCTCGGCGAGGCATTCCACTCACGACGCCTCACCCTCAAGAGCAGCCAGGTCGGTCACATTCCGCCACACATGTGTCATGATTGGGACCACCGGAGGCGCCTGGAGCGGGCGCTCGAGCTGCTCCTGGACGACCGGCTCGACGTCCTGATCTCGGGCGAGAGCGACTTCGACGACCTGCCCCGCACTCTGGCTTCGCTGAGCCAGGATCCCGCTGGTGCCCTGTGCCACCGCATTCGATATGCATGACTTGCTGCGACACCCTCACACCCCTTCCGCGAGCGCCCGATGTACAGCCTGAACGTCCGCGACCACTTCATGATCGCTCACAGCTTCGAAGGCGAGATCTTCGGTCCCGCACAGCGACTCCACGGCGCGACGTACGTGGTGGACGCCACCTTCCGGCGCGCCGAACTCGACAGCGACGGCCTCGTGGTCGACATCGGGCTCGCCTCGGAGCTGCTCGGGTCGATTCTCGAGGACATGAACTACCGCAACCTGGACGATGAGCCGGTCTTCGAGGGCCAGAACACGACCACGGAGTTCCTCGCCCGGGAGATCCAGGAGCGCATCGTGGGCGCGGCGCGCGAAGGCAAGTTGGGAGAGGGCGCGCGTGGGCTCGCAGCGGTATGCGTGACGCTTCACGAGTCCCACGTGGCGTGGGGCAGCTACGAAGGGCCGGTGTGAGCCGAGCCAAACTGCACTTCGCGGTCCCCGGTCCGCTGGACCAACTCACAGGCGGCTACGTCTACGACGGCCACATGGTCGCTGGCCTCCGTCAGCTCGGATGGGAAGTCCAGGTCCACGACCTGGCAGGGAGCTTCCCCGATCCGGACGCCGAGGCCCGGGCGTCGCTGTCCGCCATGTTGGGCTCTTTGACCGACGGCACGGCCATCGTGATCGACGGACTCGCCATGGGCGGCGCGCCGGAGCCTTTGGAGGAGCACGGCCATCGCCTGCGTATCGTGTCGATGCTGCACCATCCGCTCGCCGAGGAGACGGGCATCTCGCCCGCGGAGTCTGCTCGCTTCCGTGAGAGCGAACGTCGCGCGCTCGTGCCGTGCGCCGGCGTGATCGTCTCCAGCCCGTTCACCATGGAGACGATCGGGACGTACGGAGTGAGTCCAGAGCGGGTCCGCGTGGTCCTGCCAGGCACGGAGCGCGTACCGCCGGCGGAGGGGCCGCCACCCGGCGCTCCTCCCCTATTGCTCTCGGTGGCGAGCCTGACACCCAGGAAGGGTTACGACGTGCTGGTCGCGGCCCTCGCCGGCGTGGCCGACCTCGAGTGGACGTGCATGTGCGCCGGCTCCGCCGACCGCGACCCCGCACACGCGCGTAGCGTTCTGAGCGCCGTCGCCGAGCACGGGCTCGAGAGCCGCATCACGTTCGTCGGGGAGCGTCTGGGCCAAGGCCTCGGCGAGCTGTACCGCGGAGCCTCGGCGTTCGTGTTGGCGTCGCACTACGAGGGGTACGGGATGGCGCTGGCCGACGCGCTCGCCCATGGCCTGCCGGTGGTGAGCACCACGGGTGGGGCGATCCCCTTCACGGTGCCCCATACGGCCGGACTGCTCGTCGCGCCGGGCGATCCAGTCGCCTTCTCGGGCGCACTACGGAAGCTCCTCGCGGACGACCCGTCGGTCCGTGACCGGCTCGCGGCGGCGGCACGGCGGCACGCGGCGGGGCTGCCCACCTGGGCTGACTCGATTACCGCCTTCGCCGAGGCCGTGACCGAGCTGACCTCATGAGCGAAGCGTTCGACCCGACTTGGCTCGAGGTTCGCGAGCCGGTGGACCATCGATCCCGGGCGCGGGAGCTCCTGGAGCCTCTGCAAGCCTGGTGGACGGAGAGCGAGCGCTCCCGGATCCTCGACCTAGGGTGCGGCACCGGCTCCAACCTCCGCTATCTGGCTCCCGAGCTTCCGGGGGCGCGCACGTGGGCGCTGGTCGACCACGACCAGGAGCTGCTCGAGCGAGCCTCGGTACCCGGCGTGGCGGGCGTAGAGTCGGTGCGCACGATTCACGGCGACCTCGCCGAGGAGGGCCTCGCCGAGGTCGCGCAGTCGGATCTGGTGACGGGCTCGGCCCTCCTCGATCTGGTCTCCGAGCCCTGGCTGGCGTCCCTCACCGACGCGTGCGTGGCCCACTCTTGTGGCGCGCTCTTCGCGCTCTCCTACGACGGTGCCATCGTGTGGCACGGGACGCCCGACCCCCACGACGTGCGCGTGCGCGAGGCGCTCAACGAGCACCAGAGGAGAGACAAGGGGCTCGGAGCGGCGCTGGGACCCACCGCAGGGCGGACCGCGGAGCACCTCTTCCAGGAACGCGGCTATCAGACGTGGTTGGCGCCGAGCCCTTGGGAGCTCGCGCCGGGGGACGTGGACCTCGTGGAGTTACTCATCGGTGGCTGGATCGACGCCGTCATCGAACTCGACCCCGACGACGAGACGTGGGTCCGCCGATGGGCCGAGCGCCGCCTCACAGCCTTGGCGGCCGGGGAAGCGCGCCTGACCGTCGGACACGTCGATCTGTTGGCGCTTCCCGGGCCGACATGACGGACCCGGCCGGCCGAGCCCCAGGACAGGCGCTCGTGCGCGTCGCGGTCAGTGGGCTGCTCCTCTGGCTGGTGTTTCGTTGGGTCGACCTGTCCGACGTGCTCGCACGGTTGTCCGACCTGAGCCCGGGATGGGTGGTCCTTGGTCTCGCGATCTCGGTAGCGCAGATCCTCGTCTTGGCGTGGCGGTGGCGGTTCACCGCGGCTCGCTTGGGTATCGACCTGCCGCTGCCTACGGCGCTCGGCGAGTACTACCTCGGGGTGCTCCTGAACCAGCTCCTGCCCGGCGGGGTGGCCGGGGACGTCTCGAGGGCATGGCGACATGCACGTATCGAAGCCGACACGGGGCCTGCCGTCCGCGCGGTCGTGCTCGAGCGCGCGTCCGCGCAGGTCGTGATGACGCTGACGGCGCTCGCTTCCGTGCTCGCGCTGCCGTGGGCGCCGGTGTGGGCTCGGGCTGCCGCCGCAGCCGCGGGCACGGTCGGCGTCGCCGTCCTGGTGGTCTGGCTCGCTCGCCCGCAGGCGCAGGGCCGCGACTCGCTGTTTGGGCGGCTGTGGACCGACGCACACGCGGCCGTCCTGGGACCGGGAGCGTTGGTGCCGCAGGTGGCCACGGCCGTCTTCGTCGTGGCCTCGTACATCGCGGTCTTCGTGGCGGCGGGCCGCGCGGTCGGGCTCGAGGCGCCGCTGTCGGCGGTGCTGCCGCTGGTGGCGCCGATCCTCATGACGATGCTCGTGCCCGTGAGCGTGGCCGGTTGGGGTGTGCGCGAAGCCGCCGCGGCCTCACTCTGGGGCCTCGCGGGCATGACGCCCGAAGAAGGCGCGGCGGTCTCGGTGGCCTACGGGCTATTGGTGCTCGTGTCCGCCGCGCCGGGGCTCATGGCGCTCCTGAAGGCTCCGCTCGCAGGTCCAGGTCGAACAGGACGTCCTCGCCGAGACTGAAGCGGCGTGCGGCCGGCCGCAGCGCCTCGTCCAGCCCCACAATGGGCTCCAGCGTCAGCGACGGCCGGCCGGAGCCGATGAGAAGAGGGGCGACGGTCACGTGGAGGCGGTCCAGCAGGTCGCACTCGAGGAATCGGGACACGGTGAGGCCGCCACCTTCGACGAGGATGCGCCGGAGCCCGCGCGCCCGCAGGTCGGCCAGTAGGCGCGAGAGATCGAGCTCCCCCGGCGCGGACCAGGGCACGCGCAGCACTTCGTAGGCGCCCTTGGCGGCGTTCGCGTCGGTGCCGGACTCGACCGCGGCGCCTTCGGCGGCCCGCACGACCAGCGTCTTGCCTCCGACCTCGCTGAGGACGCGGCTCGCGGCGTCGATGCGACCGGAGGGGTCGAGCACGACCCGCACGGGGTCCGCTCCCTCGACGAGGCGAACCGTCAGCCGAGGATCGTCGAGCGCGACCGTCGACGTGCCCACGACCACCGCGTCGACCAGCGCGCGAAGCCGATGCAGGCGCTCCAGGTCCTGTTGACCCGTGACGTAGTGCGACGCGCCCGACTCGGTCGCGATGCGTCCGTCCAGGCTCTGGCCCAGCTGTCCGATAACGATTTCGGGGACGGCGACGATCGCGGCGAAGACGTCGAGCAGCTTCTTGGCCCCTTCCGTGGGCGGGGCGTCGGCGGTCCAGGTACCGTCGGCGTGCAGCTCCAGACGCAAGCGCGGAGCGGACTCGGACTCGACGGTCGTGGTGTCGGGTCGCCCGCCCGATCCACTCCCCGGTGTCGCGGAGCGGGCCGCCCGAAGAAGCTCCCAGGCCGCCCGCTCGTCGAGAACGGCGCCAACGTCGGCGGAACCGGAGGTCCCGGCCCGGACGAGCCGATCCAGGGGGAAGTCGGCCGCGTCCAGAATCACTTCTGCGAGTACCGCTCCGTAGTACCGGACCAGCCGCTCACCCATCGCGGCGGTCGCCAACGTCGCGTCCCCCACGACGCCGCGAGGGTTCAGGTCCCCTGCCAGCCAGGAGAAGGACGCCTCGCCCTCGGGGCCGACGCGGCGGAGCGCGACCTCCAGATCTGCTCCCAACGAGGCGAAGTCGGCGATCGCGTCGGCACGCACGAGGTCCGGTCGGGCATGCAGCATCATCGCCGTCTCCACTGCTCCACCATGGAGGCCGTGCCGCCACTCGACCTCGGGGAGGTCGACGCCGTCGGGACGTCCGAGCCTCGGCCAGCTCACCTTCACGACGAGCATGTCATGGCGTTCCCGCAGAAGGAGCCCCGCGCTCTCCATGGCGAAGCGATTTCCGCCGTGGCTGTTGCTGAGCACGAGCCGCCGTACACCCGCGTCTGCCACCGCCGTCCCGGTATCCACGATGATGCGAACGAGCTCATCGGCCGAGACGCTCTCGGTCCCCGGGAAGCGCGCGTGCTCGAGGCTGGCTCCGACGGCCACCACCGGCAGCGTCCAAGCGGCGATGGGGGTCGGCAGTCCGGCAAATGCCTCAACGAGCAGCGCCATCCCGATGTCAACGTCGGTCGAGAGAGGAAGGTGGGGCCCGTGTTGCTCGGTCGCGGCCAGGGGCAAGACGACGACGGGGTCTCTCGCCACCGCCGCCTCTCGCTCGGCCTCGGAGAGTCGGTCCCAGCGCGGCGGCTCGGGTCCGCGAGATGCGGTCATACGGGCGGAGGCTCGTCGAGGCGCGCGTAGATGTCCCCCGACGACGCGCCGTCCGCTCCGGCCGCCAGCCAGGCGAGCATCTCGAAGGACCCGACCCACTCGTCGAGTAGGAAGCCGCGGCCCTCCCCCAGGACCACGTTGAAACGGTAGCGCCCCAGCTCGGCCAGGCGCCGCACACAGGCCTCGGCGACCGAGAGCTGCGCCGCCACGAACTCGACGGAGAGCGCCCTCACCGGCGAGCTCAGGCCGGCGAGCACCTCCGCTTCATATCCCTCGACATCGACCTTGCAGAACGCGGGCGTGCCGTACTCCTCGATCAGAGCGTCGAGCGTGACGACGGGGACCTCGACGGACGCGTCCCAGCGCACCCCCTCGAAGCCCGGATGCGCCTCGACCACGCCGGCCCGCCACGACTCTGACATGGTCGACACCGTGGGCGTGCGCCGGCTCACAGCGATACGCTCGACCCCCGACCTCGCCCCTACCGCCTGGTCTCGGACGGTTACGCCAGCTTTGCCGCCTACCAAGCGACGCAGCCAACGCGCTACCGCGGGCTGGGGCTCTAGCGCGACCACTCTGGCCCCGAGCGCGGCGAAGGCTGCCGTGCGGTCTCCCAGATGTGCGCCCACATCGAATACCAGGTCGCCCCTACGCACGAACGGGGCATAGAGGCGCCTCAGCCCCCTCTGCCTCCCGGGTCGCCAATAGACCGCGAGCGAGCGCAGCAGGCCGAACCACTCGGACACCCGCTCGACCCCGCGTCAGCTCGGATGGATCTCGAGCGTCGCGAACACCGGATAGTGGTCCGACGGAAAGCGACCCTCGACGCTGTGCACGATCGTCGCCACGGAAGGCACGGCGATGGGTCCGCCCACGAGAATCCAGTCGATGCGTCCCTCCCAGTCCTCGGGCGGCGGTCCGAATCCGTTGGACGTGACGGCCGGACCCTGACGCGCTCGCGCGATGTGCCACGAGTCACGTAGGCCCTGGCTGGTCGCGAGGTCCCAGGTCCCGCTGGAGCCGGCGAGCGCGTTGAAATCACCGAGCACGACCACCGCGCTCCCCGGTGGGAGGGCCGCGATACGCTCGTTGATGATCGCCACGCCCTCGTGCTGACGCGGACCCTCCCGCAGCGTGAGGTGGGTGTTGAAGACATACACCTGACGTCCGGTCTGGACGTGGTGGAATCGTGCCCACGTGACGATGCGCGAGCCGCGGCCGCGACGCGTGGGGCGACCGTCGGGCGGGTTCCCCAGCCAGAACGTCCCGGCCTCGATGGGGGCCAGCTCTTCGTAGCGATAGAAGATCGGCGTGGCTTCGCTCAGGCCCTGCCCGCCATTCAACCCTCGATCGACGCCGAACCAGCGGTATTGCGGCAGCGCTTCCTCGAGGAAGTCGATCTGCTCGGTGAGTGCCTCCTGCAGTCCGAGGATATGCGGGTTGGCACCGCCGATGGTCTCGGCGACGAGCTCCTTCCGGTACTCCCAGGCGTCGGAGCCGTCCCGCCCACCCGCCGTGCGGATGTTGAAGGTCATGACGTCCAACGTGACGACCGCTGCCACTCCGTCCTCGGCGTCCTGGGCTGTGCCCGGGGCCGCCGGCAGCAGTAGCGCGGCAGACAGAAGGACAATACGGGAGGCGGTCACCAAGCTGGCCACTCTTCTAGGGAGATCGAGGTGCGGCATCGTAGCGCGCGGCAGCCGGGCCCTCAAGCGACTCTCCGCAACACGACCAACTGGTACCGTAGGAATCCGCCTGCGAGGCCGATCTGAAGCGCGTGGCCCCCGATGAGGTTTCCGAAGAAAGGCACCCGTTCCAGACGGAGCGCGGTCAGCAACGGGCTGAACAGGGCCAGCACCCTGTCACGCACCCGACTGCCGGGCCGCGTCAGTCCGCTGAGATCGACGGTGCGCACCGCGGAGAACCCGGCCCGGCGCGCCACCTCGAGGAGATGGTCCGCGGTGCACACCGCGGGGACCCGCCAGCCGGCTCGGAATCGCCCGACTACCCGCCGCTCCGTCGCATCCATGCGGTCCTCTTCCGAAAGGAGGAAGTCGTCCGCGATCAGGACGTGTCCACCAGGTCGGACCTGCCGGGCCGCGCTCGCCAGGAACACGTCGGCCCCGTCGCTGTGGGCGAACGACTCCACGGCGACCAACACGTCGGCCCGGGCTCCGGACTCGAGCGTATGGAAGTCGGCGCGGCGCACTTCGCAGCGTTCCGAAAAACCGAGCTTCCGCGCGAGCCGCCGGGCGATGTCGACCTGCCGCTGGCTCACCGTTACCCCGCTCAACCGAGCGTCGGGAAAGCGGCGCGCGAGGTGAAAGAGCGTACCCCCGACGCCACAGCCGAAGTCGAGGATGGCGGGAGACCGCGGTGGGCCCGTTTCCGCTGTGAGGAGGTCGTGGATCTCGTCGCCCAGGAGTCGATTGATGTGTTCCGCGGCCTGGCTGGACGTCGTGACGCCCGGGCCCCAGAGCTCGCGGTGCATGGCGTGCACACCACCCCCTGGCCCTGACAGCATGAAGCGTCGGGTGTTGCTGTCGTAGTAGCGGGCGACGTCCGCGGATCCGCTCACCGTCCGTACCCCAAGGGCGCGTCGATCAGCACCCGACGGTCCAGCAGATCCTCGTACGCGTCGCCGAGCGACTCGGGAGAGATCGGCCCGGTCGGGTCGACGGCCAGCGCGAGCCGCTCCGGCAGATAACGCCGACACGCGCCGAACTCGTCCTCGTACTCGGGCGTCGGGAAGTCCAGCGTCAGCGTCCATCCCGAAGCCGCCGCGTCCACCCTGTACAGCGGATTGACGAGTAGCTCGCCCGTGACCGCTCGGGGTCGCGCGAGCTGGTGGCGACGGAACAGCTCGGTGCGTCCGGTCGAGATCAGGGTGAAGGAGGGCTCCTCGCCCAACTCGTCCGGTGTGCGAGCATCGCCGAGGTCGACCACGCTGCTCTCCAGCACGTCGTCCAAGAGCGACGCATCACTGAAGAGCCGTGTCTCTCGTGAGCCGTGGAAGAGGTCACGATAGGCGGCAGGCGTGAGCGTATCGCCGGCGGAGTGGTTCTCGCCGAGGCTGCTGTGGAGGTGGGGCATCACGACGACCCCGTCATCGCCTGCGACCCTCATCATCTCCTCGACCGCCAGCCGCTTGTGCCAGATGTAGGGGAAGGCGTCGGCGAGGAGAACGGCCGAGAAGCACTCGCGGCCGAAGGGGAGGGGGCTGTCCGCGTTGCAAACCACCGCCTCGATACCTGGAGCCACGAACCTCCGCGCGAGCCAGAGCTTCCAAAAGTGCAGGTCGGCGAGCACCGTCGCGGCCGAGTCGTTCGCTCCGGTCGGGTGCCTGAACTGAGCGAGCAGACGTGTGACGTGGCCGGCCCCACCGCAGAGGTCCAGTACCCGCCCCGCGAACGTGGCGGGGTCCTGCGACAGCGCGTCGAGCACGGCCTCCATGGTGACGTACGTCGGGTCGGCGAGCCGGTGGCGCAGATAGACGCCCTCGGCGTCGTCACAGAGGAGCGCCAGCGCTTCCCGATAGGTACCGCCCTCCCCGTCCGCGATCTCGGAGAGCCGGCGTCGCGTCGGCTCGTCTGCCGCACGCGCGAGAAGGTCCAGCAGCGCCTCGCGGCCCTGACCGGACTCGATGGCCGCGATCGCACGACGGGCGTCATCGTCCGCGATGAGCACGGGGATGCCAGCGACGACCGGAAACGCGCAGCATTCGCAACCGAGCACCCCTTGCTGGATCTCGTCGCCCCTCCGCACAAGTGCCTCGTTCTCCACGACCGTGAACGCCGTGCCACAGAACGGGCATCGCAGGATATCCAGAAGCGCGACGTTCACGTGGTCAGACCTTCGCAGCTCGTAGCGGGGTGCCGAAACCATCGATGAATGCGGGGCCGGGCGCGCCCACGGGCGCCACCCGGTAATGCTCGGTGGCCAGGAGCCGCACTGCGTCGGCCGTGGCGATCCGGGCCAAGGGGCCTCCTTCGACCTGCGAACGATGGCACCGCAGCGCGGCCACCTTGCGGCCCGCCAGTTCGCCGGCCTCGACCGCGAACGACGCAGGAGGAGCCATGGCGCCGAAGGCGTCGACATCGGCGACGCCCAGCACAGCGCCGCCTCCGGCCTTCTCGGCGACCCCCGCAATCGCACCGGCCGGTAAGCTCACGTAGCGAAGTGCGGGCGCCTCGGGACCCAACGCCGTGACCGCCGCTGTCGTCCGCTCGTGAACGGCGATGTGATCCGGGTGCCAGTACAGCCCGTCTTCGTCGAAGGTGACCACGACCTCGGGCCTCACACGGCGTATCACGTCGGCGATGTCGGCCTCGAGCACCTCGGCGTCGACCCATGGTAGCATGCCGTCCTCGTAACCCTTGAGCACCACCTCCGCGACGCCCAGCGCCTCGGCCGCGGCGCGGAGCTCGCGTTCCCGGACGTCACCGAGCGGACCATTCCCCGCGCCGGGCCCCTGCTCGCCGCGCGTGAGACAGAGGAGCGTCACGCTAGCGCCTCGCTCGGCGCAGAGCGCGATCAGCCCGCCACATGCCAGCGACTCGTCGTCCGGGTGGGCGACGCACACGAGCAGAGAGCGGCCGGCGAGGTCGCCCTCGGCGCGCGGACCGGGGTGGTGCGGCGGGCTCGTGACTCGTCGCCGTACGAGGCGCGCGTAGACCTCCAGGTGCTCGTCGACCATGCGCGATGGGCTGAAGCGCTCGACGGCACGGCGGCGCACCCCCTCGCGGTCCAGAGCCAACACCCCGGGGAGACCTGCCGAGAGGGCGTCCAGCGTGTCGAAGCACCCGCCCGTGACCCCCTCGTCGACGAGCTCGGCGACGGCCCCCTGCCTCAGGGCGGCCACGGGAGTACCGCACGCCATCGCCTCCGCAAGCACGAGCCCGAACGGCTCCGGCGACTGGACGGGATACAGGAGGGCGGCGGCGCGGCCGAGCAGCTCGACCTTCTCAGCGGCGCCCACCTCTCCGACGTAGACCACGCGCTCACCGTCGACGAGCGGTTGGACCACCTCGCGGTAGTACTCGTTCTCCGCCGCCGCGAGCGTCAACCGTCGGCCCGAAGCTCGGGCCACCTCGATCGCCTCCAGCACGCCCTTTCCTTCGGTGAAGCGACCCAAGAAGAGGAGGTCTTCGCCCGGCCGGGGGTGGGCGCTCAGAGCATCCGTGTCCACGGCGTGATGGATCGTGCCCACGACCTCGAGCCCTGCCATCCGCTCCGCCTGGGCCCGCGACACGGCGATGAAGGGCGCCTCGGGGTACAGGCTCCAGAGAGCGACCTCGGGTGGCGACGGCGCGTGATGGACGGTGACCACAACGGGGGTCGGTGAGAGCCGCGAGAACGCCAAAGACGACGGCGCGTACTCCGCCTGGTAGTGGATGACGTCGAAGTCGGCCGCACGCTCGACCGCGGCGGCCAGGTTCATGAGCTCGCAGAGCTCCCAGGGCCACAGGTCGGTGTCCTCGTGATAGCCACGCGCGAAGGTCGCGTGCAGTTCCGCGCTCGTGCGCGAGGTTCCGGCTGCGAAGAGCGACACGGCGTGACCGCGGGCGACGAGTCCGTCCACGAGGAGCGCGGTCACGCTCTCCACCGATCCCGAACGGACCGGTGGAATTCCTTGGGCGACCGGGCCGACCACGGCGATCCTAAGGGGCGTCGTCACGACAACGCCTCCTCGAGGAAGCGAGGCAGGACGCGCGTCGCGTCGAAGTGGTCGCTGGCAATACGCGCTGCGGCCTCGGCGTGCGCTTGATAGTCGCACTCGATGCGCCGCAGGCCTTCCAGCGCCTCCTCCACGGTCGAGAACGCGACCAGGCCCATCCCCGCTGGGAGGTGATCCGTCCAGCCGGTGTCCTGCACCAACGCGGGCCTCCCCGCAGCCAGGTAACACTCGGTGCGGTCACTGAACCAACCGGAACGCCGCGACACGTACGCGTGCTTTGCGATCCCGAATTCGGCCTTGGAGCTTTGGATGAAGTCCCGGTACTCCCAGAGCGAGCGCGACACGCCCATCGCCTCGATGGGCGCCCACCCATGCTCGGCGAGCAGCTCCATGGGTCCGTTCACCGCCAGCTCGAAGCGGGCGTGCGTCTGGGCCGGTAGGTCGAGGAAGCCGAGGAACTCCCTGTCCTTGTTGCCGTCGACGTCCGCAAAGCTCTCGGTCTTCCACGTCATGACGGTCGTGAAGCGGTCCCGCGTGGGACCCTCCGTCGGACGCCAGAGCTCGGTGACCACCGGCTGCCACGTGTGGCGCCACTCGAACTCCCCCGTGGGCACGTCGCTGGCCTGGGTGCCGATGTTGGCACCGAAGGTGAAGAGCCTGTCGAAACCACGGAAGAAATCAACGTACCAGGGCTCACCCTTCGCGATGGCGAGCTGCGTGAACACGGGGTCGGAGTCGACGAAGACGCGACGAGGAATCGCGGCATACTCGTCGCGCCAGAACCAGGACCCTCCCGACAGGTTCACGAAGAGGTCCGCGTCCGAGCAGAACGCCCGCACGGCCTCGCGCGAGAGCCCGTGGTACGTCCCATCGTAGTTGACGAAGCTCCAGCGATCGCCGAGCCCGAACGGCTCCAGCGCGTCGTGGATGTAGCGCGTGCCGTACGAGGGGTCGGTCGAGATCTCGTCCCGCTCCGGATCGTACACGCACTCGCCCGTGTCCTCGATGTAGAGCACCTCGTGCCCCAGCGCCCGGAGCCCGAGGAGGTACATGAGCGAGCACCAGGTGACACCGCCGAACGGATAGCGGGCGACGATGCCCGCGAGCACGATCTTCACGAGACGGCCCGCACCGCCGTTCCCGGCACCCCCTCGTCGGATCCTGAGGGAGCGAGGGAAAGGCGCTGACACATGCGACGGTAGAGGTCGCACGAGTCGATCAGCTCGTCGTGCGGGCCCTGCGCCACGAGGCGGCCGCCGTCGAGCACGAGGATCCGGGTAGCGTCGCGCACGGTCGAGAGTCGGTGCGCGATGACGAGCATGGAGTGGTCCGGCCGGAGGCGCCGAAGCGCGTCGAAGATGGCTCCCTCGGAGATCGCGTCGACGGCCGACGTGGGCTCGTCCAGGATGATGACCGGCGCCCGTTTGAGGAGCGCCCGCGCGATGCCGATGCGTTGGCGCTCACCGCCCGAGAGCGTGGCGCCCGCCTCCCCGATGGGCGTGTCATACCCCTTGGGCAGACGCGCGATGAAGTCGTGCGCCTGGGCGGCCCGGGCCGCGGCCTCCACGTCGGCGTCCGCCGCCTCGAGCCGTCCATAGCGGATGTTGTCGGCGACCGTGCCCGTGAAGAGAACCGGGAACTGTGGCACCAGAGCGACTCGCTCCCGGAGAGACCTCAGTGAGTACCGAGACACGTCGACGCCGTCGATGAGTACCCGGCCCGACACCGGCTCGAAGAACCGCGGGACGAGGCTCGCCAAGGTCGTCTTGCCCGCCCCGGTCGGGCCGACCAGCGCCACGAGCTCGCCCGGACGGATCTCGAAGTCGATCGCGTGCAGGACTTCGCTCTGTCCGTCGTAGGCGAAGCTCACGTCCTCGAAGTGGACGTGCCCGGTGATGCCCGAGGCGTCGAGCGCATCCGGCTCGTCGAGACCTTCGGGCGTCAGCTCGAAGATGCTGCGGACCCGCCGGGCGCTGGCGACGGCCTGCTGCAGAGAGCCCGTCGAGTGCGCGATGGCGGACAGCGGATCGTAGACGGCGGCCAGATAGGCAATGACCACCAGCAGCGTCCCGAGCGAGAGCGTCCCAGCCAGAACGTGAAGGCCTCCCACCACGAGGACGGCCCCGGTGCCGACCAGCGTGATGCCCGTCACCGTGACCGAAAAGAGCGACTCCTGCCAAGTGAGGCCGAGCCGGGCACGCACGCTCTCGTCACCGGCTCTCTGGAACCGAGCCAGCTCGTACCCTTCGCGTGCGAAGCTCTTCACGGCGGCCACGAGCGAGAGTGTCTCGAATGCCCGTTCGATCACACGCGACTCGAGCCCCTTCACCCGCTCCGCCCGGTCGACCATCCGCCGCGAGTAGTAGCGCAGGCAGACGAACAAGAAGGGAGCGACCCCCAGCGACAGGAGCGCGAGCGTCGCGTCCACGTACACCAGGACCGAGAACATCACGATGAGCTTGAGGCCGGCTACGCCCAGGGGGAAGACACCTCCCAAGATGAGGTCGTCCACGCAGTGCGCGTCGGCATCGAGGCGGTAGACGGAATCCGCGGTGGGCGTAGCGAGGTGGTGCCGCAGCGGAAGCGCTTGGAGGTGAGCCAGAATGCGAGACCGCAGCGTATAGACGACGTCCTGGGCCACCACCACCTGCATTTGCGTGTGCACCATCCGGACGACTTCGTTGCCGATCTGGATGAGCAGCCCCGCGGCGGCGACCACGATCAGCAGCGCGGTCGCGCTGCCCGCCACTGCCGCGGGGGTGATCCGCGCGAGCACATCAGGGAGAGGCTGGCCACCCAGCACGTAGTCGACGATGACCTGGAGCGGCCACGGCGAGAGCGCCAGGAGTCCGACCTCGAGGAGCGAAAGGCCCACGATCGCGGCGGCCTGGCGCCGATAGGGACGCAGGAAGCCGAGAGTCCAGCGCGCGACGCTCACTTGGGGGCCCCCTCCCGTTGGACTCGCGCGGCCGGGTGCTCGGGCTGCCACCGGGGTGCCACGGGCAGCGACTCGGGCATGGACGCGTCCGAGTCGGATGGCGTCGGGTCGGCCTCGTTCGAGATGTCCGGCTCACGGCCGCGGCGCCCGCGCCCGCCTCCTGCCCCCGCGCTCCGAGCCCCGATCTCGGTGAGCCCTCCCACACGCGTGACATGGTCGACGGCCCCGTCGACCACGACCACGCCGCGGATCGCTTGCCAGGTCGTCCAGGCCGCGATACCCGCCACGCCGACAGCCGCCACCAGCAGTGTGAGCGTGGTGTCGTAGCGGAACATCGACGCGCTGGTGCCGATGGCCACCACCACGGCGAGCGTGGCGCCCCGCAGCGTCCCCATGAAGCTCGGCCTCAAGCGGGTACGCGTACGGAAGAGACACGCTCCGTGCTCGTGCTCCTCCAAGACCGTCTGCACGTGGAGCCAACCCCAGCGACCGATGGCCAGACTGACGTCCCGATCGGAGTGCCACCCCTCGTCCACGTGGACGATGTGGGGCGGCCTGGCAGCTCGCAGCACTCCAACCAGTTCGGTGAGGAGTCTCGTCGGCGACACCCACGACTCGGCCCAGAACGCGCGCTCCCGACCCGCTCGCGTCGCGAGGCGTACGGCCCCGAGCGCGTCACGCAGGGTCGGCAAGGGAGCCTTCCACGGGTGTCGCGTCATGTGTTGCGGCTCGACCGTTTGCGGTGTCGACAGCCCCTGCAGCCTGCCGCGGAACCGGGCGAGGGGCTGGAGCAAGTGCAACCAGGCGATCAATGCCCGGGAGCGGAGCCGGCTCCGCCATCTCGGGCGACGACCGAAGCTCGTGAGCCCCTCGATATCCGACCGCCACGCGCACCACGCACAGTGCCCGAGCGTCGCCGCGCAGCCGACAGCCCCGACGATCAGCGGGAGCCAGGCGGCGTCCATGCCGGCAAACGGTCCGAAGATGCCGATGAGGAAGAGCGTCAAGGACAACGCAATCCACAGGGGGGTGTGCGGCAAGTACCGCCACCCGTGTCCCTGGCTCCCGTAGACCGAAGGGAATGCGGCGGTGCCCCAGACGCCGGTGTTCACGCGACGCTCGGCCCCCGCCTTGAGGAACGGAAGCGGGCTGTAGATGCGCCCTCTCCATACCATGTGGCCGCCCAGGAACTTCTCCGGGTGGTGCGCGTCCAGCCGCGCTTCAGCCTCACCGTAACCGACCTGCTGGCGCCAGTACGCCCGCACGCTGGTCCGATGGTGGTGCCACACCAGGGCCGACGGAGAGAAGCCGATGTGATGCTTCCGCTCCTGAAGCCGCCAGCAGATGTCGACATCGTCCCCGGCGCGGACGTAGACCGGATTGAAGCCGTCGACGCTCAGCAGCGACTCACGCCAGAACGCCATGTTGCAGCCCGGCACGTGCTCCGCGATGCGGTCGTCGAGCATTACATGCATCGGCCCGCCCGGTGAACGCGCAACGCACTGCGCGACCCACGGATCGTCGGGTGGAACGACGTTCGGACCGCCGACGCCGACCACGTCCGACGTCAACAACGGCTGCACGAGGTAGTCGAGCCAGTCGATATCGACTCGGACGTCGGCGTCCGTGTACGCGACGATCTCGCCAGTGGCCGCCGCGAGGCCGACGTTGCGCGCGGCGCTCAGGCCACCGTTCGGCACACCGATGACCCGCGCGCCCGAATGCCTCCGGGCTCGGTCGCCCGTGCCGTCAGTCGAGCCGTCGTCGACGACGATGACCTCGTAGTCGGGGTAGCGGAGCCGCGCGAGCGAGGTCAGGCAGTCGTCGATCGTGGCTTCCGCGTTGTATGCGCACACGACGACGGACACCTTGGGCCAGCTCGACCGTCGGGCGGACGAGAAAGGAGCTTCAGCGAACACCTCGCGGACCGCGGCGAGCGCCGGCTTGGGCTGCCGCCTTTCGTCGACGAGCCCGAAGGCCCAGTCGTCGACTGTCGTTCCTCCCCGCCACCATTCGTCGGTCCAGGAGTACGCCACGGCCCCGCAGGCGCCCTCGGCGAAGGCCGCGCGCAGGTGTGCGGCCGTGATGTCGGCCTGTCCCTCGTGCCCCTCCCGGATGCTGTCCCCACCGGCCTCGGCCAGGAGCAGCGGCCGATTCCCCGCGATGTGCTGCAGGCGAGCCAGGTACGCTCGCAGGTCGGGCTCGCGATGCAGATAGACGTTGAAGGAAGCGACGTCGAACGCGTCGAGCTCCAAGTGCTCGGTCGGCGGAAAGTTCACGTACGTGAGGAGGCTCTGCGGCGCCGCCGACTTCACATCGTCGTACAGCTCACCGAGGAAGCGCTCGATGCGCCGGGGTCCGTGCCAGCGCACGACGCCCGGCGGGATCTCGTTCCCGACCGCGAACAAGAGCGCCGACGGATGACCGCTGAGTCGCCGAACCGCGTCGACGGCTTCGCGGCGGATCTGCCTGGCCAGCTTGCGGTCGTCGAGGAAGGGCACGTGCTGTGGCCAGGCCAGCCCCGCCATGACGAAGAGACCGTGTCGGTCGGCGGCGTCCATCACAGTCGGGGTGGGCGCTGTGTACGTCCGCACCGCGTTGATGCCGGCCGCGGCCATCGCCTCGAAGTCCTGGTCGATGCGGTCCGCCGTGGGGAACTGCGCCCCGTCCGCGTCGGGCGCGAACGTGCCGTAGGCGACGCCCTTGATCAGGAAACGGCGGCCGTCGACCTCCAGGAATTTCCCGTCGATCCGGATTCCGCCGCCCGCTGCCGCCATCGGGTCGGCCTGCGCGTCCACCCGACTTCCCCTGGGCTCAATCCGCCGAAACGGGCTGCGAGATCATGTCCATGAGCCAGTGGCCGGACCGATCCACCTTGGCCTTCACGTAGCGGAGATTGTGGCGATTGAGTCCGCCGTAGATGGGCGTGCGCTCGACGACCTCGATCCCGGCCCCCTCTACCGCACCGACCTTGGCCGGGTTGTTTGTGAGGAGCTCCACCCGGTCGATTCCGAGCCTGCGTAGGATGGCGACCGCGGCGTCGTACTGGCGCTCGTCCGCACCGAAGCCGAGCACACCGTCCGCGTCGACCGTGTCGAGGCCGGTCTCCTGCAGCGAGTACGCGCGGATCTTGTTGCCGAGACCGATGCCTCGCCCCTCCTGGGCGAGGTAGACCAGAACGCCGCCCCCCTGGTTCTTGAAGTGCTCGAGGCTGCCGCGGAGCTGCTCACCGCAGTCGCAGCGCCTGCTCTCGAAGAGATCCCCGGTCAGGCAGGCCGAGTGCAGCCGGACGGGAACGGGATCGGGCCAGCTGTCCCGCTCACCGATCAGCACGGCGACGTGCTCTTGCAGGCCCCCTCCCTCACGGAAGAAGACGAAACGAGCGTGATCGGTGACGGCGAGCGGGACCGGTGCCTCGGCCACCTCCGTGATCTCGATGCCACCCTCCGACAAGGCCTGCTCTACCTCGTCGGCGCCCACGTCCAGGATCGCACCCTCGGCGAGCCATGCAGCCACCAAGGGATCGTCAACCGCGACCTCGACGGACACCAGGGACGGAAGCAGGTGACCGAGCCGAACGAGCGCCAGCCCGGCGGACTCGGCCCGCGTCGCCGGCCGCTGATCCGTGCCCCGGCCCTTTGCGGCCGCGGGCGTGCGGTCCGTGGCGAGCGCGAGAAGCGAGGCTGGGGTCTCGGCCGAACCGACGGGTATGCTGAGGTCGGAGGTGCCTGAGCGCTCCCCGATTCCGAGAGCCCGCCCGCGGTGCAGGGTGAGCACGAGGCGGAGCGGGGCCCCCAAGGAGCGGAGCTCGTCCAGCTGACGCGGACTCATGCCCTCGACCGCCGCCACGAGCGCGCACACGTCACGGGCGTCGTCCGTGACGCAGAGCGAGCGTCCTTGGCGAAGCTCGAAGATCCCTCGTTCCGTTTTGTGCGTCATTGAGGCAGGTAGTATCCTTGGGACCACCGCAGCCCCGAGAGCGAGTGTGATGTCGGATGGCCGCTCGGCGGATCGTCCCAGGCCGGTTCAGGGACTGGAGGACCCCCGGGCCGTCGGACCCCCGCCGATGAGGTAGTCACGAAATGACCAGGCTCGTGTGCGCTTGGGTGCTTGTCAATGCCGTCCTCCTAGGGCCGACTTGGCTTTCTGCCGCCCTGACGGGCACGCCGACGCCCCCGTGGATTTCCGTGGAGGCGGGCCTGATCGCGGGTGGGATGATCTTCCTACCCAGACGCCCATGGAGTCGTGCCATGGCTTGGATAATCGCGGCCGGAGTGCTGCTGACGGCCATGGTCTGGTTCGGCGATCTGGTCTTCCGGGTGAGCTTGGGCCGGCCTCTCGACCTGTCCCTCGACCTCTATCTGTTGGACGCGGTGCGCCGCCTCGCGGTCGGCAACATGGGAACCCTGCGCGCTGCGGCCGCCTTCGTCCTGCTCACGGGGCTCGGCGCCGGCATGAGCTTCGCGATCGCGTGGGCGCTAGGGCCGCGCGCCAAGCCCCCGTCGCCCAGTGACCCCCTGGGGCGCGCGGCCCTTGGGCTAGTGGTGTCCACGCTGGTGCTGACTGTCTTGGGGCTCGCCGCAGAGCCGGTTGCCCTCAGGGTCGCCACACCCTCGGCGACCCTGGTAGCCGACCAAAGCCAGTACCTGCGAGAGACCAGGGCCGAGCGCATCGCCTTTGGGGCCGACCTCGCGGAGTGGCCCGACGGACGGATCGATATCGGGCAGCCGCTCGCCCGTCTCGATGGAACTCACGTGGTGCTCGCCTACCTGGAGTCGTACGGGATGGCCGCCCTGGACGACCCCGAGCTCGAGGCCGTCGTAGGTCCGCGCCTGGAGGCCGGCGTGGCGCGACTCGAGGCTGCCGGGTTGCGGGTGGTGAGCGGCCGCCTCACCTCGCCCACGCTCGGAGGGCAGTCGTGGTACGCGCACGGAACCATGCTGAACGGCCTCTGGCTCGAAAACCAGCTCCGGTACGAGATCGTATTGGCGAGCGACCGCGAGAACCTGCTCGACGACTTCGGCCGCGCGGGGTACCGAACGGCCACCGTGATGCCCGCGATCACGACCGCGTGGCCGGAGGCCGACCGTATAGGGTTCGACGAGGTCCATACCAGTCGGACCATTCCTTACCGGGGACCACCGTTCTACTGGGTGACCGTTCCGGACCAGTTCACCTGGTCGTTCATCGGTGACCTGCTGGCCGACGGTGGGGGGCCACGCTTCGTCGAGGCCGGGATGGTGAGCAGCCACGCGCCGTGGACGCTGGTGCTTCCTCTCATCGAGTGGGATGGACTCGGGGATGGATCGGTGTTCGAGCCATACCGGCAGGACGGCTATCCACCGGAGGAGATGTGGTGGGACGTCGACGTGCTGCGGGACGGCTATGCGCGCTCCACAGCCTACTCCCTCGAGGCGATGGTCGAGTTCGCCGAGCGTTACCTGGACGATGGCACGCTCTTGATCGTGTCGGGGGACCACCAGGCCGCGCCCTGGGTCACTGGAGCCGAAGGCGCAGACGTGCCTGTGCACGTCGTCGCTCGCGACTCCGCGCTCGTCGCTCCGTTCCTCGCATGGGGCTTCCAGCACGGGGCCCTCCCCGGCGGGCCTCCGTCGGCGCGCCGCATGGACGAGTTCAGGCAGTGGTTCGTCGAGGCGTACTCGGGGGAGAGGTAGAGCGACGCGTATTTGCGCGCGCGGCCTCCTCGCACGACGCTACCGACGCGTCAGCTCGCTTCGCTTCCGGAGACATGGCATGAGAGTCCTCGTCGCATCGGTGGGTGCGTTGGCCTTGGTGGCCGTCCCACAGGCCGCACTCGCCCAGCCCGCCCCCGCCCCGCATGCAGAGCTGGCGCGCTCGATCCTCGAGGAGATCGTCGAGATCAACACGACGAACTCGGTCCGAGGGGACAACACCGCCGCCGCCCGCGCCCTTGAGCGCCGCTTCCTCGCAGCGGGCTTCCCGGCCGAAGACATCCACGTCCTCGTGCCGGACGACGCGCCCACCAAGGGCAACATCGTCGTCCGGTACCGGGGGCGGGACACCGGGCGGGGCCCCCTCCTGCTCCTCGCGCACATCGACGTGGTCGAGGCGCTCCCGGAGGACTGGAGCCCGGACCTGAATCCGTTCGAGTTCACGGAGCGGGACGGCTACTTCTACGGTCGGGGCGTCCTGGACGACAAGGACGAGGCCGCGATCTACGCGGCGAACCTCATCCGCTTGCGGCAGGAGGGCTACGTCCCCGACCGCGACATCATCGTGGCTCTCACAGCCGACGAGGAGGGCGGCCCGCGCAACGGCGTCCAGTTCCTGCTGGCCGAGCACCGCGGGTTGATCGACGCTGAATACGCGCTCAATGAGGGTGGCGGCGGCATGTCGGAGAACGGCCGCCACATCTCCAACAACGTGCAAGCGGCGGAGAAGAAGTTCCTCAACTTCGACTTCACCGCCCGCAACCCGGGCGGGCACTCTTCCCTGCCCGAGGACAAGAACGCGATCTACGACCTCTCGCAGGCGTTGCTCGCGGTGCAGAACTATGACTTCCCCATCATGCTGAACGAGGTCACGACCGCCTTCTTCAGCGGCTCGGCGGACCTCGTCGGGGGTGAGGTTGGGGAGGCCATGCGGCGCATCGTGGCCAACCCGTCGGATCCCGGAGCTGCGCGGATTCTGTCCACGAATACCGCCTACGACTCCCGCCTGCGGACGACGTGTGTGGCGACCCTGCTCGACGGCGGTCACGCCACCAACGCGCTGCCCCAGCTCGCCCACGCGAACGTGAACTGCAGGATACTCCCCGATCACGACCCGGACGACGTTCACCGCCGGCTCCAGGCCCTCGCGGCCCCGTACGACGTCGAGGTCACGCCGGCCGGCACGGTCACCCCGAGCCCGCCGTCCCCATTGACCGACGAGGTGCTGGGGCCGATCCAGCGCATCACCGAGGAGATGTGGCCGGGCGTGACCGTGCTGCCCGTGATGTCGACCGGCGCCACCGACGGCCTCTACCTCAGGCGTGAGGGCATCCCCGTGTACGGCGTGAGCGGGATCTTCACGGACATGGACGACAACCGGGCCCACGGCCAGGACGAGCGGATCGGGGTGCGGAGCTTCTACGAGGGCCAGGAGTTCCTGTACCGACTGGTGAAGGCGCTGTCGGGGGGTGGCATCGTCTGAGCAGACCGCCAGTTGACCGCCCACTCGCCCCGCCTCTAAGCTCAATGTGCGTCACGGCGACCCGAACGTTCCGGCTACCCGCGCCGTACGAGATCAACGCGATCATCAAGCTCAGTAATGGAGGGATCATGGCGCGCCCGCTCGCAGCACTCCTGATGGCCTTGGCCGTCGCCTCGTCACCCTTGGCCGCACAGAACGAGGGGACGGGAGAGACGTCTCAGGTTCCCCTCCTGACCGAGGTCACCGGCGACTTCACTCGCCCCATCGTGACCCGGTCTCCGACCGCCCAGGCCTACTTCGACCAGGGCATGCAGATGGTGTACGCCTTCACGTACCCCGTCGCGATTCGCTCCTTCGAGGAGGCGCAACGCCAGGACCCGACGTGCGCGATGTGCTACTGGGGCGAGGCCCAGGCGCGGGGACCCTTCCTCAACAGCCGGATGTCGGACGCGAACGCGCCGCAGGCGTACGAGGCGGCACAGGCGGCGATCGGTCTGATCGACGAGACCGATGATCCGATCGAGCAAGCGCTCATTCGGGCCATGTCCATCCGATACGCCGAGGAGCACACTCAGGAGAACCGGGTGGTGCTGGACAGCGCGTACAGCCAGGCGATGTCGGAGGTCTATCGCGCCTACCCGAACGACCACGACGTCGGCACCCTCTATGCCGAGTCCTTGATGCTCCTCAACACCGCACGCTGGGGCTACGAGACCTCCGACCCGTTCGTGCAGGGCATCCACGCGACGCTCGAGGGCGTGCTCGCTCAGAACATCGAGCACCCCGGCGCATGCCATCTCTACATCCACGCAACCGAGGCGACCGAGGTGGCGTACAAGGCCGAGGCGTGCGCCGACCTGCTCATGACGGCCGTGCCCGGATCCAGCCATCTCAACCACATGCCGTCACACACGTACAACGTGATCGGGAGGTGGGGTAAGGCGGTCCGATCCAATGCAATGGCGTGGCGCTCCGACGACCGCTCGGCCGAGGGGCGCGGCGTGTCGTACGGGGGCACCCACAACCTGCACATGCTCTTCTTCGCCGGATCGATGGACGGGCAGGGACAGGTCAGCACCGCCGCCGCCGAGGAGTACGCCAGACAGGTGGATGGGGGCGTTTTCTACCACTCTCTGGTCCTGCTGCGGTTCGGTGAGTTCCAGCAAGTGCTCGGGCTGACCGAGGAGCCGGAGAACCAACTGTACAAGGGACTCTGGGAGTTCTCCCGCGGCTACGCGCACCTGCGAACCGGAGCGCCGGACAGCGCGGCGGTCTATCTGGAGCGCGTGGATCAGAAGGCGATGGAGCTCGGGGACAGCACCCGCATGCGCGCTCATGCCGCCGAGGACCTCCTCGGCATCAGCGGCGACATTCTGAGGGCCGAGATCTTCCGGGCCGGAGGCATGCTCGACGAGGCCATCGAGGTGCTGGAGCGTGCGGTCGAGACCGACGATGGGCTGCGCTACGACGAGCCGGAGCCGCTGAACTTCTCCCCTCGTCATTGGCTGGGCGACGCACTGCTCGAAGCCGAGCGCTACGCCGACGCCGAACGCGTGTACCGCGCCGCGCTCGAGGAGCATCCCGACAACGGCTGGTCATACTTCGGACTCGAGAAAGCCCTTCGCGCCCAGGGGAAGAACGCTGAAGCCGACCAGGCCCGAGCCGACTTCGACCGGGTCTGGCCCCGGGCGGACGTGGTGATCCAGCGCTCGATCTTCTGAGCGATCGCGGGTCTGAGCCTCGCATGACGCGGAGGGACGGGAGCCGGGGGCGCGCTAGCGTCGCCCGGCTTCTCGTCGTCGTGGGGGCCGTCGTCGGCTGCGGCGGGGGCCCGGGTGTCGAGGCGCCAGCTTCAGCCACCGTCGCTCCCGGGTCTGTCGAGTTCATCCCCGCCTTCTACACCGCCGAACAGGCTGAGCGTGGTCGCCGGGTATTCGGCTCAGTCTGCAGCGTCTGCCACGGCCGCAACGAGTTCACCGGCCCGATCTTCGAGTTCACCTGGGTCGCCGAGCCCGTGGGCCACCTCTTTCAGCACGTCAGCGCGTCCATGCCCCAGGACGCACCGGGCAGCCTATCGCTCGCCGAGTACGCAGCGGTCGTGGCGTACATGCTCGAGTTGAACGGACGCGAACCCGGGGCGCGCGAGCTTCCCGCCGACGTCGAGGCCCTGAACACGATGCGGTGGTGAGACCCGGCTTCCGCCGCGGTTGAGGCGCAGAGGCGGAACGGCCTTATTTGATGGTCTGCCCACCAGCCGAAGCGCATGAGCCAACCACCCACCAGCACCGAGTCACGAACGCAATCGGAGCGCCGGGCCGAGTCCGAGGCCAGGCTGCTCCGCGCCGCGTTGGAGCTCATCGCCGTCCAGGGCTTCGCCGGCACGACCGTCGCCCAGATCGGTACAGCGGCGGGGTACAGCAGGGGGCTGGTCACGCAGCACTTCGGCTCCAAGCTCGGTCTCGCTCGCTCGTTGGTGGGGCTGATCAAGGAGGGGTTCCAGCTCGACACGGTTCCCCGCGTCGATCCGGTCCCCGACCGCGACATCCTAGAGGCGTGGGTCGACCGCTACATCGTCGCGCTCGAAGCGGACAGCGCCCGCTACCGCGCGATTCTCGCGCTCCAGGCGGAGAGCATCACGTCGCTCGAGGAGCTCAGGCCAGACATCGCTGACCTCAATGGACAGGTTCGCACGTACCTGAAGGCCCGGCTCGCGGCAGCGCAGACGCGTGGCGAGATCCCCGAGGGAGTCGACCTTCACGCGCTGGTCACCGCCGTCCTGGGCATGTTGCGAGGCACTGCCTCTCAGTACCTGATCGATCCGGAGGCAACCGACCTACAGGCGGTCGGGAAGGCCGCCAAGGGGATGATCGCCGCGTACCTGGCGAGCCCGGAGGGCTGACCCTCCGGGCTCCGCCCCTACGCACGGCGGCCGCACGTACTGACGCCGAGTATCGAGTACAGCGGACACGTGCCCGCGAGCCCGGTCACCAGCGGCACGATACCGATCAGGCCCCACATCGTCTGGGGCCCGACGAAGACGAGGCTGAGCAACGCGAGCCCCAGTGCAACTCGGATCATCCGCTCGACACCATGTTCATTCCGGCTGAAGAACCTGCTGGCCATCTCGATCTCCTGGATTCTGTGCACTCCAATAGGCAAATCCATGGGAGACGTCCGAAGATCCCGACCGCCGCCCCCCTGCGGCGGACCGGCGAGAGCCAGGTTACTTTGCCGGTATCGTTCCCGCAGACCGGAGCCGACCGAATGAACGCGCGCTTGTTTTCACGACTCTTACCCCTCCTGGCGCTGGCGCTCCTGCCGGCGACCGCAGCCGCACAGGTCGGCGACCGCGTGGAGGTCCAGGGTGGCTCCTATTGGAAGGTCTCGGTGGCCGAGCTCCAGGGAATGTTGGGAGGGGACCGACCGTTGCTCGTGAACACGCATATTCCCTACCAGGGCGACATCGTGGGCACCGACGTATCCATCGCCTTCAACGAGGTCACGGACCACCTTGACCAGCTCCCGGAGGACAAGGACGCGCCGGTGGTGCTGTACTGTCGTTCAGGACCCATGAGCGACCGTGCGGCGACGACGCTGGCCGGGCTCGGCTATACGCAGGTCTATTCCCTCGAGGGCGGGTTCAACGCGTGGGCAGCCGCCGGGCTGCCGATGGTCGAGCGCTAGCTCGCACGACCGCAGGATCCGCTCGAGCAGGGCACACGTGACGTCCACGAATGGAGCGACCCGGGCGCTCCGCCTGGACGGCGTAGGCGTTCGAGCCGGGGGAAGGAACATCCTCGAGGGCGTGACGCTCACGCTCCACCCGGGCGAGATGTGCGCCCTCATCGGGCCTTCGGGTGCGGGCAAGAGTACGCTCATCCGCGTCCTGCTCGGCCTCCGTGAAGCCGCCGAGGGCACGGTGCGCATCGGCACTGGCGACGAGGGTGGGACGGACTCCGTGGCGATGGGGTATGTGCCACAGGACGACGCGCTCCATCGCGGCCTGAGGGTGGAGAGGGAGCTCTCCTACGCGGCCGAGCTCCGACTCCCCGAGGCGACCGAAGACGAGCGGGCGAACCGCGTCGAGGAGGTCTTGCGGCAGGTCGGCCTCGAGGAGCGAGCCCGCTCCCGCATCCGTCGTCTCTCAGGAGGACAACGCAAGCGCGTCGCGGTCGCCCTGGAGCTCCTCACCAGCCCCGACCTGCTGATTCTGGACGAGCCCACGTCCGGGCTCGATCCGGGCCTCGAGGCGCGCACCATGGAGCTGCTCGCCGAGGTCGCCGCGGGGGGACGCATCGTGCTGGTAGCGACCCACGCCATGGGAAGCCTCGACCTGGCAGACGCGCTCTGCGTGCTGGTCGGCGGGCACGTCGCGTACTTCGGTCCCCCGCGGGAGGCGCTGACCTTCTTCCGGGTCGACCGCTACGAGGACCTGTTCCACCAACTGGAGAAACAGCCCCCCTCGGCGTGGAGCACTCTGGCCGCGGCCGACACCGTCCAGCGCCTCTTCAGGCTCCGCCCGGGGCGAGTACCGCGCTGATGAGCCCGGCCCGCACACACACCCAGATCCTCGCGGCTCGCTACCGCGACTGTCTCTTCTCCGACGCCGGCGGTCTCCTGCTCCTCCTGGGGCAGGCACCGCTCATCGGCTGGCTGTGCTCGGTCGTGTGGGGTTCCATCGAGCGAGACACGCCTGGGCTCTACTTCGTGCTCTGCCTCGCGGCGGTCTGGTTCGGTTGCATCAATGCCTGCCGCGAGATCGTAAAGGAGCGACCGATCCTGGAGCGGGAGCGGCTCTTCGGGGTGCGACCCCGCGACTACGTCCTGTCGAAGGTGCGCGTGCTCGCCGGCGTCGGGGCGGTGCAGGTCGTGCTCCTCCAAGGGGCCGTCGAATGGAACCTCGGACTGCGTGGTCCGATGGCTGTGGAGATGCTGGCGCTCTTCGGAGCCTCGCTCACGGGCACCGGCCTCGGACTCGTGGTGAGCGCCCTGGCGAGGACGCAGGAGCGCGCGGTGTTCGCTGTCCCGCTCCTGCTGCTTCCACAAATCTTGTTTTCGGAGCTGGCGATCCCTGATAACCTCTACAGTGACACCGTAGCGGTCGTGGAGAAGCTCATGCCGGTGCATTGGGCCTACCGGGTGTTCGAGGAGAGCGCGGCGCTCGAGCCGCGATGGTTGATGGTGGCGCTCTCGTTCGCCGTATTGGTGGTGATGGCCGCGGCCCTCATCGGCGCGGCGATGTTGGCGCTGATCCCCAAGCGGGAGATCGTGACATGAAGAAGCCTCTCACCGTGCTGGCGGCGGTGGCCGTCCTCGGTGGCGGTTACCTCACGGTTGCCCACGTCTCGGGTGCGGCCTTCTGGACCATGGGGCTGCCACTGGGAGGCGACCGGGGCATCCTGCGCCGGATTTCCATGGACTTCATGGAGGACATCCAGTTCAAGGACTTCGTCTCGGCGGCCAGCTACCACGCGCCCGAGCTCATGGAGACGGTCGACATTCCGTTCCTTCTCCAGCGGCTCTTTCAGGTGCGGCCGGAGGCGCTCGATGTCATGGACTACGAAGTCGTCCTCGCCGAGATCGACTCCAGCGGGCTACGGGCCCGAATCCGCATGCGGGTGAGGGCGAAGCTGCTACTGGACGAGCGCATCGAGGAACGCGAGTTCATCCTCTACTTCTACCGGGACTCGGTGAACGAGCCCTGGTACATGCGGCTCGAGGACAGCCTCCGGGAGCTTTCGCCCGAGGAGGGCATGACGCACTGAGCCGCCCCCCTCGTGAGGGGCGGCTCGTGCTCGCCTAGTTCCCGAAGACCAGGCGGAGTTCGAGGAAGCCCCCGCGCACCGGCTCCACCACGTCCAGACGGTACCTCGAGTCACGGTGCCTGAAGTCCACCGGGACGAAGTGCTCGACCCGCGCCCGATCGCGGCGACCGCGCCGCTCGCTAAACGGCGTGTGGACGATGACCGCCCCGGGGAAGTGTCGTCCCTGCAGGGCCCTGCACGGTACGGCGGGGGGCTGCCTGCCCGGCGGAACGCCCTGGTACCACACGCGGCACTCACCTGGCGCCGGCATGTGGCCCGGCGGAACGCGGAAGGCCTTGTGGCGTGATCTTCCCTGCGCCTCGAGCGGCGCTCCGTCCGCGAGCAGCATCGCGAGCGCCGCAAGGACCCCGATTCCGACTCTCATCCGTCCCATGACCCTTCCCCTGTTCGATTGCTACGCCTGCACGGGAGTACAAGGCAATGGGCATGCCAATGCATAACACGCTGCAAACACACGCGTTACGGTGTCGCCGCCCCTTCGGATGCGTCCTCTATTCAGGACGCTCAGGGGCCTTCGCGCCCACTCGAGGCGCCGCCGCGGCCGGGCCGGCCGTTGACGCAGCCTCATATCAACGCGTAGCGTCGGTTCATGTCCCACGCCCAACCGCACAGTCGGCTCTCAGTCGGTAGAAGCGCATGAGGACGATTGCGGCTTTCGCGGTCCCGGTCGCCCTGCTGGTCGCCTCCAGCGCCCGCGGCCAGAACGCCCCCGCCGCCGACCTTCGGGCCGGTTCGCCCACGCCCATCACGGCCCACCGCACCGGCACGTTCAACGCCGTCATGCCCGTGCGCTCCCCCGAGTCCGAGCCCGATCGCTGGACGGAGCGCTTCCAGTTCGGCGGTGACCTCACGAACTGGGACTATGACCTCGCGGAGGAGAGCTTCAGCCTCTATGTGCCGGAAGACTACTCGGCGGACGGTGAACCGTATGGGGTGCTGGTCTGGGTATCACCGTTCGACGACGGCGCGATTCCCGACCAACTGAGGACCGTGCTCGCCGAGCGCCGCCTCATCTGGATCAGCCCGAACGGCGCAGGTAACCGGAGGCACCTCTTCCCACGATCCGGCCTCACTCTGGACGCGGCCGCGAACGTGGCCGAGTTCTACAACGTCGACCCGGAGCGGATCTACCTGTCCGGCCTGAGCGGCGGGGGGCGCTTGTCCGCCATGCTCGGCATCGACTACCCCGAGGTCTTCGCGGGAGCCTACCCGATCATCGGGGTGACCAGCTACCTGCAGATTCGGCTCGAGTCCACCCCGGGTCTCTTCGTGCCCTTCTTTCCGCGCCCGACCAACCGCGTGCTGAACCGCGCCAAGCGTCAGCCGTTCGTCATCATGACGGGCGAAGGCGACTACAACCGCGAGGAGTGCCGACTCACGGCCGAGGCACACGAGCGCGACGGGTTCACCAACCTGCACTACATCGAGATCGAGGGCATGGGCCACGAGATGCCGTCGGCGCAGAACTTCACCATGGGTCTGGACCTACTCCTGGGAGCCGCTGACTCGGCGCCCTGACGAGGGCGGCGGGTCCGCGGCGCGGGGGCATTTCCGCCCCCGTTTCCGGCCCTTACCATGAGGTCGCACCCCACGAGGAGAACCCCATGGCTCAAAGGACATCCGCCTTCTTGTCCATCGCGCTCGTCCTGACCGTAGCACCGGTGTCGGCGCAGCGGCTTTCGCCGATCGCGAATCCGAACGAGGTCCGCCCCGGGGTTCTGCGGACGCCCGACGCACGTTTCGAGAACCTCGAGGACTACCCCTTCGAGCCCCACTATGTGGACCTGCGCATCGAGCGGGCCGTCGGCGGTCAGGAGCGGGTGCCCATGCGAATGCACTACGTGGACGAGGGGGAGGGAGACGCGGTGCTCATGCTCCACGGCCAACCGACCTGGAGCTACCTGTACCGCAAGATGATTCCGATCGTTGCGAGCGAGCACCGGGTCATCGCGCCGGATTGGATCGGCTTCGGCAAGTCCGACAAGTTCATTCGCGAGGCGGACTACAGCTTCCGCATGCACTTCCAGTCGGCCATGGCCTTCGTCGAGGCCTTGGACCTCGACAACGTCACGTTGGTGATGCAAGACTGGGGCGGTATCCTCGGCATGCCCCTCGCGACCGAGATTCCGGACCGCATCGCGCGCTTGGTCATCATGAACACTGCGCTGCCCACCGGATACGGCATCATGACGCCGATGTGGTACGGCTACCGCGACCGCACGCGGCAGCAGGCCGCCTCAGGCCAAGAGCGCGTCTTCGCGGCTGGCGGGCGCGACCCCGAGCGGGTGCGCGCGTACTCCGCGCCCTTCCCCGACCCGAGCTACTACGCGGGTCCCAACACGTTCCCGCAGATCCTGCCGATCCTGCCCAACGATCCGGCGGCGGAACGCATGCTGCGCACG
Source organism: Gemmatimonadota bacterium (assembly GCA_024638325.1). Lineage (GTDB taxonomy): Bacteria > Gemmatimonadota > Gemmatimonadetes > Longimicrobiales > Gaopeijiaceae > UBA2982. The sequence continues at coordinate 21,943 of JAHEKM010000004.1, read as the reverse complement.
GCTCGCCGGCTACAGCGCTGGGACAAGCCGGCCCTCGTCATGTTCTCGGACGGTGACCAGATCCTGGGGCCGCACCAGAACTACCTGCGCCGCCTGATCCCGACCGCCATGGACGAGCCGCTCATCGTCATCGAGGGTGCCGGCCACTTTCTTCAGGAGGATCAGCCCGAGGCGGTGGCCGAGCAGATCCTGGACTTCATCGAGCGTCATCCACTGTAGGACTTGTAGGAATCGCGCCCTCGGTCTCAGCCCCTGACGTGCTCTCGCGCCTCGAGCACGCTGTCGACGATGAGGCGCACGTGCTCTTCATCGACGAACGGCGACAGGATGTACGACTTGAGCGCCACCATCGGCTCGTCGTAATCGGTGTGGCGGTAGCAGTCCGTCATAGAGAGTAGGACGCCCTTCCCGTCCATCGCCTTCTCGTGCAGGTAGCGATAGATCTTCCGGTTGTACTCGTTGTGCTCGAGCAGCTTCTCCCCATACGTCGGGTCCGTGCGCTCGCGCTCCGGCACCGTCCAGGTGTCTACGCCGTCGGGGTACACGCGGAACAGCGTGACGGTGCCCACGTTGCCGCCATTGAGAACCGTGGTCGTCGAGTGTCCCTCGAGATGCTCGCGCAGGAGCTCCGCCATCTCGACGATGTGACCGAGCAGCGCTCGGAATCCGTCCTTGCCGAGGAAGAGCAGGCTCGCCAGTGCCGCCAGAACGCCGGTGCCGCTGCGAGAGGTCTCGAGCGTGAAGATGCCCGGGTGGTGTTCACCGCTCTGGAACAGGTACGGCATGTCCTCGCGGCCACGCGCCAGGTACCGCATGTCCTCTCCGTCGCGCACGAGGAAGAGGCTCGAGATGTACGGCGCGAAGCCCGTCTTGTGGAAGTCGATGCCGATGGAATCGGCCAGCGACAGCTTCCGGATGCGCCGCCCGGCGCCTGCGAGCGCGCGAACCGTGCGCGGACGGAAGCCGAGGCGGTTCTCCTCGAAGTCGTAGTCGTTGAAGACGGACCACGCCCACCCGATGACCGCGTCGGCGTGCACGTGGGGCGTGTAGTCGAGTCCTAGCTCGCCCACGAGGCGGTCGCGCAACGCCACCATCGCCTCGATGTCATCGATGCCAAAGGCGTCCGTCGTCCCCATGGTGGCGACGATCGCGGCGATGCGCTTGCCGTCGGCGACCACCTCGCGTATCGCCTGCTCCAGGAGGTCGATCCTGATGTCGTTCGTCAGGTGGGTCGGGACCTGAACGGCGTTGTCCTCCCCTATGCCCAACCATCCCGCCACGCTCAGCCGGGCGTAGTGGCTCTGCCCCGACGAGATCATCACGGCGCGTGAGTGGACCCCTCTCTCCATGGCGTCCGGGACGGCCTTCTCCAGGCCGATCTTCACGCCGTAGAGCGTCGTCCCGGTGCCCCCGAAGGTGAAGACGCCCGCCGAGCGGCTGGGCTCGTATCCCAGAAGCCGCGAGGTCATCGCCTCGACGCGCTGCTCCGCGACCGCGATACCGTGGCTGGTGTCGTCCGAGACCAGGTTCGGGTTGTAGATCGTCGGCAGTAGCGCGCCGATGATGCTGGCGATGGACGAGGGCGGCACCACGTTCACCTGCGTCCGCGGATGCGAGAAGATCGGCAGGCCGGCGAAGTGTCGCACCAGCTCGCGCGACACGTCCTCCACGGAGGCGCTCGACGGACCGATCTCCTGCCTCCGCGCCGACTCGTAGTCCAGCTCGGTGGGCTCGCCCAGGAGTGGGAGCTCCGACTTCATGTCGTCGACCTTGTCGAGCGCCTGCATGATCGAGAACACGAAGTAGGCGTCGTGGACGCGATCGGAGACCGGCTGCGGGAAGCCCTGGCGCAGGGTCTCGAGGAGGACACGGTAGGGCGCGGGCATGGGACCGGAGTCTACCAAGGTGTGCCGGGGGGCGCCAAGGGCGTGTTGTCCCGCTGCACCGTTAGACCGAGCGTGGCCGCCGTGGCCGGACCCGACGTCAGGCGGGTGGCAGCCGCACCAGCGTGAACCAGAAGCTCCCGGTCTGCGCCATGACCTGCTGAAACGCACGCAGGTCGACCGGCTTGGTCACGTAGCAGTTGGCGCCGAGGTAGTAGCTCTGCGCGATGTCCGACTCGGCTGCGGAGGAGGTGAGGACCACCACGGGGATGGATCGGAGCTCCGCGTCCTCCTTGATCTCTCGGAGCACCTCGCGCCCGCCCTTCCTGGGCAGGTTGAGGTCCAGAAAGATCAAGTCCGGCCGGGACCCGCTTCGCAGGAAGTCCAAAGCCTCGACTCCATCGGTCACCACAGTCAGGTTCACCCGCACCCTGTCGGCTTCGAGCGCCTCGCGGGTCAGGTCAGCGTCGCCGGGGTTGTCCTCGACGAGAAGCACCTCGATGGCGCGTACGTCGCTGGTCATCGCTCGTCCACGGGAAGGGTGAAGTAGAACGTCGTGCCCGATCCCGGCGTCGACTCGAACCAGATCTGGCCGCCGTGTCTCCGGACGATCTTGCGCGTCAACGTCAGCCCGATGCCACTGCCCGAATAGGTTCCCACGCCGTGCAGACGCTGAAACATCTCGAAGATCCGCTCGGCGTACTCCTCCTCGATGCCGATTCCGTTGTCACGGACCGAAATAAGCCACATCGGCCCCTGCCGCTCGGCAGCTACATGAACTTCGGGCGGTCGGTCTTCAGGGCGGAACTTCAGCGCATTCGAGATCAGGTTCTGAAAGACCTGACCGATCTGGACCTCATCCGCTTGAACCACCGGTAGCTCCGCCACGGCCACCGTGCCACCCGCCTCATGCAGGGCTGCCGCGAGTCGTGCGTCGATCACCTCCTGCACCACGGCGTTCAACTCGGTCGGGGCAAAGGGCTTGGATTGCGAATCGATGCGCGAGAAGCGAAGCAGATCGGTGATGAGCAACTGCATGCGCTTCGCACCGTCCACGGCATAGCGGATGTACTTGTCCGCACGCTCGTCCAACTGGCCTTCGTATCGCTGCGCCAACAGCTCGGTGTAGCTGGCCACCATGCGCAGAGGCTCCTGGAGGTCGTGCGAAGCCACGTAGGCGAACTGCTCCAAGTCCTCGTTGGAGCGGCGGAGCTCCTCCTGCGCCTTCAGACGCTCACTGATGTCGACGATCGAGGCGAGCACGAAGAGCCCGTCCGGCGCCTGGATGGGATTCAGTCCGATCTCGACAGGGATCTCCGCGCCATCCTTGCGACGGCCGAAGAGATCGCGGCCCGAACCCATCGCCCTCCGGCGTGGCTCGCCGGCGAAGCGCCGCCTCAGGCCGGGATGGGCCCCCCGGGCCGCCTCCGGGACCAGCTTCTCGATCGACTCCCCGAGAAGCTCCTCCCGGGAGTATCCAAAGAGGCGCTCGACCTCGCGGTTGACCAAAACCACCACGCCGGACTCGTCTACCATCACCATGCCGTTCGGACAGGCTTCGACCGAGAGCCTGAACCGCTCCTCCAGCGCCTTTCGCTCGCCGATGTCACGAGCGATGGCCGAAATGCCTCCCACGGCGCCCGCGTCGTCGCGCACCGGGGACAGCGTGAGAGACACGTCGCGTCCCTCCCCCTGCCGGGTGAGGCGAACGGTCTCGTAGTCGCGGACGGCCTCGCCCGAGCGCAGTCGCTCGAGAACTCCCTCGACTTCTGGACGGTCGTCGTCACGAACGAGCACCGAGATGTGCCGGCCCACCATATCGTCCGCAGTGTATCCGTAGAGCCGCTCGGCACCGGGATTCCAGGAGGTCACGGTCCCCTCGGCTGTCATCGTATAGATGCCGTCCAACGACGACTGAGCGACGGTGGACAGATGACGGAGTCTCGCCGCCTCGCGCTCTAGCTTCGCCTCCGTCTCGCGGCGGATCTCGATCTGCTCCTCCAGTTCGGCATGCTTCTCGCGCTCGGACCGTATCGCTCGGTCGAGCGTGTCCGCGAGGACGCCGACCTCACCCGTCGTTCCCGAAGGAACGTCCCAATCGCCAGCGGTTTCGAAGCGCGCCACAGCGCCAGCGAGCCGGGCCATCGGTCGCGAAAGGGACCGGGCCAGCAACGCGGCGAGCACGGTCGCCATGAGAGCGACGAGGCCACCGCCCAGCACGGCAGAGGTCACGACGCGCCTTGGCCCTGCCATGAGCTGCGCCTCGGGCTCGGTCGTCAGGACCACCACCCGGGGACCACCTGCCAACGGCAGCCCCCTCACTGCCACACCGACGGATTCGCCTCGAATGTCGGCCAGGCCCGTCCACGCGACTTCGTTCGCCAGGTCGGGCGGGAGATCAGGAAAGTCGTCGCTCCACCCACGACTCAGGCCCCGGGAGCGCTCGAACTCCCGGTCGTGGTCGGGATGGAGCAGATACTCGCTCGCAGACATGATGTACAGCTCGCGACCGCGGTCCATCGCGTCCCTCTTGAGGGTCGCCAGGACACTCCGCATGTCCATGTTGACGATGATGAACCCGCCCACCACACCCGAACTGCTCGCGACTGGCGTGGCGAGGCGCACGACCGGCACGTAGGGCACGTCCAGCTCACCCTCCTCTTCGTTCAACTGGACGGGCGAGACGTAGAGATCACCCGGCTGCAAGGAGAGGGCGCCCTGGACGTACGGCCTTTCGGACTTGTCCTGCAGCTCTACTTGCGGCACGGAGTGAACCCGACCGTCCCGACGATCGACCCGAACCACTTCGAAACCCGTCGTATCGATGAACCGCAGCTGGAGATACCGCTGCTTCACGGCCAGAGCCGCCGCGAAGAGGTCGGCCAGCTGCGCCTCGGCCTCGGCGGTAGTGCTTCCACCCTCGGCTACGGCTGCGGCCACATCGAGGCGGCCGAACGTCAGTATATCGGCGGCGGCTCCGATCGCCGTGGCCTGCAGCGTAGCCGCTAGCAGACGTGTATCGCTGCCCAACGCGTCCAGCGCCTCCGGCAGGCCCTGAGCACCGAACGCTAGATTGGCCAACCAGGCCACCGAGATCGCGGTGGCAACGACCAGCACGATCATCGCCGCGGTCATGCGGGTGCGTAGCGTCATCATCGGTCTGGCCTGAGGTCAGTCCGTCAGCACGGGCTGCGGACGTCCCCACAGGTACCCCTGGCAGTACTGGACCCCGATCTCCCGGAGGACGGCGAGCTCCGCTTCCGTCTCGACCCCCTCCACGACGGTGACGGCACCGTTGATCTCGATCATCGAGACCAGACGCTCCAGTCGCCGTCGCTCACGAGGGCGGCTGTCGATAGAGCGCACGCAGCTGCGGTCGACCTTCACCACATCCGGTTCGAGCACCAGAAGGGCCTCGATGGAGCTGCGGCCATATCCTACGTCATCGAGTGCGACCCGCACGCCCTCGCGGCGCATCGCTGCGATCGACTCGGTCAGATAGCTGGGATCTCCCAAGAACTGCTGCTCGCTGATCTCCACGCAAACGTCGCTGGCCCGACCTCCCTCCTGCAGCATCTCGACGACTCGCTCGATGGACGTGTTGAGGATCGTCGACGGGAACATGTTGACGTGGAACCAACCGTCGACGAATCCGTGCTTGAGCACGCTCAGGCTCGTGGCGAGCGCGCGGAGATCGAGTGAAGTCAGAAGGTCCCGCTCGAACGCGGCACGGAAGATCTCGACCGGCGTGGCGAGCGCTCCGGGCGGGCCGCGGGTCAGGGCCTCGTACCCCACCGCGCGCCCCGTCTCCACCTCACGGATCTCCTGGAGGGCCGTGTGCAGTGGCATCTCGGCAACATCGACCTCGGTTTCCCTTGCGGCGGATTCGAGCCATGGCTCGACACCCGAGACCCTGTCCTTGCCTCCCTGCTTGCTTCGCCGGAGGCCCGGATTCGTCACCGCCAACACCTCTTCCAGCGAGACGACGTGCGGAGCGACGCGGCCCACAGCCAGACTCGCGGACAGATTGAGGTGTCCGTCTGCGACCGGTAGCGTCGTCGCCTTGATCGCGCGCCGCACCTTGTCGGCGACCACGAGCCCGAGTCTCGTGTCCGTCCCGGGAAGCAGGATCAGGAACTCGTCCCCCCCGACCCTGCCCAGGTAGTCGTCCGCCCGCAGCTGGCTGCTCACGCTCGCCGTGAGGGCGCGGAGCGTCGCGTCGCCGACGGCATGCCCGTAGGACTCGTTGATCTGCTTGAAGTCGTCGTAGTCGATGAGGATCGCGATCAGATCCTCACCGGTGCGCTGCATCCGAGCGATCTCCTTGCCCAGGGCCTTCTCGACCCCCCGTCGGTTGAGGACCTCGGTGAGCGGGTCCGTGGCCACGAGCTCACCCAGCTTCTCGTTGGCCCGCGTGAGTTCCTCCGTGAGCCGACTCAATGTCTCTTCAGCCAGGTGCCGCTCTGTGCAGTCGTGCAGCGAGACGAGACACGCGGGCTGCTGATTCCATATCGTCTCCACCTTCCGGGTATCAACGACGCGGCCGGTGGACAGCTTGAGGCCGGCGGTGCCCTCCTGCGTGAGTCGGATCTCCTCCGGGAGCTCCTCCACGCGCTGGGGAGTCCCCCCCAACAGTCGTTCTGCGGCATGGTTGACGAACCTGACGACGCCTCCGTGGTCG
>JAHEKM010000004.1:0-15369 GCA_024638325.1 Gemmatimonadota bacterium | reverse complement strand
ACCCCGTCGGGACTGACGCTGAGCTGCTCGCGGTACTGCTGATGCGTCTTGTGGCGCTCGATGGCGTAGCGGATCGACCGCTGCAGACTGGCGGCATCCAGCTGATCCTTCAGCAGGTAGTCCTGCGCGTCACGACGGATCGCCTCCAGCGCCGACGCAGAATCGGCATGACCCGTCAGTACTACGATGGGGACCCTGGAGGCCATTTCGCGCACGGCACCTACGACCTCGACGCCCTCACCGTCGGGGAGCCCGAGATCGAGGAGGACGAGGTCCGTCGCGTCCTCGGTCATCGCCTCGCGGGCGGCTCGAAGGGATGCGACGCTGACGAGTTCGATCCCACCGTCGGGATCCCCGTCGATGTACTCTCGCACCAAATCCACGTCGCCAGGGTTGTCCTCGACCAGGAGGACTCGGATCCGCTGGTTGCGCACTCCCATATCACAGCCTCCCGACGCGCCAGGGGCGGTCGACGAACACGTCCATGCATCGGGGGGCAGTAAGCGCGAGAAGAAACAACTCGCACCTCGTTCAACAGTGTCCGAGGCTTCCTACCCAGCGCAAGGAATTTGTCCGGTTCTTGTAGCAGGCGTCTGGCATCCAGGGCGACCGTCCACGATCCTTGTCGACCGTGAATTCAGTCCAGCCCCGCCCCCTCCGGCGCCTGCTAGGCTACGCCGCCCCACACCGGCGACGTATGTGGCTGGCGTCCGTCTGCTCGGTCCTCAACAAGATCTTCGACCTCGGCCCGCCGGTGCTCATCGGCGCCGCCGTGGACGTGATCGTGCAGCGGGAAGCCTCGTTCCTGACCCGCTTCGGCGTGGTCGAGGTGTGGGACCAGCTGCTGCTCCTGTCCGGGATCACGCTCGCCGTGTGGCTGCTCGAGTCGGCGTTCCAGTACGCGTACGGGATCCTATGGCGCAACCTGGCCCAGACCGTGGAGCACGAGCTCCGCATCGACGCGTACCGACACCTGCAGGACCTCGAGCTCGCCTACTACGAAGAGCGCAGCTCGGGCGGCCTGATGTCCGTCCTGAGCGACGACATCAACCAGCTCGAGCGCTTTCTGGACATCGGCGCCAACGAGTTGTTGCAGCTCGCCACGACCATCATCGTCATCGGCGCGGCATTCATCGTGCTCGCGCCGTCAGTCGCCTGGATGGCGCTCATCCCCATGCCCGTCATCGTTTGGGGGTCGATCCGGTTCCAGCGCCTGCTCATGCCGTACTACGCCGAGGTACGCGAGCGCGTCGGATTCCTGAATGCCCGCCTGGCCAACAACCTCGGGGGCATCGCGACGATCAAGTCCTATACGGCGGAGCTCTTCGAGGTCGGGCAGGTCGAGCGGGAGAGCGACGCGTACCGGCAGGCGAATAGGCGTGCCATACGCGTCAGCGCCGCCTTCGTCCCGCTCATCCGGGTCGTCATCCTGTTCGGCTTCACGGCCACGTTGCTCTACGGCGGCATGGAGACCGTGGAAGGGACGCTCACCGTGGGAACGTACAGCGTTCTCGTCTTCATGACGCAGCGACTCCTCTGGCCGCTCACGCGACTCGGCGAGACGCTCGACCAATATCAGCGGGCGATGGCGTCCACCACCCGGGTCATGGCGCTGCTCGACACCCCGTCGCAGATCCGTTCGGGGGGTCGCGCCGTTGCGGTGACAGAGGTCCGGGGTGCAATCGGAATCGAGCAGCTGACCTTCGCGTACGGAGAAGACGGCGAGCCGGTTCTCAGGGACGTCTCGCTCACCATCCCACCTGGCGAGACGATCGGCATCGTCGGCTCGACCGGGTCCGGAAAGAGCACGCTCGTGAAGCTGCTCCTACGCCTGTACCACGTGGAGCACGGGCGCATCACACTGGACGGCATCCCCATCGAGGAGATCCGGCTCGAAGACCTGCGGGCCACGATGGGGCTCGTGAGCCAGGACGTCTTCCTGTTCCACGGGACGGTGCGCGAGAACATCGTCTACGGCAGCTGGGGCGCGACGGACAAACAGATCGAGGAGGCGGCACGGCTCGCCGAGGCCCACGACTTCATCGCCGAGCTGCCCCAGGGCTACGAGACCATTGTCGGGGAGCGCGGGCAGAAGCTGTCCGGCGGCCAACGTCAGCGCATCGCCATCGCGCGGGCGATCCTCAAGGATCCTCCGGTCCTGATCCTGGACGAGGCCACGAGCGCGGTCGACAACGAGACCGAGGCCGCCATCCAGCGTTCGCTCGATCGGATTTCGCTCGATCGGACGACGATCGCCATCGCGCACAGGCTGTCGACGATCCGCAACGCGGACCGCATCTGCGTCCTGGAGCGCGGGCGGATCATCGAGCTCGGGACACACGACGAGCTCATCGCGCGGGACGGCGTGTACAGCGCCCTTTGGAAGGTGCAGACCGGAGCGGCGCTGGCGGGCAGGGTGTAGCTGCGTTTGCCGCAGCCACCCGGGCCCGGTAGCCTGATCCTTCCATGAACGAATCCGAGAAGAAGCGGCTCATCGCCCTACCCGTCGCACTGGCGCTGGCCTTCGGGCTGGCTTGGGCCGGCAGCCAGGGCGGTGCCCGCGTCGGTGGCGTGCCGCTCTTCGGAGTGTGCGTCGCCCTCGCGATCGTGATCCAGTGGGGCGCGTTCGTCCCGGCTTATCTCGGACGAACCGAGCGCTACTACGACCTGACGGGCAGCCTCACGTACCTCACGGTCACCGCCGTGGCGCTGTGGCTCGGCCCCGATCCCGGACGGCGCGCGCTCGTGCTCGGCCTCCTCGTCGCCGTGTGGGCCGGCCGTCTGGGAAGCTTCTTGTTCATGCGCGTCCTCGCGGAGGGTTCGGACAAGCGCTTCGACGAGATCAAGACGTCGTTCGCGCGCTTCCTGGTGGCGTGGACGCTCCAGGGCGTTTGGGTCGCGTTCACCATGGGCGCTGCGTTGGCGGTAATGACCTCCGACGGCTCGATCCCGTTCGGTGTCTTCGGTTGGGTGGGACTGACCCTCTGGATCGCGGGCTTCGGGCTGGAGGTCGTCGCGGACCGCCAGAAGCGTCGCTTCAGAGAAGACCCGGCCAACGCGGGGCGCTTCATCACGACCGGCGTCTGGGCCTGGTCTCGCCACCCCAACTACTTCGGCGAGATCGTGCTCTGGGTGGGGGTGGTCGTCGTCGCCTTCCCGGCGCTTCAGGGTTGGCAGTACGTGACGCTGATCTCTCCGGTGTTCGTGACGTTGCTGCTCACCAAGGTGAGCGGGATTCCCATGCTGGAGGAGCGGGCCGACGCCAGGTGGGGAGGCCAACCCGAGTACGAAGCGTACAAGGCGGCGACTCCGGTCTTGGTGCCGAGGCCGCCCGCCTAGAGCCTACCTCATCCCCCCGCGGCCGCCACGATCGCGTCGGCCCGCTCACGCGCCGTGGCCACCAGGGCCTCCGCCTGCTCGTCGGCCTCCTGTTCGACCGCGGTGGCGCGCTCGTTGGCCTCGCTCCGGATTCTGTCGGCCGAGGCCTGCGCGGCGGCTCGGGTCAGCGGGTTCGTGGCGCGCGCCAGCACTTCCTCGCCGCCGCGCTCCCCCTGGGCGCGAATCTCGGCCGCGGCCCGACCGGCCTCGGCCCTGATCTGTGCCGCCCGCTGCTCGGCCTCGGCGACGAGGCTGTCGGCCTGCGCCTGTGCCCGCTGGCGCGCCTCGGCTCTCGAGGCGTCCAGTCGCTCCTGAGCCTCTTCCAGCCGGCGCTGGACCTCGGCGCCGGCGGCCGCGGTGGCCGCCGCCGTGGCGGCGCGGCCCACCGAGCCGGCCGCGTCCTGGAGCCCGAGGCCCACGGCCGGATCGCTCACGGTACCGGTGACCCGAACGCCGAGGCCGACCGAGTCCGGGAGCACCGCGCCCGCCGCACCCGCCGCGCCGAGCAGATCCTGAACCCTGCGGGCCGCGGCGTCGCCGAGGCCGGAGCGCGGTACCCTCAAGCCCAGCGTGTAGTCCAGCGACTGATCGATGCCGTTCGACCCGGTCACGGTCATCGCGAGCCCACCGACCCTAGTGCCGAAAGGCTCGACGAACAGACGCCCGTCCTCGACGCGAATGGTGGAGCGCACCGCATCGACCGTAGGACTCGCGAGCTGCGGCATCGACACGACCTCCGCAACACGCTGAAGCACGGGGAATCCCTCGATCGTGACCCGTGACGTCGCGAGCGAGCCGTTCGCGTCGAGCTGGTCGAGCAGCATGCCGAGGTCCGGTCCGAGCGCGCCCGTCATGCTGAGGTCGGCGGAGAACGCGCCGCGGGCGTAGGCGGCTACCGGCGCGAACGCGCGCACCGTCTGTAGCGCGGCGGCCGTGCGGGGGATGTCGACGCTGTCCATCGCCACGTCGAAGGCCACGGTCGGCTGGGCAGGGTCCAGCGTCTCGTACCAACCGTCGAGACCAATGCGCCCACCCAGGGCGTCCAGGGTGACGCCCTGGAGCGTCAGGCGCTCGTCGGCCACCAGGGCACGGCCTCGCGCGTTCGACATCTCCAGGGTCCCGAACGTCACGCGTTCGACGAACCCGTCCAGGGTGAGGTCGAGCCGGGCCGGTACAGGGATGGCCGTGAGCTCACGACCCGACCGCCACTCGTCGAGCGCGAACGTGCCGCTCGTGAAGGAAGCGGCGCCCCTCAGAGGCTGCGTACCGATGGCGAACCCGAGGAGGTTGTCGAGTGAACCGGACGCCTGAACGTCGCTGCTGCCGAGCTGTGCTCGGAGCGATCGCAAGTCGGCCCGCTGGGGAGAGAGCTCCAGGGTCGCGTCTTCGATGACCACCGGCTGCCTCAGCTGCTCTCCCTCCAGTCTGACGCCGCGGGCGACGATCGTGCCCTGGGCGGCGACCGCGTCGTACCGGGCGCTGTCCAGGTCCGAGCGCCGCGCACGCACGGCGGCGTCCGCCTCGATCACTCCGCTCGCGCCGTCGAGTGCGGGCATCTTCACGGTCTGAGCGAGACTGGCCAGGTCCACCGTGCCATTGACGCTCAGGTCCACGTCCGGGTCGGAGATCGGCGTGCGCAGCGTCAACGTCGCCTCCACCGGCTGGTCGTCGATCGACGCGCTGAATCGGCTCAGGCTCACGACCGTGTTGTCGGCATCGCCGCCCGGGTTCTCGGCGGCCAGGTCCAGGTTGATGGCGCGAGCCGCCAACGGGAGGTCGGGATACCTGAAGCTGCCCTCGTCGACCGTGACCCGCAGGCCGAAGGCCGGGAGCGACCCGTCGAGGTAGTCGCCCCTCACGTAGCCGTCGAGTGCGAAGGAGCCCGTCGTCTGCAGGGCGGCGAAGTCGCTCGCATAGATCGGCGGAAGGAGCGAGAGCAGCTCGGCGAACTCGGTACTGGGGGCGGAGACCACGAGATCGACCGCCAGCGCGTCGCCGCGCTGCACGACCTCGCCGGAGAAGGCGATCGCCAGCGCGTTCAACCGCAGCTCGTTGTCCAAGAATCGTATACGGGATTCGTCGCCGTTCACCTCGAGCTCGGCGTCGACGTCCAAGGCGACGCCGTTCAGGTAGGGCAGGCCCGCGAAGCGCACGGTCGCGCGATCGGAATGGCCGCGCGTGCGGGCCACCAGGTTGTTGCGCGCGAAGTTCCCACTCAGCGAGTGGCTCAGACCCTCGAGCGAGACGTAGACCCCGGAGCGGGAGTCGTCGAGCACCAGCGCGCCATCCGTCAGCTCGAAGCTGCGCAGCTCGAGGGCGAGGCCGCCGTTCGCGCCCGGTTCGTCGGGCGAGGACGCCGACTGCTCGGCGGCGCGCACCGCGCTCCAACTGGCCGTGCCGTCCTCGAGCACGCGAAGCCGAACGACCGGCCGGTCGAGGCGGACCTCACGCACCACCAGGGCCCCGGTACCGCGCACGGCAGCGATGGCGCTGCGGATGTCGACCGCCACACCGACGCGCGCCAACGTGGCCAGCGTGTCGGTCTCGAAGGTGCCGGTGCCGACCGCGGTCAGCTCCGTCACCGACAGCGTGGCGTGGGGGAAGTCCCGGAGGAAGGAGAGGCCGACCCGGTCCCAGCCGACCTGCACGCCGGTGCGACGCTCGACCTGCTCCTGCAGGGCCTCTTCGATGCGGCCTCGAAACGCGAGGGGGAGCAGGAGGAGGAGCAGAAGCACTCCGCCCACGACCCCACCCGCGACCATCAGAACCTTACGACGATCCTTGAGCATGGGGACGTGATACACACCGTCGGGCGTTAGGTGCGGTGAGGGCTACGCTCCTACCGCTGTCCGACCGGCGCGTTGTACTCCTCCTCGGTGACGGCCGTGCTCCACGTGACGCTGCCCGGCACGCCGATGCCGTCGTAGATGTTCCACTGGATACCCGCCTCGTCTGGCGCGGCACCGTGCCAGTGCTCGACCCCGGCCAGCGTGACGTAGGGCTCGTTCGGCACCAGCTCCACGACCGGCCCGCCCCGGTCCTGCACCCGTCCCCGGCCCTCCTCCATCATGAGCAGCTGCGGACCGTCCAAGTGCGTGTGCCACCCGAGTCGGGCTCCGGCGGGAAAGCGGAAGCGGCGAATGGAGAGGTTGCCGAGGTCCAGGTCTTCCAGGCCACCGGTGATGATGGGAGCCTGTTGCGCGGGGGAGGCGGAGCTCCCCGCCGGCGACCAGAAGAGCAGCGCGACCGCGCCACCCAGGATCGTCAGTATGAGGGCGAGGGTGAACGGGGACGACTCGACTCGGATTCCCTTCGGCATCGTGGATCTCCTCATGGTTTTGCGCTGGTTTGTCATCGCCCGGGGCCCAGAAGCACGGCGTTCATGAACAGCAGCGACGTGGACTCCGCGTACGCACGGTAGTTCGGGTCCTCGGCGAACGCGATGAGCTGGCCCCGCCCCACGGGCTGATGAATGAGATACGCTTTGTTCGCGAGCTGCGGCTCGGCCTCGTCCCACACCACACCGCCGAGCAACAGGTCGTCCTCCTCGCCGTAGCGGCCGACGTTTCGGCCTTCGTCCAGGCGGATGGGGCTGAAGATTCTCGTGCCCTGGACCACCGCGCCGATCTCGCCGTCCGTACCCGACGACAGCCAGTGCTCGCGGTCCAGAATGACGCTCAGGATGGCGCCGGGTGTCTCCTCCGGCGGCTCGTCGAGCGGAGCGATGGCCTCGATGAAGTCGATGGGCTGGTCCGGCGTGTCGGCGTCGGGCGGATCGTCCCCGGCCGGCCTCCCGCCGCGCCGCTCGACCGCCGTCTCCAGCAGGCCGACGTTCTCTCCCGCGGCCCACTGCGACGAGCCCGCCATCGTGATCAGCGTGCCGCCATCACGCATCCAAGCTTCGAGGCGCGATACCGTGCCGGCGTTGAACGCCGACCCGTAGTTGCCGCTCGGGAGCACGATGACGTCGTAGCCCGACAGGATCGCCTGGCCGAAGCTCGAGGCCCGTACGATCGACGTCCGCTGCCCGTAGCGCCGCTCGAGCATGTAGCGCGCCCACCCCACCGAGTAGGCCGAGCCGGGCTCGTCGTAGACCAGCAGCACACGAGGCTCGCGGAGCGTCCGCGTCCGGTTGTCGCCGAGCGAGGTTCCTTCCCTGACGTACGAGTCGTCGATGGGGACGACCTCCGCTCCGTGTCGCGCGGCGATGGAGGCGAGACGCTCGGGCATGTCCGGCCCGTTGCCGGGCACGCGCACCAGCGCCGTGCCAATTCCGTACTCGCGGTCTCCGAGCGTGAAGTCGCCGCCGGCCGCCTCGACACGGATGCCCTCGCGCAGCGCCTGAGCGACGGCGGCGGCCGCGTCGGTGCCCCAGGGGAGCAGATAGCCGACGACGGCGGGTGGCAAGGCCGCGACGGCGGGGCCCGATCCGTCGGTCGCCGCCACCGCTAGACCCTCAGCCGTGAGTGGCGCACCGGCCGCCCCCGTCGCGTCCTCGCTCTCGAGCACCTCGACGTCCCACAGCAGTGCGAGGCTCCACGCGGTCACGTCGTAGATTTCGTCGGGTCTGCGCTGGGCCCGGCGCTCGTTCTGCCTGCGAATGAACGCGGTGTCCATGGGCGTCGTCGCGTCGAGCAGGTTGCGAAGCATACGATACCCGGGCTGAGCAGAGGGCACGATGTACGCGCGGTCGGCAGGGACCGTCGTTCCGCCGACCTGGACGGGGCCCGTCGCCGCACGCACCTCGATGCCGTTCAGCACCAGGTGCTTCGCGAGTCGCTCGGCCATACCGGGGTCGCTCTCCGAAGTGAGCACGTACTCGGCCGGTCCCTCGCTCCCGAGCTCGATGGCCTCGCGTCTGAACGCGAGGAAGTCCCTCAGGATGCGCTCCCGGTTCTGCGCCGCCGTCGCGGCGGTCTGGATGGCCGCAGAGAAGTGGTGCAGCACGCCGTCGGCGTACGTCAGCAGGTCCTCGTCGTCCTGCCGCAGCACGAGGGCACGGGCCGAGGCCTGCTCGTACGTCATCGCCAGCGCGCCGTGGAGCATCGGCCACATGTCCATGTAACCCGGATAGAAGGCGTCGTACGTGTTGCGGTTGAAGTAGGCGAAGCCGCGGCGGTCGAAGGTCGCCGCATTCGCCGCCCCGAACACGTCCATCAACTCGATCTGCTCGTCGGACAGCCACGGATTGCTCGGTGGCGCGGTCGGCGGGAAGAAGTACGTCGAGTTGCCGCCCATCTCGTGCAGGTCGGCGAGCACGTGCGGCGTGTACTCGCGGAACACGGCCAGCTTGCCGATCGTCTCCGGCTGGCTCTGAATGAAGCCGTCGCGGTTGAGATCGAACAGATAGTGGTTGCCGCGCCCGCCCGGCCACGGCTCGTCGTGCTCCGCCGCCCACGAGGCGGGGTCGGGCCAGCGGGCCTCGGTCTGCGTGTTCTGCATCACGAAGCGCGCGCGGCCGTCCGGGTTCTGCTGCGGATCGATGAGGACGAGCGACTCTGCGAGAATGCGGTCGACGGTCGAGTCGCCCTGCGCCGCCAACAGGTGGTAGGCCTCGGCCATCGCCGCCCCGCTCGAGCTGATCTCGTTCCCGTGGACGCCGTGCACGAGCGCCGTGACGACAGGCAGCTCCGAGACGAGGCGCGCCGCGTCGGCGGTCGTGAGTCCGCGCGGATCGGCCAGTCGCGCGAGTCCGACGCGCACGTCCTCCAGCGAGCCGATGCGCGCGGGCGATCCGATGAGGATCATGAGGAGCGGACGGCCCTCCCAGGTCTCGCCGTAGCGGATGATTCGGGCCCGTTCCGGGGCTGCCTCCGCCAACGCTTCCACGTACCTCACGATCTGGTCCGGCGCGGTGATGGCCTCGCCGAAGTCGTGACCCACCACCTCGGTGAGCGTCGGGATCGACGGGTCGTACTGTGTGCCCGGGGCCAACTGTTGGGTCGGCGCCGGCACTTGGAGGAGCGAGGCGAGGAGGAGCGGGGTCAGCATGACGGATCCTTTCCATGCACGGGATCTGTACGCGGGGCCGGACATCATAGGGAGCCGGGGAAAGGTCGGGTAGGAAGGCCGACCGACCCGCCTCGCCCACCCTTCGGCCGGCGCGTACGATACCGGCGGCAGACAGGAATGCCGACTGGACCTCCCACCAGCAAGACAGGTGCGACGCATGAACACGAGACTCGCGACGTTCTGGGCGATGGCGGTGCTCGGGCTGACGAGCGCCGGGGCGATCGAGGCGCAGGAGCGCCGTCCGATCGAGATCGAGGACCTCTTCGAGATGCGCTCCGTCGGCGCTCCGGTCGTGAGCCCGGACGGCGAGTGGATCGCCTATACGGTGAGCCGCACTTCGCTGGAGGACGAGCGGTCGTACACGCGCGTCTACATGACTTCGGCCGAGGGCGGCGACGCCATCGGCCTCACGCTCGAGGGGCAGTCCGCTGGCTCACCCGGGTGGAGCCCGGATGGCCGCTACATCACGTTCACCGCCTCCCGAGACGGCGGTGAGACGCAGGTGTGGGCGCTCGACCGCAGGGGCGGCGAGGGCTTCCCGCTGACGGACGTCGAACAGGGGATCTCGGGTTATCGCTGGTCGCCGGACGGCACGCGCTTGCTGCTCACCATCCGTGACCCCGAGGAGGAAGACGAGGACGAGAAGCCGAACGCGCCACAGGAGCCGTGGGTCATCGACCGACTCCAGTTCAAGCGCGACAACGCGGGATACCTGACGGGCGACCGGCGCACGCATCTGTACGTCTACGACCTGGAGAGCGAGGAGCTCAGGCAGCTTACGACGGGCCGTTGGGACGAGTCGCTGGGGGTGTGGAGCCCCGACGGCGAGCGCATCGCGTTCGTGTCCAACCGGACGGACGAGCCGGACGCCAACGCGAACTCGGACATCTGGACGGTCTCGGCTGACTTGGCCGAACCGACCGACAGCCCCACGCGGGTGACGACGAACCCGGGCTCGGACGGCTCGCCCGAGTGGAGCCCCGACGGCCGCTGGATCACGTACGAGACGGGTATCCGGCCCGACCTCATCTGGTACGCGACGACCCATCTCGCGGTGATCTCGGCCGACGGCGGCGAGGCCCGGCTACTCACGACGGAACTGGACCGCAACGTCTCCGACCCGCGCTTCTCTCCCGACGGCCAGTGGATCTGGTTCCGGCTCGAGGACTCGGGGGAGGATCACCTGGCGAGGATCCGGCCCGACGGAACGAGCCTGCAGCGACCCGTCGAAGGGGCGTTCTCGGCCGGCTCCTACGACTGGGCGGGCGGCACCTTCGCGGTATCGGTCGACCACCTCGACCGCCCCGACGAGATCTATCGTGTAAACGGGGCCGACGACGGATCGGCGGAGCTCGTACGCCTCACCGGGCACAACGACGACTTCCTCGCCCGGGTGCAGGTCGCGGAGACACGCAACGTCCAGTTCCGCTCGTCCGACGGTACGGAGGTGGAGGGTTTCGTGACCTTCCCGCCCGACTTCGTTGAAGGTCGCCAATACCCGACGCTGCTGCGCATCCATGGCGGTCCGGTGTCCCAATACCGGCACTCCTTCGACTTCGAGTCGCAGCTCTTCGCGGCCAACGGGTACGTGGTCGTGCGCACGAACCCGCGCGGCTCGTCGGGATACGGACAGGACTTCTCCGCCGCTCTGTGGGCCGACTGGGGCAACCCGGACTTCGAGGACGTCATGGCCGGAGTCGACCACGCCATCGCACAGGGATGGGCAGACCCGGATCGACTCGGTGTGGGTGGATGGTCGTACGGGGGCATCCTGACGAACTACGTCATCACCAAGACGACGCGCTTCAAAGGCGCCATCACGGGCGCTAGCGAGGTGCTCTACATCGCCAACTACGGTCACGATCACTACCAACGGCAGTGGGAGGCCGAGCTGGGGCTGCCGTGGGAAGGCGACAACCGCGAGAACTGGGAGCGCATCAGCCCGTTCAACCGGGTCGAGTATATCGAGACGCCCACGCTCGTCATGGGCGGCGAGCACGACTGGAACGTCCCGATCCAGAACTCGGAGCAGCTCTACCAGGCGCTGAGGAGACGTGGGGTCGAGACCCAGCTGGTCGTGTATCCCGACCAGAGCCACGGCATTCGCGTGCCCTCTTACCAGGTCGACCGACTCGAGCGTTACCTCGGGTGGTACGACCGGCACGTGCGTGGAGCCGAGCGGCCGGTCAGCTGAGCGCGAGCGGTCAGGGCAGCGCCAGCCTGACCGTCTCTCCGTGGCGCGGAACGTATAACAGAGCTTCGTTCAGGCCGCGGGCCGCCCATGCTTCACGGAGCCGTCTGGGCGGCTCCAGGGGATCCTCCAGGGTCAGCCGGAACGTGCCCCAATGACTCGGGAGGAAGGCCCCCTGAGCGCCGAGGTCCTCGTAGACCTGGACCGCCTCCTCCGGGTTCATGTGCGACACCTTCATGAACCATCGCGGCTCGTACGCGCCGATGGGGATCAAAGACGCGTCGAATGGCCCCAGACTTCGACCGACCTCTTGGTAGGCCGATGTGTACGCCGAGTCACCGGCGAAGTACACACGAGGCCCCGTGGACTCTCGCGGGAGCACGGCCCACGAGCACCATAGCCGCGTGTTGGTGCTCCAGAAGGTACGACGCGTCCAGTGCCGCGCCGGCGCGGCGACCAGGCGATAGCCGCTGTCTGCCAGCTCGTGCTCGTCCCACCAGTCGAGCTCGACGACCCGCTCGACACCCAGGCGGCCGAACCAAGCCCGATACCCGAGCGGCGTGTACCAGACGAGCTCAGATCCGAAACGGCGCTGCAGCTGCACCACGGTCGGCCGGTCCAGGTGGTCGTAGTGATCGTGTGAGAGCAGCACGCCGTGAACCGGGGGCATCGCGTCGAGCGGAGGATGCGCCGGTGCGAATCGGGTCGAGCCGAGCCACGATACCGGCGACGCCCGCGGCGACCACATCGGGTCGGTGAGCAGGTTGAGGCCGGGGAGCTGCATCAGGTACGTCGCGTGCCCGACCCAGGTGATACGCATCTCCCGGTCGGCGGTGGTTGGGTGCGCGAGCTCGGGGTCGGCCAACGGCAGGTCGCCCGGCCGAGGATCGGGTGGGTGACCTCCCTTGAACCACTCACGCGCGAACTCCCAGGCGCGACCACGCATCGCATCGTCGCCGGCGGCCTCGGGCCACGGGTTTCGGAAGCGGCCGTTCGGGAGGTGATGTGAGGGGCGGTCCCGGTTCAAGGGCACTCCTTCGCGGACGAGTGGGGGAAGAAAACTAAGCTCGCGGGGCGGCTCGCTCGCAGCCGGGCCCGCGACATCGTACGATGTGGTCCGAACGGCATGCGGTCGAACCCGGACACAGGAGCAGCCATGTACCGCGACACCATTAGGCGCCTGGCGCTCCTGCTCCTCGCCACAGCTCTAGCAACACCGACGTCGCCGCTGCTCGCTCAGAGCAACTACGGCATCGAGGTCCCACCGCCACCGGAGGGACCCGTCGAGTTCACCACGGCGGAGGTGCCGCGGATCCGGGTCGTGCCGTTGGTCCATGGACTCGAGCATCCGTGGGGAATGGCGTTCCGCTCGAACGGGGACATCCTCGTGACCGAGCGCGAGGTGGGTCGCCTGCGCGTCATCCGGGACGGTCGCCTGCTCGAGCGGCCGGTCAGTGGTGTACCGGCGGTGTACGCCAACCGCCTCCGTGCGGGCTTGATGGACGTGGCCGTGCACCCCGTAGACGACGCGCTCGTCTACCTCACCTACTCGAAGCCGATCGAGTGGCAGGGCAGCCCGGCGTTCACGGTTGCCTTGGCGCGTGGGCGTCTCGTCGGCGATGCCCTCACCGATGTCGCCGACCTCTTCGTGGCCGACGGACCCGACCTCGGCATCGCGGCGGCGAAGCTCCTCTTCGCGCCCGACGGGACGCTGTTCATGAGCGTCGGGGGCTCGTACGTCTTCGCGGGCACGGGCGAGTTGGCTCAGGACCGGATGTCGCACTACGGCAAACTGCTCCGCCTGAACGCCGACGGATCCGTGCCGAGCGACAATCCCTTCGTCGGTCGGCCGGGCTGGCGGCCCGAGATCTACTCGCTCGGGCACCGGAACCAGATGGGCCTCGCGTTCCACCCGGAGAGCGGCGAGCTCTGGGCGAGCGAGAACGGCCCGCAGGGCGGCGACGAGGTCAACATCGTGCGTGCCGGCGGCAACTATGGCTGGCCGCTGGCCTCCTACAGCCGCGAGTACCAAGGCCGGTGGGTGAGTCCCACTCCTTGGCGCGGAGACTTCGAGAGCGCCGTGGTGCTCTGGTGGCCCTCGATCGCCCCATCCGGGATCGCGTTCTACGACGGCGACCGCTTTCCCGCTTGGCAGGGCAACCTGTTCGTCGGCTCCATGATGGTCGGCCGCATACGAGGGACCGGACACCTGGAGCGCATCGTCTTCAACGACGACGGGGACGAAGTGCGACGCGAGTGGCTCCTCACGGACCTGAAGCAGCGGGTGCGCGACGTCCGCGTGGGCCCCGACGGATACATCTACATCCTGACGGAGCAGCGGACCCGGCTGGGAGCGGACCCCGGAACGCTGATGCGTATCGAGCCGGTCGAGGACGGCAATCGACAGGACTGAGCGGGTGCCGTTGGCCGTGAGACGGCTCGTGGCGAAGGGGTTGGGCACTGTCATCCTGCTCCTTACGCTGACGCCGCTGTATCGCGTGCTCGACCGACCCGAGTCGGGATCGTTCGGCGAAGGGACGATCATCCGGGCGAGCACGCATCTGCAGACGGCGCTGTGGGGCACCGTCCTCGCGGTGGGCGTGGGCGGGCTGTTCGCCTTCCTCTTCGGAACGCAGGGGCAGCGGGACCGACTCGCGAGCGTCGGTGCCGCGGCGACCCGGGTGTCCGCCACCCGTTGGGCGCTGGTCTGCGGCGTCGTGGCAGCGGGACTCGCCTCCGCGGCGCACCTCCTCGTGTTCGACGGCTTCCCTTCGTTGGTGGACGAGATGTCCACGCTGCTCTCGGCGCGGGCAATGGCGTCGGGCCGGCTCGCGATCCCGCTGCCGGAAGCCACGGCGGCGTGGGTCATTCCCAACACGCTGATGACCCCAGCGGGGTGGGTATCGCAGTACCCACCCATGAGCCCTCTGCTGCTCGCGTTGGGTTACCTCCTCGGGGCACCCGGCCTGGTAGGACCCCTGCTCTTGGGCCTCGGCGTCGGCGTGACGGTCCTGGTCGCTGCCCGCCTGCTTCCCGACCAGCCCGCGGTGGTCCGACTCGCCGGGTTCCTGCTGGCGGTGAGTCCCTTCCTGCTGCTCATTGGCGCGGGCTACCTCAGCCACGTACCAGCGGCGACGTTCACGGCGCTGGCGATCTACGCCACCTTGCGGGCGCGAGATGGGGCCTGGACGTGGTCGATCGTGACAGGGATCGCCGCCGGGCTGCTGGTCACGACCAGGCCGTGGATCGGGCTCGTGCTCGGCGTCGCCTTCCCGACCGCGATCTGGCTCGAGCGCACGGTCCGGGGAAGGACGCCTCGCTGGTGGGTGAGCCGCGCATTCGGGGCCACGTTGGGTGGGCTGCCGTTCGCCGTCGGCCTCGTGTGGTACGACACCACGCTCTACGGATCCGCGCTGACGATGGGCTACGACGTCGCGTACGGACCGGCGCACGCGCTCGGCTTCCACGCCGATCCGTGGGGCAACGTCTACGGACCCCTCGAGGCGCTGGGCTACTCGGCGGCCAACCTACTCACGTTGGGTGTCTACCTTCTCGAGAGCCCGGTTCCGACCGTCCCGCTGGTGGCGCTCTTCCTGCTCGCTTCGCGGCGGCTACCCGACGGTGTCTGGATCCTCCTCGGGTGGGCCCTCCTTCCGGTCGTCGCCAACACCGCGTACTGGCATCACGGCTTCCACCTGGGTCCCCGCATGCTGTACGAGGCGGCGCCGGCTTGGATCGTCCTGACCGCACTGGGGGCGATCGGCCTGACGCGCCGCGACACGACCTCG
>JAHEKM010000060.1 GCA_024638325.1 Gemmatimonadota bacterium | reverse complement strand
GATCTCCTCGATGAGGGCCCGATACGCCTGGACATTATGGGGCGGGGGAGGGGGCCGCGCATCTCCCGTTGCGATGGCGGTCGTCACGGCCGTGACTTGCCACCGGGAAGTTGCTAACCGCCACAGGGGTGCTTACATCGCTCCTCGACCCCATCCGGACTATCGAGGCACTTGCATGGCTACGATCCTCATCGTGGACGACGAAGAGGCGGATCTGCTGGGCCTGGCTGCGATCCTCGAGCCCGAGGGACATCAGGTATTGCTGTCTCGGGACGGTGACGAGGCTCTCGAGACCTTTTTGGGCCAACGTGTCCACCTGGTCGTGACCGATATGGTCATGCCCGGCCGCGACGGTCTCAGCCTCATCAGTGCGATCAAGAACGTGGATCCGGCAGCTTCCATCATCGCCATCTCGGGCAAGAGCCGAGGGCAGCTGGAAGCGTCTAAGATCTTCGGTGCCCACAGGGTGCTGGAGAAGCCGATTGCCAGGGACGACCTACTCGCCGCCGTCGAGGCGGTCATCGGAACCTCACAGGACGGGACATCAGCATGAACACGAACCGTAGACGAACCCACTTCCCGCGAGACGGCAGCGCCCGGGTCGGCATTGCCGCCGTGATCGCGTTGGCCGGACTCACTGGATGCAACGTCCAAGAGGCGCGCGAGCCCGCGGCGACACAGGAGACCACGCAGATGTACGCCTTCGATGGGGCGCGCGACCCGAATCCCCAGGCGATCCAGCCCATCACCGTTGCGGTGCCGGATGGCGTCCTGGACGATCTGCAGGCCCGGCTGGCGAGGACCCGCCTGCCCGACCAGATCCCCGGTACCGGGTGGGAGTACGGCACCGAGCGCGGCTTCATGGAGGAGTTGCTCGCGTACTGGCAGAACGACTTCGACTGGCGGGCTCAGGAGCAGAGGATGAACGAGCTCGACCACTTCGTGACCCGCCTCGACGGCGTCGATTTGCACTTCGTACACCAACGTTCGTCGAACCCGGACGCCATCCCCCTGCTTCTGATCCACGGGTGGCCGGGGTCGTTCGTCGAGTTCCTCGGTGTCATCGGACCGCTGACCGATCCTGCGGCGCACGGCGGCAACGCGGCCGACGCCTTCCACGTGGTCGTGCCGTCGCTGCCGGGCTTCGGGCTCTCCAGCGCACCGACGGAGCGCGGCTACAGCCCGGAGCGGATCTCCGACATCTTCGCGGCGCTGATGGAGCGTCTCGGTTACGACCGTTACGGCGTCCAGGGAGGCGACTGGGGCGGCATCATCGGGCGGGCCCACGCGGGCACCTACACGGACGAGGTCATCGGCTTCCACTCGAATTTCATCCTGGGAGGGCCACCCCCGGGGGCGGACCCCAACGAAGGGGTTAGCGAGGCGGAGCGGCTGCACAGGGTGGAGCGCGCCGAGGCTTTCGCCGAGGGCAGCGCGTACCAGGACATCCAGGGGACCAAGCCGCAGAGCCTTGGCTACGGGCTCAACGACTCGCCGGCCGGCCTCGCGGCGTGGATCTCGGAGAAGTTCCACGGCTGGAGCGACAACGACGGCACGGTGCAGAGCGCCTTCACGATGGACGAGGTGCTCACGAACATCACCCTCTACTGGGTGACGGGTAGCATCACGTCGTCGACGCGCATCTACTACGAGTCGAGGCACACGCCCACCCGGCGTCCGGTGAGCTACGTCCCCGTCCCAACGGCGGGAGCGATCTTCCCCAAGGAGATCTACTTCACGCCCAGAGCTTGGGCCGAGGCGAGCTACAACATCGTGCGCTGGACCGAGATGCCCAGCGGTGGGCACTTCGCGGCGCTCGAGGAGCCGGAGCTGCTGGTCGAGGACATGCGGGCGTTCTTCAGGGAGCTCAGGTAGGGAGGATCTCATGCAGAAGCCGATAGTACTCGTCGCGGTATTGGCGCTCGGCGTGGCGGCCCCGGTCCTGGCCCAGACGCCGGTCACCGTCGTGAACGACGTGATCTACAGCCGGCCGGACGGCGGCGCCGTTCTGGCTGACGTCGCGTATCCGGTCGGGGGCGCGGACCTTCCCGCGATCGTCTACGTCCACGGAGGCCGGTGGCGGGCGGGCGAGCGGACGTACCGCGAGGCGCTCGACGTCGCGCAGTGGGCCGGCATGGGCTACTTCGCCATGACCATCGACTACCGGCTGGTCACCGCGACGCCTGCGCCGGCGCCGTACCAGGACGTGCAGACCGCAGTCCGGTGGGTACATGCCCACGCGGACGAGTACGGCATCGATCGGGAGAGGGTGTACCTCATCGGCGACTCGTCCGGGGGGCACCTGGTTGCGCTCGCCGCCACCATGGGCGAGGGGCCCTACCCTCGGGTCGGTGGCTGGGAGGACGCCCGCAGCGACGTGCGCGCCGTGATCAGCGCCGCCGGTCCGTACGACCTCAACACGCTCTCCTGGGGCAATCTGTGGACGCCCCTCGAGGGCGACGTCACCGAGGCGCGCCGCCTGGCCTCGCCCATGCACCAGATCGGGCCAGCAACCAAGCCGATCCTGATCGTGCACTCCGACGACGACCGCTCGGTGCCCGTGCAGCAGGCGGTCGACATGGCTGCTGCTCTCGAGCGCGCCGGCGTCCACCACCGCTTCGTCCACTACACGGACGCCGGTCACATGCGCATCACGGAAGCCGTGATTCGGGAGACGCTGGCCTTCATCGCCGAGGTGGAGGGGCGCTAGGGGTCGGCCCGGCCACTTGCGGGTTGGCCGGGCGTATCGCTACAACGGGTCGTACGGATCGCCCTCTCCACCACCCATCTGGGAGCCCGACATGTCCGTTCGCCGTTCGCTTCAGCCCGTAGTGGCCACGCTCCTGCTCGTGGCACTCGTTGCCTGCGGCGGAGACGATCCTGCCGGCCTCAACGTCACCGCGGGTCCGCTGAGCGCGAGAATCGACGGGGTGGTGTATACGGCCGTAAGCGCCTTCGCGGTCAACTCGGGTGGCATCGTGGGCGTCGGTGCCAGCAACCTCTCGGGAGAAGGCCTGGGGTTCGCATTCCAGGGTAGCACCACGGGCACCTACACCATCGGGCCGTCGATCCCGACCACCGCCAACATCACCTTCGGCAGCGACGTCTGGTCCGCAGGCCCAGGAACGGGGAGCGGGTCGGTGGTTGTCACGACCCTGACGACGACCCGAGTCGCAGGCACCTTCGCCTTCGAGGTCGTGTCGACAACCGGAACGCCGGCGATGCGAAGCATCACCGAGGGGACCTTCGACATCACCTACTAGCGCGACCGCTCCAGCGCCTGGGCCAGGTCGGCGATCACGTCGGTCGGGTCCTCGAGACCGACCGACACACGCACGAGTCCTGGGGTGATGCGGACCGCCTGACGCTCGTCCTCGGACAGCTTTGCGTGGGTGGTGGAGGACGGGTGGCTGACGATGGTACGGGTATCGCCCAGATTCGCCGTGAGCGAGCACATCTCGACGGCGTCGAGGAACCGCTTTCCCTGCTCGAGCCCGCCGTCGAGCGTGAACGCCACGACCGCGCCGCCGCCGGTCATCTGCTTCTGGGCGACGTCGTATTGAGGGTGCGAAGGCAGGAAGGGGTATCGGACGTGGCCCAGCCCTTCCTGGCTCTCGAGCCACTCGGCCACGACCAGCGCGTTCTCGCAGTGCTTCTCCATCCGTAGCGCCAGCGTCTCGACGCCCTTCGACAGCACCCACGCGTTGAAGGGCGACAACGCCGGCCCTGTTGCCCGGCAGAAGTCGAAGATCTCCTTCACGAGATCCTCCCTCCCGACGACCACGCCACCCATCACGCGGCCCTGGCCGTCGATGAACTTGGTCGCCGAGTGGATGCAGAGGTCGGCCCCGAAGTCGACCGGGCGCTGCAGGATCGGTGTGGCGAAGCAGTTGTCGACCGCGAGAACGGCACCGCAGTCCTCGGCGAGCGCCCCCAGACGCTCCAGGTCGACCAGGTCGACCGCGGGGTTCGTGGGCGTCTCCACGAAGATCAGCTTGGTGTTGGGCCGCACGGCCTCCGGCCAAGCGTCCGGATCCCAGGCGTCGATGTAGGTGTGCTCGATGCCCCAGCGGGGAAGGATCTTCGTCAGAATGGTGTGCGTCGAGCCGAAGAGCGACTGACACGCGATCAGGTGGTCGCCCGCGGACAGCAAGGCCCCGAACGTGGAGAAGACCGCAGCCATCCCGGTGGCCGTCGAGTGGCCCGCTTCCATCCCCTCGAGCAGCGCAATCTTGCGCGACAGCTCGGTCACGTTCGGATTCGTGAACCGGCTGTAGATGTTGCGATCGATCTCGCCGGCGAACGCCGCACGCATCTCCTCGGCGTCGTCGAAGACGAAGCTGGAGGTCGCGAAGATCGGCACCGCGTGCTCACGGTGCGGGCCGACCTCCGCCTGGATGCGAACGGCCTCCGTCTGGGGCTTGCGATCGTCCATACGGCCTACTTGTCTGCTGCCTCCGGCCGGAGCGCCCGCACGGCCTTCCCGGCCCGCCAGATCTCCTCGTCGGCGAGCTCTGCGAGCTCCTTCTCCAGCCGGTCCCGGTAGTCGGGCTTGCTGCACGTCTCGATGACGATACGAGCCTCGTCGCCGGAGGCGACGCTTTCGTAGAGCTCCTCGAAGAGCGGCGCGACCGCCTCGCGGAACTTGTGGCGCCAGTCGAGCGCACCGCGCTGAGCTGTGGTCGACGTGTTGGCGTACATCCAGTCCATGCCGTTTTCAGCGACGAGCGGCATGAGGCTCTGGGTGAGCTCCTCCACCGTTTCGTTGAACGCCTCGGACGGAGAATGGCCGCGCGCGCGGAGGCACTGGAACTGCGCCTCGAAGACGCCTGCGAGCGCGCCCATCAGAATGCCGCGCTCACCGGTGAGGTCGCTGAAGACCTCCTTCCGGAAGTCGGTCTCGAACAGGTAGCCGGATCCCACGCCGATACCGAGCGACACCACGCGATCCTTGGCTCTGCCCGTCGCGTCCTGGAAGATCGCGTAGCTCGAGTTCAGGCCCTTGCCAGCCAGGAAGAGCCGCCGGAGGGACGTTCCCGACCCCTTGGGCGCGACCAGCACCACGTCGATGTCCTTCGGGGGGACGATGCCCGTGTCCTCGTTGAACGTGATACCGAAGCCGTGCGAGAAGTAGAGGCACTTCCCGGCTGTCAGGTGCGGCTTGAGCGTGTCCCACAGCGCGATCTGGCCCGCGTCGGAGAGCAGATACTGGATGATCGTCGCGCGCTTCGCCGCCTCCTCGATCTCGAAGAGCGTCTCGCCCTCGACCCAGCCGTCGGCCAGGGCCTTCTCCCAGGTCTTTCCGCCCTTCCGCTGGCCTACGATGACGTTGAAGCCGTTGTCCCGGAGGTTGAGCGCCTGGCCGGGGCCCTGCACGCCGTAGCCGAGGATCGCGATCGTCTCGTCCTTGAGCGTCTCGCGTGCCTTCGAGAGGGGCCATTCCTCGCGGGTGATGACGTTCTCCAACTCGTCGCCAAACTGAATCTGAGCCATGTCCTTGAGTCCTTGGGAGTGCTGAAAGAGTCTTGTCAGTCGTCGAAATGCGTGTCGAGGACGGGCGCGCCGCGCGCCATGGCCATGGCGCCTGAGCGCACCACCGTCTCGATCTCGCCGAGGTCGCCGAGCTCGTCCATGAATTCGTCGATTTCGGGACCGTTGCCTACGAGCTCGAGCGTGCCATGGCCTTCGTCATACCCGAGCACGTGCCCGCCGAACTCGTCGAGCAGCGCCGAGAGCCGGTCTCGCGCCTCGTTCGGGGCCCGCACCTTGAAGAGCGCGAGCTCGCGCTCGATGTGGTCCACGCCGGTCATGTCCACGATGCTCACTACGTCTACCAACTTGCCGAGCTGCTTGGAAATCTGCGCGATGACCTCGTCGGGGCCGACGGTCACGAGCGTGAGGCGTGAGACCGTCTCGACGTCCGTGGGGGCGACGTTCAGGCTCTCGATGTTGTAGCCGCGCGTGGAGAACAGGTTGGCCACGCGCGCGAGCGCGCCGGCCTGGTTCTCGAGCGAGATGGAAATGATGTGCCGCATGGTCCTGGTGCGTTTCGGTGCCCCGCCCGGGTCGTCCCGACGGGGCGCCAAGTTCGCCCCACCGGCGCGCCTATTGCAATGGGCCCCTTCGTCTTCGAGCTTGCAGGTTCGCCCAGATTCAGCCTTAGGCCATCCGAGCCGAGAGCCATGAAGACCCAGGTCCGTCCCACGTCAGCCACCCCGAACGCGCCCTCCGGCAAGAAGATGACCGGTGCGGACGTAATCGTAGAGGTGCTGGCACAGGAGGGCGTCGACACGATCTTCGGCTACAGCGGCGGGGCGATTCTGCCGACGTACGACGCCGTTTTCCGCTACAACGCGGCCCACGCGAAGGACGGCGTCGAGCCGATGCCGCTCATCGTCCCGGCCAACGAGCAGGGCGCAGGCTTCATGGCGGCCGGGTACGCCCGAGCCAGCGGAGAGGTCGGGGTCGTCATGGTGACCTCCGGCCCCGGTGCGACCAACACCGTCACCCCGGTCCGCGACAGTCAGGCCGATTCGGTGCCGATGGTCGTCATCTGCGGCCAGGTCCCGACGGGCGCCGTGGGCACCGACGCGTTCCAGGAGGCGCCGGTTACGGCCGTCATGGGCGCCGTCGCCAAACACGTCTTCCTGGTGACCGACCCCGAAAAGCTCGAATCCACCGTCCGCACGGCCTTCGAGATCGCGCGCACAGGGCGTCCGGGCCCGGTCGTGATCGACATACCCAAGGACGTCCAGAACTGGGAGGGCACCTTCCGCGGGGAGGGCACGCTGCCCATACCCGGGTACCGGCACCGCTTGGCCCAGATCGATGCCAACGCGTTGAGCGAGGACCGCTGCCGGGAGTTCTTCGAGATGCTCGCGGAGGCGAAGCGCCCGCTGATCTACGCCGGCGGTGGAGTGATCAAGGCCGAGGCGAGTGCGGCGCTGCGCGCGCTTTCGGACGCCTTCGGCATCCCCGCCGTCACGACGCTCATGGGGCTCGGCGCGATCGACACGACCACGGACTTGTCACTGCACATGCTCGGCATGCACGGCACCGCGTACGCGAATTACGCGGTGGACGACTGCGATTTGCTCATCGCTGTCGGCGCCCGGTTCGACGACCGCGTGGCGGGCGACCCGCCCAAGTTCGCGGCGAAGGCGAAGCGGGTCCTCCACTTCGACATCGACCCCTCGGAGATCCACAAGGTCAAGCGAGCCGATTGGTCGTACGTCGGCCGCACCAGGGAAGCGCTCGAGGCGCTGGTGGCGTACGGGACCCGGGAGGGCTTCCAGGGCTCGTTCGACACCTGGCACGAGGAGCTGGCGGCGCTGAAATCGCGCTACGCGCTCGCGTACGACCGCGAGAGCGTCCTCATCCAGCCCGAATACGTCATCGAGACGATGAACCGCATCACTGGTGGTGACGCGATCGTTGCGACCGGCGTGGGCCAGCACCAGATGTGGGCGGCGCAGTATTGCGACTTCCGCGAGCCGAACCTCTGGCTCACCTCCGGCAGCATGGGGACCATGGGCTTCGGTCTGCCGGCGGCCATCGGCGCGCAGTTCGCCGAGCCCGACCGCCTCGTCATCGACGTGGACGGCGACGCGAGCATTCGCATGAACCTCGGTGAGCTCGAGACCGTCACCACGTACGATCTGCCCATCAAGGTCCTGGTGCTGAACAACTACGGCGACGGCATGGTGATGCAGTGGCAGCGGCTCTTCTTCAAGGGACGCTTGTCAGCCAGCGACAAGTCACTCCGCAAGAAGGACTTCGTGAAGGCGGCCGAGGCCGACGGATTCGAATTCGCGAAGCGACTCGACCGGAAGGAAGACGTGCCGAGCATGGTCGAGGAGTTCCTGTCGCACGACGGACCGGCCTTCCTCGAGGCCATCATCGACCCGCAGGCGAGCGTCTACCCGATGGTCGGGCCTGGGCTCTCCTACAAGGAGATGATCACGGGCGACCACATCCCGAACCGGTACGAGCAGGGAGGGGGCGGCGAGGCCGACCCCTCCGAGATGTTCTAGGGAGCGGGCACTCGCGACGCCAGCCGGCCTCGCGAGTGCACGCCTCGCGAGGGTCAATTGCCGGTCGGCGGCCCGATCACCGAGTAGATGTTGTCCTTGTGCTCGGTGCAGATCTCCCCGAAGGAAGGCCCATCGTCTTCCTCTTCCTGGCCGTCCGAGGACGCGGCGTCGAGCCGTTCCGTCATCTCGGCGAAGCTGGCGAAGAACGAGTCGAGCCCATCGACGGTGAAGAAGTCGACGACGTTCCACTCGTCACCCCAGTTGTGTGTCAGTATGCCGTATCCGATGAACTTGCCCTCGGAGACCATCTCGTCGATGACCGGGCGGCCCTCCTGCATGAGGGCGACGGCCTGGCCCTGGGGATTGCACTTGAAGTACCGCATCACAACGTGGGTCGGGGCTGCTTCTTGCGCGCCGAGTGGCGCAGCTCCCATGGCGAGTCCGGACGCGATGCACAGCGCAACGAGGGAACGTAGCATGATCGTTCTCCAGGCTGGAGGGGCTATGTCGCAGTCTATCCGGAGGGTGGCCTACCCGCAAATCGGCTCCCGCGGCGTCCTTCTGCCGAGGGTGTCTCGTCGGCCGCTAGGACCGCGAGACGAAGCTCGCTCGGAAGGCGACGTACGCACCGGCGAGGAAGATGAAGGTCACTGCGCATCCAAGCGCGAAGAGCGTCGTACTACTCATGACGGCCTCCGGCGAGAATGAGGGCCCCCGCCGAGCAGATCGAGGGAACCCAGATGCCCACGAAGAGCCCTGCCTCCCGGTCGCCGCTGAACCAAAGCGTGACCGAGAGAAGGAATGAGATGAAAGCGGCGAGTAGGAAGAAAGCCTTCGCGGTCTGCTGTTTGGTCAGGCCCTTGTCGCCCTGCGGGGCGGCTTGCGATTCCATGGGTACCTCCGAAGTGGATGTGGGGATTCGGCGCTAGACGGTGTACGCGACGACGACCGTGATGGACATCACGAGCATGCCGACAGCCGGCGTCGCCTTGATCCAGGGGTCGCGGACGCGGATGTGCGCCGCCACCGCTCCCGCCATGAAGAGGGCCATGAGGGCAGCCGCAGCCTGGGCGACGGGCGCGAACGCGATGCCCACCAGCAGAGCCGTGGCCAGGGACAGCTTGGCTGCTCCGACCAGGACCCGGGCTCGGTCGGACAGGCCATATCGCCGGAACTCCTCAGCCATCGATTCCGCCCCCTCGGGACGAAAGGGCGTTGGCCTACCTGAGCGGAGCAGCCAGACATTGGCGATCCCGGCGGCGATGACGACCTGAAGAACGATGGCAAGCGTTTGCATGACCTTCTCCCAGTAGCACTAGCGAAATGCTGTCTAACTATTTTCTATACAAAGAGTGTACAGCAATGCCGATCCTCACACAATCCCTAGAAATGAGGTGTGCGGGGAGGGGGACCAGCGCGGGAGCGAGCTGTGGGGCTCGGTGGCTAGCAGCGGGGCTACCGAGCCCTACTCGTAGCGCAGGGCCTCGATCGGGTCCAGCGACGCCGCGCGCTTGGCAGGGTAGAAGCCGAAGAACACCCCGACGGCTCCCGCGAAGCCCAGCGCCAGTAGGACCGTGGGAACGGACACGGCGGTGCTCCACCCGGTGAAGGTGGCGATCGCCGCACTGCTCGCGTAGCCGATGCCGACCCCGGTCAGGCCGCCGAAGAGGCTCATGACGACGCTCTCGACCAGGAATTGCTTCATGACGTCGGAGCCGTAGGCTCCGAGCGCCAAGCGCAGCCCGATCTCCCGAGTCCGCTCGGTCACGGAGACGAGCATGATGTTCATGATGCCGATGCCTCCGACGAGCAGCGAGATGCTCGCGATCGCCGCGAGCAGCAGCGTCATCACCTGGGTCGTCTCCTGCGCGGCGTCGGCCAGCTCACCCTGGTCGCGCACGGTGAAGTCGTCGGCTTCGTTGGGGGCCAGGCCGTGGGTGTCGCGCAGGATGGCCTGGATCTCGGCCTGGGCCGCCGGCACGTCGTCCGACGAGTAGGCGCTGGCAAGGATCTGACTGACGAACTGCCGGCCGGCGAGCCGGTTCTGAACGGTGGTGTAGGGGACGAGAATCACGTCGTCCTGGTCGCTACCTTCAGCGGTCTGCCCCTTGGCCTCGAGCACCCCCACGATGGTCATGGGCACGTCCCTGAGCCGGAGCTGCTGGCCTACGGCGTCCCCGTTCGGGAAGAGGTTTTCCGCGACGGTGTTTCCGAGCACGACCTCCCGACGGATCGTCCGCACGTCGGTCTCGTCGAAGAACTCGCCCTGGACCACGTCCCAGTCGCGGATCACCTGGTAGTCCACGTCCACGCCCAGGATCGGGGCGCGCCAGTTGCCGGTGCCCCCGACGGCCTGGGAGAAGGTCGAGATCACGGGCGACACCCCCGAGAGCAAGAAGCTCTGCGAGGACAGCACCTCTGCGTCCTCGACCGTCAGGCCGGAGCCGCTTTGGCCGCCCAGGCTGACGCCGCCCGTGGCGGTCGATCCAGGTGTCACCACCAGCATGTTCGTGCCGAGGTTCTGGATTTGGCGCTCGATCTGACCCTGAGCACCGGCGCCGATGGCGACCATCACGATCACCGCGCTGAC
The DNA here is from genome assembly GCA_024638325.1 of Gemmatimonadota bacterium. Lineage (GTDB taxonomy): Bacteria > Gemmatimonadota > Gemmatimonadetes > Longimicrobiales > Gaopeijiaceae > UBA2982. The sequence goes on along the minus strand of JAHEKM010000060.1, from coordinate 6,528 downwards.
GCCGATGATGATGCCTAGCATCGTCAGCAGGGTCCGCATCTTGTTCTTGAAGATGCTCGCGCCCGCGACACCGATGAGATTGCCGATCTTCATCGCGCACTCGCCGGTTCGAGGTCTGCTCTCGCCTGCAGGTCGGTCAGCGCATGCCCGCGCTCACGCACGGGCCCGTCGTGGATGATCCTTCCGTCGCGAAGCTCGACGATGCGCTGGGTATAACGGGAGATCTCCGGCTCGTGCGTCACGATCAACAGCGTGACACCCTCGGCGTTGAGCTCCTGGAAGAGCGCCATGATCTCCATCGTCGTGTGGGTGTCGAGGTTTCCCGTCGGCTCATCGGCCAAGACCAGGCTCGGTTTGGTGACGAGCGCCCGTGCGATCGCGACGCGCTGCTGCTGGCCACCCGACAGCTCGGCGGGGTCGTGGTCCATGCGATCGGCCAGGCCGACGCGCTCGAGCGCGGCCGCCGCCAGACCCTTGGTGTCCAGCTCTCGCTCGGAGCGGTCGTAGAGGAGCGGCAGCTCGACATTCTCGAGCGCGCTCGTCCTCGGCAGCAGGTTGAAGCCCTGGAAGACGAAGCCGAGACGCTGGTTGCGGATGTCGGCCAGCTGGTTCTTGCTCAGGCCCTCTACGCTGACGCCGTCTAGGGCGTAGGAGCCCGCCGTCGGGCGGTCCAGGCATCCGAGGATGTTCATCAGCGTCGACTTGCCGGAGCCCGACGCGCCCATGACGGCGAGCATCTCACCGCGCCCGACCGTTAGGTCGACGCCGCGCAGCGCGCGCACCTCGGTGCCGCCCATCTGGAAGACCCTCTCGAGGCCGCGCGCCTCGATGACGGGCGCGCCCAGCGGTGCTGGCCTGGTCATCAGAAACCACCCGGGCGGCGGCCGCCCGGACCACCGGTCTGCTGCTGCGACTGGAACGGGTTCTCGGTGGTGGTTTCCGCGGACCCCGTCGTCACCGCCGCGATGACCTGGAGGCCGGCTTGGACCTCCTCGGGGGCGTCGAGGATCACGGTCTGCGTACCGTCGTTCAGCCCGGTACGAACGTGTGTGACCCTGAGTTGGTCGTCCTCATCCACATACCAGAGCATGCTCGCGGCCGCACCTGCGGCTCGCTGCGCGAGCTGGGGCCGCTCACCCGAAGCAACCGCCGACCCGGGCCCCTCCGCGGCTGCCGCTGCGGGACGCTCCCTCGCGGCATCCGCGCTGCGGACCACGGCCTCCTGCATATCGGTCGTCGCCCGGAAGCGGAGGGCGGTGTTCGGAATGGCCAGCACGTCCTCAGCGCGCTCGAGGACGATGTTCAGTGTCGCGGTCATGCCGGGGAGAAGCGCGCCGTCCTCGTTGCCGACGGCGATGACCACGCTGTAGGTGACCACGTTCTCTTGGGTCGACGCCTCTAGGCGCACCTGGCGGACCGTTCCCTCGAAGGTGCGGTCCGGATACGCCTGCACGCTGAAGTGCACCGGCTGGCCTTCCTGGATCTGGCCGATGTCGCTCTCGTCGACCGAGGCCAGGATCTCCATCTGTGCCAGGTCGTGAGCCAGCACGAAGAGCACCGGGGCCGACAGGCTGGCTGCGACCGTCTGGCCTACCTCCACCGCCCGCGCGATCACAACGCCGTCGATCGGGGCCCGGATCTCCGTGTACTGCAGGTTCCGCTGGGCACGCTCCAGGCTGATCTCGGCGCTCTGGTAGGAGGCCTCCGCGAGGGCGTGCTGGTACTGCGCCACATCGAGCTCCGTTCTGGCCAGCACCTCTGACGCGTAGAGGTCTTGGGCGCGCTCCAGTTCCCTGAGGGCTTGGTCGAGGTCCGCCCGATTGCGGGCCAGGTTGACCTGCGCGGAGCGGACCTCCTGCTCGAGGATCGTCGGATCGATGCGGGCCAGGAGCTCGCCTTCGTCGACCCGGTCGTTGAAGTCGACGTAGAGCTCGGCGATCTGCCCTGAGACCTGCGTGCCGACCTCGACGGTCTCCGTGGCCTGGACGTTCCCGGTCGCCGTGACCGTCGACTCGACGTCGCTCCGCGTGACCTCGACGAACCGGTAGGCGGTGGCGGGGGTGCTGGCTCGCATCGTCACGGTCCACGCGACCCCTGCCACGGCCGTGAGGGTCAGGGCGATCCAGATGTTCCGGCGGTTCATGCTATCTATGTCCTTCAGGTGGAGGGCCACCCAGTTGTTTGATCGACCTTCACCCATCAGATGGCGCGAGCCGCCGAGTCGTTAATGCCGCGCGCTGACCTCGGATCGCGTCTTGCGCGCCCGTCCGCGCCGCGCCCATGCTGACTCCCGATGGACGCACAGCCGAGGAGGTGAAGCCACATGGTCCGTCACCGGTCTGGAGGTGCAGTCCCGCAGGTCATGCCGCGGGGGGAAGACCCACCTTCCGCGACGGGCCGGCTGGGGCGACGCGTCTGCCTCCTCGGTCTCCTGCTCCTCGCGGTGGCGTCGGCGGCACCCGTACCGGCCCTCGCGCAGGAAGCCCCCAAGCGGCTCCTTTTCCTGACCCACGCTGGCCTCTACAAGCATGCGAGCCTGGGCCCCGCCGAGCGGGCGGTGACGGCTTGGGGGCGCGACAACGGCTTCGAGGTCCTCACGCTCCAGGGCTACCTGCAGGATCAGGACGCGCTCGACCTATCGAGGGTCACGGCGGAGTACCTGGCGGGCTTCGACGGCCTGATGATGATGACGAACGGCAACCTGCCGATGAGCGACGCCCAGAAGCAGGCCATCGTCGACTTCGTGGCCGACGGAGGCGGCTTCATCGGCGTGCACAACGCCGCGCTCACGTTCTACGACTTCCCGGAGTTCGGTGAGATGCTCGGCGGGTACTTCCGGTCAGCGATCCAGCAGGGACATGTGTTCGTGCTGCGCGTGGAGGACCGGGAGCACCCGGCGACCCGGATGCTGGGCCCGAGCTGGCCGATCGTGGACGAGATGTACCACTACGGAACGGCCCCCTGGAGAGCCGACCGGCCCGAGGCGAACATCGACGTGCTGTTCGACAACCGGATTCCGATGGGCTTCTCCCGCGATCGGGTCCGCGTGCTGCTCAGCATCGACACCGAGGCGACGGACCTCGACGGGTTGGTCGATGTCGAGCGTGGCGGCGACTACCCGCAGTCGTGGGTGCGCGACTACGGCGATGGGCGCTCGTTCTACACGTCCATCGGGCACCGCGAGGACATCTGGACGAACGACCCGGTCTACCGGGCCCACCTCTTGGGCGGGATCCGCTGGGCGTTGGGACTCGAGGAGGGCGACGCGACGCCCCGCGGAAGCCGCTGACTAGCCGACCGGGTCGGGCCGGAGCGGGTTTTCGGGCGCATCGGGAGCGCACGTCGCCACCAGGCGCCTGGCCTCGTTCTCGCCGTCCACCATCGGGGGACCGTACTCGTCCCGGGCGACGCCCCAGTACTCCTCGTCGACCGTGAATACGGTCACGGAGTACCTCAGACCGGCGGGGGGTTCGTCGATATCGGCGACCATGCCGCTGTAACGGGACTGTCCCAGAAGCCGGAACACCGTGCCCGTGATGCGCTTCCGGGCCCGTACGACGCCCGGTTCGACGTCAGAGGTCTCGATCTCGTAGCCCATGGCCTCGAGCTGCTGGTGGGTACAGGTCACCAGGTCGGCCGAGGGCACTTCCGTAGCCACGATCATGGAAAGGGGACCCTGGCGTCCGCCGGAAGCGCAGGCGGCCAGAGTGGTCAGAACGCCGAGACACCCGAGAAGGCGCGGCATCGTGTTGGTTTCCCGGCTCGATGGAGCCCGAAAGTGTGATGCGTTCACTATCGCGCAGCTGAAACGCGGCGGCAATGGGTACCCAGGCCCGTTGCTCTCTCAGAGGTACTTCTGGACGGCCGGTTCCCTGAGGTTGTAGTGCGACGACATGACGATGCCGTAGGCGCCGGCGTTGGCGATGAGGAGGACATCGCCTTCCTCCGTCGGCGGCAAGAGCCGGTCGAGCCCCAGGGTGTCCCCGGTCTCGCAGATGGGACCCACGACGTTCACCCGCTGCGTCCGCTCCTCGTCCAGACGCGTCAGGTTCACGATCTCGTGGTATGAGCCGTAGAGCGCCGGCCGGATGAGCGAGTTCATGCCGGTCGCGATGCCCACGTATCGGGTCTCGCCCTTGCCCTTGGTCTGGGTCACGCGGGCCAGGATGACGCCCGACTCGGCCACCACGAACCGGCCCGGCTCGATCCACAGGCTCTTGCCCGGGTTGCGTTCCTTCACCTGAGTCAGCCCGGCCGCAACCTTCTCCAGGTCGAGCGGGTCCTGGGCGGGCTTCTCGGGCACACCCAGGCCGCCGCCCAGGTCGAGCGTGGTCACGTCGGGGAAGTGCTCGGCGGCCTCGGCCAGCGTTTCCGCGACCTGCTCCCAGTGCTCAGGCGTGAGAATGCCGCTGCCCGCGTGAGCGTGCACCCCGACGACCCTGGCGCCTGCGGCCCTTGCGAGCCCCGCGACCTCCTCGAGCTCGAAGAGCGGGATGCCGAACTTGGCCTGCGCGCCCGCGGTTCGGACCTTGTCGTGGTGCCCCCGGCCGACGCCTGGATCGATACGGAGAAAGAGCTGTGCGTTACCGAACGTGTCCGGCCAACTGCGCAGCGGATACGAGGAATCGAGCGTGACCTGCACCCCCAGCTCGAGGCCGTACTCGTACTCTCGGCGGGGCGCGAAGTTGGGCGTGAAGAGGATGTCGGAGCGCTCGATGTCGGGATAGCGCTCGAGCACGCGGTCGAGCTCACCCGGAGAGACGCACTCGAAGCCCATGCCTGCCGCGCGAACGCGATCCAGGATCTCGACGTTGGAGTTCGCCTTCATGGCGTACAGGACGCGATCGACCGGCTCGAGCGCCTTCAGGGACGCCAGTCGCTCGTCTACGGTCTCGAGGTCGTACACGTAGGCCGAATCGTCGTCGCCCAGGCGCTCGAGCAGCTCCTCCCGCTTCCGTTCCCACCACCGCACACGCCGTGCGGGCCGCTCGGCCTCGGTCGGCTGCAACTGCTCCCAGCTCGGTCCGAACACCTCGGAGCTACCGGACTGGGCGATGAGCTGCGCGTGGAGGAGCCTCACCAGGCGGTCTGCCTGATCCTCGTCGACGACGACCGTGAGGTTGAGGTCGCTCGCGGCCTGCGACAGCAGGTGGATACGCTGCTGCTCGAAGACCTCGAGTGCCGGACCGAGGCGGTGCAGCAGGCCCCTGATGCGTCGACCGACGAGGCTGACCGCGGCGCAGGAGCGGATGATGCTGGCCCGGCAGATCTCACCGAGCTCGTCCATGAGGCCCTCGAGCGTCTCGGCCTCCAGAACGTTGGCCTCTTCGTCGAGCGAGACGGTCACATTCGTCTCGGAGGTCGACACCAGATCGATCGACAGCCCGAAGCGGCTGAACGCAGTGAACGCCTTGGCCAGGAAGCCGACCTCGTGCCACATGCCGACGGTTTCCATGGAGACGAGCAGGATGCTCTTCTTGCAGGAGATGGCCTTGAGCTGGGCCGGTCCCTCGGCCGCGCCGAGCCGAATGACAGTGCCGTCGATCTCCGGCATGACGGTGCTGAAGACGTGTACTGGGATGTTGCGCTCCCTCATGGCCGGTACGCAGCGAGGGTGCAGGACCTTGCTCCCGGTCGTGGCGATCTCCTGGGCCTCCCGGTAGTCGAGCTGACGCAGGAGACGCGCGGAAGGGACCACCCTCGGGTCGGCGCTGAACATGCCGGGGACGTCGGTCCAGATCTCGAGGCGCTCGGCCGAGAGCTTGCCGGCGATGTATGCGGCCGCGGTGTCGGATCCACCGCGTCCGAGGACGACGGTCTCCCCGTCCTCATTGCGGGCGACGAAGCCCTGCGTCAGTGGAATGCCCTCGGTGCCCTGGAAGAGCGTCACCAGCTCGTCATCTGCCGCGGCGCTGCACTCTGCGGACAGATAGGACGCGCTCTCGTTGCCGGCTCGGCCGGCCCGGCTCGTCATGAAGTCGCGGGCGTCGAACCAGGTGGTGGGGACGCCCTGGGCGTTCAGGTACGCGGCCCCGAGCCGCGTCGCCATGCGCTCGCCCAGCGCCAGAAGCCTCGCCCGCGTCCGAGGCGTCAGCTCGCCCACGAGCGCGATGCCCTCGGCCACTTCTCGCAGCTCGGCGCGGGCGGCCGCCAACAGCTCACCTGCCGTGTCCGACAGCCCGAGGTCGGCGGCAAGGGCGTCATGGCGCGCATCGATCTCGGCGATGAGCGGCGCATGCCCGCGCTCCAGCGCCGCTTCCGCAACCGCTTCGAGCGCGGTCGTCACTCCACTGAGCGCCGAGTGCACCACCACCGGCCGGTACCCCTCGTCCATCCGCCGCCGCAGCACGTCCGCGATGGTCGCCCAATGCTTGACGCTGGAAACGGACGTCCCGCCGAACTTCAGGACATTCCAGCGCGGGCTCTCTTGGCTCATGGGCTCGTTCGGGTTGAGGCGGTGCGGACAAGAAGAGCATCGCCGGCGCACTTCGGGTCAAGGGGCGTGGGTCCCGCCGAGCGGGCTACGGG
>JAHEKM010000059.1 GCA_024638325.1 Gemmatimonadota bacterium | reverse complement strand
CGCCGTAGTCCACGTCGTAGTGGTAGGGCGGCATCTCGCGGGTCTCGACCATCGCACGAATGCGTCGGCCCCAGCGACGGGCGTCCTGATACGTCATCAGCGCCATCGGGCCGATCGCGCCCTGCTGATGGCACACCTGACAGTTCTGCTGGATGACCGGCAGCACGTCGGCGTAGAACGTCACGTCGTCCGCAGCCGCTCCCGCGAACTGCGCCTGCGCCGCAACGTCCGCCGTCGGGCCAGAGGCCAGTGTCGCGAACAGTGCTACGAGCGCCGGGGCGACCAACCGTGACGCGTCTAGTGTGAAATGCCGCATAGAGCTCTCTCCCATGTCCTACGGAATACAGTGGGGGGAATATACATCTCTAGCCCCCTAAAGGGCACGTGCCTGAAAGCCGGGGCCGGATCCAGCAATGATAAGGCACGAAAAAGCGGGCGCGACCACCTCGGCCGCGCCCGCCGGACGGCTGACACAGTCAGCCGGTCTCGTCGAGCCTAGTCGTCACTCACGGGACGCTGCTCCCGCTCGGTCACGAGGCGCTCGTAGCCTTCCTCGTCGAGGTGCGTCACCGCGATCCACGCGTGTGACATCTCGTCCGCCGTACGATCACCCGTTCCAACCCACTGGTCCGGATCAGGGTTGTACCGGTTGTTCTCCGTGTTGTCGTACCAGGCGGTCATGATGATCTTGTCGCCCAGGTCGAGCAGCGGCGCCACGTCCTCGTCGTAGATGTGGCTGTGGTGCCAGAGCGCGCTCCAGTTCGACACCATGCTCACCGGCTCGACGCTGCCATCCTCGCGCAGGACCTCCATGCGCATCGCGACCAGCCTCGTGTGGCCGTGGGGCTGCCAGCTGTCCAGACGAACCGGCGTGTCCCACTGGTGGATGCCACGCGTCATGAGCGTACCATGCGGCGGAATGTCGTAGCCGCGGTCGCCCACGCCACCCTGGAGGTAGTAGAGCGTGAGGGTCTGGCGGTAGTCCGCCTCGTAGCCCTCGGGGTGCAGCCAGATGCCGATCTCGACCTGGTCGTCCAGCACCTCGACGCCGTTCGGCCAGTAGTGGATGTCCCAGGACACCTGCGAGTTCGCCGGAGCGATCCGGCAGGCACCGTCCGGGATGATCTCACCCAGCTTGCCCAACGCGTACTCGGAGAGGCGAGCTCCCTGGCCACCCTCGACGCGGAAGCTCGAGTTGGCGTGGTGGGCGACTGCACGACCGGCGACCGAAGGCTTCGTCTCGATCGCGCGGATGCAGCGATCCTCCGTGAGGCCTGTCTCCACGATCGGCTGCCACCAACGGTCCTGACCCTCGGCCGGAACGTCGTACGGCGTGGAGCGGATGATCAGGTCCGGCGGTCCGAACTCGTTGGCCAGGCGGTACTCGGCCGGGTCCGGCCACGTCATCGGAGGCGGTGCGTCGGCCGCGTTGCCCTCGGGCATGCCGGCCTCGACCCACGCGCTGATCGTCGCGATGTCGTCGTCGCTCATGCGCGGATCGTACTTCAGATCCTGCACGCCGTAGTCCACGTCGTAGTGGTACGGCGGCATCTCGCGGGCTTCGACCATCGCGCGGATGCGGCGACCCCAGCGACGGGCGTCCTGATACGTCATCAGCGCCATCGGGCCGATCGCGCCCTGCTGATGGCACACCTGGCAGTTCTGCTGGATGACCGGCAGCACGTCGGCGTAGAAGGTCACGTCGTCCGCCGCGGCATTGGCGAACTGCGCCTGCGCCGAGACATCCGCCGTCACTCCGGCGCCGAGCGTCGCGATGAGAGCCAGCCCCAGCGGGGCGAGCACGCGCGACACGAGACGCTCGATGGAAATCAGCTTCATTTTCCTCTCCTCATAGGTCCTGCTGTGATTCATTCTTCTGGACTACATGTCGCTGCTACTGACTGACATTGACTCGCACGTAACCGTTCGTCCAGCAGCACTGGTTCCCGGGCGAACTGTCGCCCGCGCCGAAACTGTCGATACGGATGCGAATGACGTACTCACCGGGGGTGTCGAACGTCGCGCGGAAGCGTCCCATGTCGGCATCCGGGCCCTCGGTAGGAATACGAACCGATTGACCGATCGAGACCGGGCCGGGGGTCTGAGGTGCACCACGTCCCCCGAACCGGGCCCGCACGTTCGGCGGTAGATCGTCGAGGCTCACGCCGTCCGGGAGCGCCGGAGCCGCACCGCGACCACCGCCAGCAGTGGCAGGCGCCTCGACGAGCGACTCGAACGAGATCTGGCCGCCGACGGGGCCCTGGTACTTCCAGAGCGTCATGTTGACCGCGCCGAGCTCGCGCTCACCGCGATCGAACGCCCAGAATTCGACCTCGATCGGCTCGCCGACGGACGTCGTGAACGTCTCGGCATGGTACTGCCCGACCACGCTCCACGTGCGCGGGCCACCGCGAGTGAAGGTCAGCTCGGGCCGGAGCGAGCCCTCGGCCATCGGCGTGGTGCTCAGACCGTAGGCGCTCTCCATGCTGAGCACCTGCGTCTCGTTGCGGCGCAACCGGCCAGGCACCTTGGTCGTGTACCCGTCGGTGGTCAGAGTCCACCACACGTCGCCGTCGAAGTCCTCGGGTACGACGACGCCGAAGATGCCGCGCTCCCGCGGGCCGCCGAAACCGCCGTACCTCACGACCGGGAACGACGTCGGCTGCACGCCGTCGTACATCGCCGGCTCGATGAAGTTGTTCTCTCCGAGGGGGATCTCGATGAGTTCCTCGTCATTTCGGTTCATGAACCCGAACGACAGCGTCCACGTCCCGTCGTCGTTCTGGTAGAAGCCGTCGAAGTACGGAGCGACGAAGTTGCCCCTCGCGTTCGGCGGAGCCATCGGATACTCACGCAGCCGCCAGTCCTGGGCCTGCACGGACTGGGGCACGACGATCGCCACCAGGGCGAGCGCTATTACGGCGATGCCAGTTCTCGGCATTCGGATCTCCTTCAAATTCGGAACCTCGTCTCGGGCGCACGAGGCCGACCCACCGGGCGGCGGTCAGCCTCGCTCGCAAGCCATTCAACCTAACACGATGCTTACATATGTACCCGGAACGGCGAAAAACGTTGGACAGGACACTCCTCTCCCGCGAGCAGCCGCGGCAGATGGCGACTTCTCCGGCCCGTCTACCTCTCGCGCGTTCCGCTGGCCGAATGTAGTCTCTCGGCCGTCGCCACAGTACGTGGGAGAGGCCCACGCGTCCAACAGGAGGCCGAAATGTCACTAGCAGTCAGGACCTTCGCGGGTGCGTTGGGACTCGGGCTCGGGCTCGGGGTCTGTGCCGCGGCCGCCACGGCGCAGCTGCCTCGCGCGACTCCCGAAGAGGTCGGGCTCTCGTCCGAGAGGCTCGAGCGCGTGGGCGAGGTCTTCTCCACGTACGCCGACGAGGGGCGCTTGGCCGGTGCGGTGGGAATGGTCATCCGCCGCGGCAAGGTCGCCTGGGTCGATTCCTGGGGCCTGCGTGACGTCGCCAGCGGGGATCCCATGGAGACCGACGACCTCTTTCGCATCTACTCGATGACGAAGCCCGTCACGAGCGCGGCCGTGATGATTCTCTACGAGGAAGGGCTCTTCTTCCTCGATGATCCGGTGAGCCGCTACCTCCCGGAGCTCGGCAATCTCCGGGTGGCCGACCACGAGGCCTCGAACGGACCCGACGACATCCAGACGGTGCGCGCCGACCGCTCGATGACGGTTCGCGACCTGCTGCGTCACACGTCGGGTCTCAGCTACGGGAGCTTCTCGAACACCGTGGTCGACCAGGCCTACCGGGCGTCCGGCCTGCTCGGGTGGTCCACGCTCGAAGAGCTGGTGGCCGCGCTGGGCGAGCAGCCGCTCGTCTGGCAGCCGGGCACCCGGTGGCACTACTCATTGTCGACGGATGTGTTGGGCCGCTTGGTTGAGGTGCTCTCCGGGCTACCGTTCGATGTCTTCCTGAGAGAGCGCATCTTCGAGCCGCTCGACATGGACGACACGGCGTTCTACGTGCGCCCGCAAGACCGCGAGCGTTTCGCACAGATCTATGGCCACGCCGGTCGGCGGGGCGGGCCGCTGACGCTCGAGGTCGCCGACCCGGGCGGCTACACGCCGGGCGTCACCCGCTTCTCGGGGGGCGGTGGCCTGGTGTCGACGGCACAGGACTACGCCCGCTTCACCCAGATGCTACTCAACGGCGGCGAGCTCGACGGCGCGCGCATCCTGAGCCCGACGACCATCGACCTCATGACGACGGACCACCTGAACGACGACGGCGCCAGCTTCCTCGGCAACGGTTGGGGCTTCGGCCTCGGCTTCACGGTGAAGAACCAGCCGGCCCTCGACGGGATGCCCGATTCTGTCGGCACGTACTACTGGTGGGGCGTCGCCGGCACGGGGTTCTGGATCGATCCTGTCCAGGACCTGATCGGTATCTTCATGGTCCAGATCCGGCCCAACCTGGACCTGAATTTCCGCGACCAGTTCAAGCGGCTGGTCTACCAGGCCGTCATCGACTGACCGGCGGGCCTCCCCTGCGACGCCAGCCGTGGCCGGCGATGTCCGGTCCCCGGTCCGGCGCGTCGTAGAGCTCCCGGAACTCGACGTCCGGCCAGTGCGACGGGAAGTCCTCGAAGAGCTTCAGGACGCGGATGGTGAGGTCGTGCGGGTCCTGCTCCGGATGCGGAAAGTGCACGAAGACGTCGTACGGGCCCGGGACGTAGCGCAGGCAGACCGTGAAGTGGTCGTGCCGATCATCGTCGCGCGCCCACTGGATCGTCATCCCCCAACTCGCCAGGTCCGACTCCTCCGCGAACGCGGCGATCATCCGCGCAGCCGCCTCGAGCGGCGTCTCCCGGGGGCGATCCGCCGAGTCCGTCACGTATCAGGGCCGTGGCCCTCGTACCGCGACGTGCCGACGCAGCCGGCTTCGCCTACCGCTCGATGCCCTCGGGAGCCGGCGGCGGGAAGATCCCCTTCTCGAGCCACGTGAAGTCGCCGTCCAGAACCTCCTGGGCAACCTTGTAGGCATCGGCGTCGACGTCGCTGAACAAGTCGTCGAAGAGGTCGTCGATGCGTTGGCGCGCCCGCTGGCAGAACAGGTCGGCGAGCCTGACCGGCGTCTGGTCGGACGGGTTCTGCTTCACCAGCTCGGTGGCCCGCACGACAGAGGCGCACATGGCGTAGAGCTCGGCGCCGATGTCCACGATACGGAAGAGCACCGCTTGGCGCCGTTCGAGCTTCGGCCCGTATCGGGCCATGGCCATGGCGATGGACCGCGCGAGCCTGTGCGAGGTCCTGTCCGCGAAGGCGACGTGACCGGACAGCTTGCCGTACTTGCCATAGGACGGCTTGCGGCTCCAGCCGACCAGGTTCTGACCGATCCAGCCGGTCATGTGCACGCCGAGCCCGACCGCGTCCTTCGCCTTGGCGCCGAACGTGGCATCGGGGTCCGCGACCGCGCCGGCCTTCTTCAGGTGGGGGTCGACGGCCTCACGCGCGATGAAGAGGCGCATGATCTCGGAAGAGCCCTCGAAGATGCGGTTGATGCGCATGGAGCGGAGCATGCGCTCCACACCGATGGGCGCCTCACCCCGCGCTTCCAGCGACTCGGCCGTCTCGTAGCCGCGGCCGCCGCGCACCTGCATGGCCTGGTCCGCGACTCGCCAGCCGACCTCGGAGTTGAAGAGCTTGCCCATCGCGGCCTCGAGCCGGATGTCGAACTTGCCCGAGTCGGCGAGCGCCACCCCGAGGTCGGCTACCGCCTGCATGGCGAAGGTGTCCGAGGCGATGGACGAGATCATCTGGGCCACGGCCTCGTGCTTGCCGATGGGGGCGCCCCACTGCTTGCGAACCGTCGCCCACTCCCGCACCACCTGCAGGCACCACTTGCCGGTCGCAGCACACGTCACCGGGATGCTCAGGCGACCCGTGTTGAGCGTGACGAGCGCGAGCTTGAGCCCCCGGCCCTCGTCGAGGAGTCGGTTTTCGACCGGAATGCGGACGTTGGTGAACTCGACGACGCCGTTCTCGATGCCGGGCAGTCCCATGAACGAGCAGCGGTGCGTGAGCGCCACCCCCTCCCAGTCCATTTCCACGATGAATGCCGTGATGCCGCCGCCCTTGCCGTCCTTCACCGGGGTGCGTGCCATCACGACGAGGAGCTCGGCGAGAGGCGCGTTGGTGCACCACAGCTTCGTGCCATTGAGGACGTATTCGGTGCCGTCCTCGCTGAGCACTGCCTCGCAGCGCATGCGGGCGGGATCGGAACCGACGTCGGTCTCCGTGAGGGCGAAGCCCGAGATGGCGCCCTGAGCGAGGCGCGGCAGGTATTTCTTCTTCTGCTCCTCGGTGCCGAAGACCACGAGCGGCTGCGGCACGCCAATGGACTGGTGCGCGGAGAGCGTGGACGAGATCAAGGAGCTGTGGGAGCCCGTAAGCGCGAGTGCGCGCGTGTAGGTCTTCTGCGAAAGGCCGAGCCCGCCGTACTCCTGTGGGATCTTCATGCCGAAGGCGCCGAGCTCCGTGAGTCCTTTGTGCACGTGCTCGGGCATGCCGGGCTCGTTGTCCAAGGCGCCCCCGTCGACGGTCTCGAGGAAGGCCCCGAGCTTCTTCAGGAACTCCTCCCCGCGCTCGCCGTCGTCCTTCTTCGGCTCGGGCCAGGGATCGATGAGGTCCATGCGGAGGCGGCCCAGGTACATCTCGCGGACGAAGCTGGGGAGCGTCCATTCCTTCTCGCGCGCGGCCTCAGCGACTTCGCGGGCCTCACGCTCGGAGATCTCCCGATGCTGGGTCTGGTCCGGCTGCGGCGGGGCCTTCTCGATCGTCTCAGTGCTCATGTCCATTCCTCGGAACTGCGGGTCCGTCGCTCCTCATTCCCCCAACACCGCTTCGACGAGAAAGGGTCCGGTCTCCCCGAACCCGCGCTCGAGGCCGCGGGTGAGCTCCTCGGCCGTCGTCGCCCGGACGCCCTCGACGCCCATCGACTTGGCCAACCCGACCCAGTCCAGATCGGGTCGGGAGAGCTCGAAAAGGCTGCGCGTCGCCGCCGACGGGTCGCCGGCTCCCACGCGGCTGTATTCCATCTCCAGAATCGCGTATCGGCGATTCGAAAAGATAACGGTTGTGACGTCCAATTCCTCCCTCGCCTGGGTCCAGAGCGCCTGCACCGTGTACATGGCGCTGCCGTCCGCCTGCAGCGAAAGCACCTTCCTGTTTGGGCAGGCGACCGCCGCCCCCGAGGCGGCCGGCATGCCCTGTCCGATGGCGCCGCCGGTCAGGTCCAACCAGTCGTGCGGTGCGGCCGCGGCCGTGAAACCCGGGACGGGCGTTCCCGCCGTGCCGGCCTCGTTCATGACGATGGCGTTCTCGGGCAGGAGGTGCGCGACCGCCTGGGCCAGAGATTTCGGCGTGAGCTCGCCGGTCGGGAGCCCGGGTCGCCCGTCCGGCACGGTGACGGGGACGGCCGTGGTGGCGTCCAGGGCCTCGACCAAGGCGGCCAGGGCTGCGACGCCGTCCTCGGACGGCTCGGCGAGCGGAAGGACGCTGCATCCGGTCGGTGTCAGCTGGTTGGGTTTCCCAGGGTAGGCGAAGAACGACACGGGCGCCTTGGTCCCTACGGTGACCAGTCGCGTGGTTCCGCGTAGTAGCTCCAACGCCTGCTCGCCCAGGTAGGGCACACGACCCGGATTCACCCGCCCCGCGCCACGAGCCATACGGGTGACGAAGGTGTCGCAGAGGAGCCTCGCACCGGTCGAGGCGGCGACCTGACCGGCCAGCAGCAATCCCTGCTCGGAGAGCGCCGACCCGTTCATGAGCAGCGCGCCGGCTTCTCCGGCGTCGCGCAGTGTGCGCGCTACGTCTTCTACCGTCGCGTCGTCAGGCGCCGCGGGGCGCCGCGGAGCGACCGGCGGCGCCGGCTCGGCCGGACCGTCCCACGCCGTGTCCGCTGGAAGGATGAGGGTGGCGACCTGACCGGGAGGCCCGTAGCTGGCCGCCACGGCCTCGGCGCCGTCCTTGGCCACAGTCCGGGCGTCCTGGGAGACGCGGATCCACGAGGAGACCCCGGATGCGATGCTCTTGATGTCCGACGTCAGCGGGGCGTCCAGCTGCCGATGATACGTGGCATGGTCGCCGACGATATTCACCACCGGGACCCTCGCGCGCCGTGCGTTGTGGAGGTTCGCGAGTCCGTTCCCGAGGCCGGGACCCAGGTGAAGCAGCGTGCAGGCGGGCTTCCCGGCCATGCGCGCGTAGCCGTCGGCTGCGCCGGTCACCACTCCCTCGAAGAGGCCCAGGATCGCCTTCATGCGTGGCTCGGCGTCCAGCGCCGCGACGAAGTGGATCTCGGATGTCCCAGGGTTGGTGAAGCAGATCTCGACACCGCTGTCGATGAGCGTCCGGACCAGACTGCGCGCGCCGTTCATGGAAAGACGATCACTCCACGGGCGTTCTTCCCCGCGACCAGGTCGGCGAAAGCCCGCGGTGCCTCGTCGATGGAGTAGGTCTTGGTGATGAGCTCGTCGAGCATGAGCCGTCCCGCCTTGTAGAGTCCCAGCAGGCGCGGGAAATCCTCACGCGGGCGGGCCGACCCGAAGTAGCTCCCGGTCAGCGTCTTCTCGGCAAAAGTCAGGCTGGCCGTGCTGATGGACGTCTTGTCGTCGGGGGGCGCAACGCCGACTACGACGGCCGTCCCCCCCTTACGGACGGCGCCGTACGCCTGGGCCACTACCGCGCCGCTCCCTACGCACTCGAACGCGTAGTCCGCGCCACCCGAGGTCAGCTTCCTCAGCGTGCGGACGACGTTGGCCTCTTCGGTGGCGTTCACCGTGTGCGTTGCCCCGAAACGCTCCGCCAGGCGCAGCTTCGCGTCCACCGTGTCGACGGCGACGATCATGGTCGCGCCGGCCAGCCTGCACGCCTGGACGGCGTTGAGCCCCACCCCGCCGACGCCGAACACCACCGCCGTCGCGCCCGGCTCGACCGACGCCGTGTTGATGACGGCGCCGACACCCGTCATCACACCGCAGCTTATGAGCGCCGCACGGTCGAGTGGCACGTCGGGATCGATCTTCACGACGCTGTCCGTGTGTAGCGTAGCGAACTCCGACATCACCCCGCAGCCCGTGAAGACGTTCAAGGGTGCGCCGGCCACGTCGTACGCCGGAGTGGACCCGTCGGGCAGCGTGGACACCGTTCTCATCGCTTGATCGCAGATGGCCGGCCGGCCGGTTACGCAGTAGCGGCACGTCCCGCACATGCTCACGAACATGGTGATCACGTGGTCCCCCTCCGCGAGCTCGGTGACTCCCTCGCCGACCTCGACGACGACACCCGCGCCTTCATGGCCCAAGACCACCGGGGGCGGAATCGGTATGGTGCCGTTCGTAGCCGAGAGGTCGCTGTGGCACACCCCGCACGCCGCCAGCCGGATCGTCACCTGGTCGCGTCCAGGCGCACGAACCTCGATCTCCTCGACGACGACGCCCTCGACGCCCTCCCGGTAGACCGCGGCCCTGGCCTTCCTGCTCATGCCTCGGGCGACCACGCTTCGCCGCCGCTGAGCTGGGTGAGCCAGGCCCGGAGCGCCTCACCGATCTCGTGTGGCGAATCCTCCTGGAGGAAGTGTCTACCCGGCACCGTGATCTCCTGCTGGTTCGGCCAGGTTCGCGCGAAATCACGTTGGCGGCCCGTGAGAATCGAGCCCGGCTCGGCGTTGATGAACAGCTTTGGGACCTCGCTCTTCGACAGCCAGCCGGCGTAGCCACGGACGATCTCGACCATGTCGGCCGGCGAGCCGTCGATGGGGAGCTCACGCGGCCACGTCAGTGTGGGGCGCCGTGACTCGCCCACCTCCGAGAAAGGAGCGCGGTATACCGCCATCTCCTCCTCGGACAGGTCGCGGATCACCGCCGACGGCAGGATCCGCTCGACGAACACGTTCTTCTGCAGGACGATCTCCTCTCCGGCCTCCGAACGCATCGCCTGGAAGATCGAACGCGCCGCCTCGGGCCAGTCGTCCCACCTCAGAGGCATCACGATGGCCTCCATGTAGGTGATCGCCTTCACGGCGGAGGGGTGCCTACAGGCCCAGTCGAACCCCAACCCGGAGCCCCAATCGTGCACCACCAGGGTCACCTCGCTGGTCGCCCCCACGGCCTCCAACCACGCGTCGAGGTAGCGTCGGTGGTCGACGAACCGGTACCGCCCGTCCTGGGCCGGACCCGACCCGCCCATGCCGATGAGGTCGGGGGCGAGACACCGGCCCAGCGACTCGACGTGCGGCATCACGTTACGCCACAGATACGACGACGTCGGGTTCCCGTGCAGGAAGACGATCGGGTCGCCTTCCCCCAGCTCGACGTGGGTCATGTGCGAGTCGAGCACGATCGTCTTCCGCAGCTCGGTGAGCGGCTTGGAGGAAATGTCCTGGCTCAAGCGCCGGCTTCCAGCTTCACGACCATCTTGCCCAGGTTCGCCCCGGTGAAGAGGCCCAGGAACGCCTCGGGCGCCGACTCGATGCCCTCGTAGACGGTCTCCCGGTAGGTCACCCGACCCTCGTCGAGCCACTGGACCATGTCCCGCATGAAGTCGGCACGCATGTGCGCGTAGTGGCGAACCAGGAAGCCTCGAATGTTGAGGCCGAGGCCGATGGCACGCGGCAGGTTCGTCGGCCCCGGCGCTGGTTCGGTGTCGTTGTACATCGAGATGGCGCCGCACAGCGCGATGCGCCCGAACTCGCGCATGCACGAGATACCGGCCTGGAGGAGCTCTCCGCCGACGTTGTCGAAGAACACGTCTACGCCTTCCGGTGCACCGACGCGGATCTGCTTCCGGTGGTCCCCGTCGTGGTAGTCGAAGGCGTGGTCGAAGCCGAGCTCGTCCATCAGCCAGTCGACCTTCTCCGCGCTCCCGGCCGTGCCCACGACGCGACAACCCTTCACCTTGGCGATCTGCCCCGCGACCGAGCCCACGGCGCCGGCTGCGCCCGTGATGAAGACGCTCTCGCCGTCTTTCATGCTGGCCGCGCCAAGGAGCCCGGTGTAGGCGGTCATGCCGGGCATGCCGAGGACGCCGAGGTAGGCCGAAGGGGAGGCCTCCAGCTTGCCGAGCGGGGTGACCTCGTCTGCCGCGCACGTGAAGGCCTCCCGCCACCCGAAGTTGCTCAGGACGTAGTCGCCCTCCATGACCGCGGGCACATGGGACTCCAGCACCCGCCCCACTGCCCCGCCCGTCATGACCTGGCCGAGCGCGAAGGGCGCCGTGTACGACTTCCGGTCACGCATGCGGCCGCGCATGTACGGGTCGACGCTCATGTACTCGTTCTGGACGAGGACCTCACCGGGGCCCGGATCGCGAAGGTCGGTGTCGACGACTTCGAAGTCGTCGGTGGACGGCATGCCCGGTGGGCGGTCGACGAGATGCACTTCTCGGCTCTTCATCACTCCACTCCTTTGCGTCCGGGACCAGCGCTCCCCGCGCTAGATTCCGATGTATGCCCTGCGGACTTCCTCGTTTCCCATGAGCTCGCCGCGCCCGCCCGACAGCGACACGGTCCCTTCCTCGATGACGTAGCCCCGATGGGCCACCTTGAGCGCCGCGTGTGCGTTCTGCTCCGCGAGCAGCACGCTCGTCCCACCCTCGTTGATCTTCTGGATGGACGCGAAGACCTCCTCGACGACGAGCGGCGCGAGGCCGAGAGACGGCTCGTCGAGTAGCAGGAGGCGCGGCTTCGCCATGAGCGCGCGCCCGATCGCGAGCATCTGCTGCTGGCCTCCGCTCAGCGTCCCCGCCGCATCGCGCTCCTTCTCCCTCAGGACGGGAAAGAGCTGAAAGACCTCGTCCATGGTGGACCTCACTCCCTCCACGTCCCTGCGCCGGACATAAGCCCCGAGTCTCAGGTTCTTGCCCACCGACACCTCGGGAAAGAGGTGCTTGCCCTCAGGCGCCTGGGCGATGCCGGCCGCCACGAGCCGATGCGCTGGCCAGCGGGTCACGTCCTGGCCCTCGAGCAGAATCGCGCCCCCGGCGGGCGCGTGCAGGCCGCTGATGGTTCTGAAGAGCGTGCTCTTGCCGGCGCCGTTGGCCCCGAGCAGAACAACGATCTCGCCTTCTTTGACGCTCAAGCTGACGCCGTCGAGTGCGTAGAACGTGCCGAAGCGTACCCGCAGGTCGCGGACCTCAAGCATCGTGTTCTGCTCCCAAGTACGCATCGATCACCTTGGGGTCCCTGCGGATCTGCTCCGGCGTGCCCTCAGCGATCTTCTTCCCGTAGTTCAGGACCGCGACATGATCGGAGAGGTCCATGACCATCCGCATCTTGTGCTCGACCAGACAGACCGTGACGCCCCGCTCCGTCGCAACTGCGCGAATCAGGGCGGTGAGCCCCTCGGTCTCGTGGGGGTTGATGCCCGCGGCGGGTTCGTCCAGCAGGAGCACTCGGGGCTCCGTGGCGAGGGCCAATGCGATGGCAACGCGCTTTCGGGCCTCCTGCGAGATGTTGGCGACGAGGGTCTCCGCCAGCCCCGCCGCCCCTGCGAAGGTCAGCGCCTCCAGCGCCTTCTCTCGGCTCTCTTCCTCTTCGCGGCGATGCCTTGGTGACCGCAGCACGGCGTCGAAGACGTTGCTCTTGGTGTGGAGGCGGCGTCCCACGACGACGTTGTCCAGCACCGTCGCCTCCGGGAACAGGCGCGTCGTCTGAAACGTCCTGGCGACACCGAGTCGCGCGACCTTGTGTGGTCGCAGGGCCGTGACGTCGTGGCCGTCGAGGAAGACGCGTCCGCCCGTGGGCTGGTAGAACCCGGCCACGACGTTGAAGAACGTCGTCTTGCCCGCTCCGTTCGGACCGATGATGGCCGTGATTTTACCTGCCTCCACGTCCAGGTCCACCTGGTCCACCGCCTTCAGCCCTCCGAAGCTCATTCCGAGCTTCTCCACTCGCAGGCTCGCCGCGGCGCTCACGCGTCCCCGCTCCTGCCCAGGACCTTGTTCGCCAGGACCCGGCCCTGCCCAGCCAGCCCCTGCGGGAAGAAGATGACCACGAGCACCAGAATGGGTCCGAGGATCATCATGGAGTATTCCTGAAAGGCCGTGAGCGCCTGCATCAGGCCCATGATCAGGATGGTGCCTACGAGGGGTCCTGGCAGCGACGCCACCCCGCCGATCATGAGGTAGACCAGCATGTTGAACGTCATCGGCACGTCGCCGACGTCCGGCCCGATGGAGCCGAGGAAGGTCGCGTACAGCGCGCCGCCCAGTGCCGCGAGCGTAGCCGAGATCACAAAGGAGAGCTGGTGCGTGCGCCCGGTGTCGATGCCAACGGCGCGGGCCAGCTCCTCGCTGTTGCGGACGGCCAAGAACGTGCGCCCGACGAGCGAATGCATCAGCGCCCACACCACGTAGATCGTCAGAACCAGGAACGCGAGCACGAGATAGTACTGTGCGTTGAGCGACGCGAAGCTGAGCGGGCCGATACTCGTAGGGGCCGGGATGCCGATGAGTCCGTCGGTGCCGCCGGTCAGGCTCTCCCAGCGCTCGATGACGATCACGATCATCACGCCTACGGCGAGCGTGAAGATGGCGAAGTAGTCGTGGCGCGTGCGGAGTGCCGCGAGGCCGATGAGGTGTCCCAACAGAGCGGTGAGCGCGAGCGCGAGCGGCAGAGCCGACCAGAACGAGAGGCCGTAGTCGGATGTCAGGATGCCAACGGCATATCCGCCAACGCCGAAGAACCCCGCGTGCGCAAGCGACAGCTGTCCGGTGTAACCCAACAGGATGTCGAGTCCATACACGGCGATGGCCGTCACGTACGCCGTGACCGCGACGCTCACCAGATAGGCGTTGTCCACGACGAGAGGAAAGAGGATCGCGGCGAGCAGTGGAACGCCGATGGCCACGGACCGCGTGATCACGAGTGGCCTCACGTCAGGTGCCCTTGGTGAAGAGGCCGGTGGGCCTGAACACGAGCACCAGGACCAGCAGCGCGAACGCGATCAGCTCGGAGAACGCGAACGCCACGTACGTACCGGCCATCGTCTCGGCGATCGCGAGCAGATACCCGCCGATGATCGCCCCCGGCACGCTGCCCATGCCCCCGAGAATGACGATCACGAACGCCTTCAGGATCACGACCGCGCCCATGAGCGGAAAGACGAGCACGAGTGGCGCGATCAACGAGCCGGCGATCGCGGCGAGCACGCCAGAGATCGCGAATGTGAGCAAGGCCACACGCTTCGTATCGATGCCCACGAGCAGGGCCCCCTCGCGGTCCTGCGCGAGCGCCTCGATGCTCATGCCGACCAGCGTGCGCTTCAGAAGGGTGTACAGGCCCACCATGGTCGCCACGGCGGCGACAATCACCAGAATCCGCTGTTCGGTGATGTTGACGCCGAAGGCGCTGACGACCCCATCGAGCGGAGTCGGCACCGGTCGGAAGTCGGGGCCCCAGACGACGTCCGCGGTGCCCTCGAGAAAGAAGAGCACGCCGAGCGCGGCGATCATCATGTGGACCGGGGTCTTCCCCTCCAGGTGGCGGAAGACCACCAGCTCCATCGCCCCACCCAGTACCCCGATCGCGACGATGGCCGCCGCGATCGCAACCACGTAGGGCGCCTCCACGGCGGTGAGGGCCACGTACACGACGTAGGCCGCCATCATGTACAGGGCACCGTGCGCGAAGTTGGGGACCTTCAGCACGCCATACACCAGCGTAAGGCCGAGCGCGACGAGTGCGTATACGCTGCCTAGGGCGACGCCATTGACGAGCTGCTGAAGAAAGAGCGTCAAGCGCGCGCTTTCACCGGAGCTCGGTGCCGCCCGGAACCGGAATCGGCTCGGCTATGAACTCGCCGTTCAATACGTGAGCGGCGAACACGGCCCGAGCGAGATGACCGCCTTCCGTGACGCCATTCATGTCGAAGATGCGGAGGTCGTCGTCGATGGTTCGGGCGGCTTCACCGAAGGCAGCTCGGATGGCGTCTGGATCCTCCGTCGTCCCCGCGATCTCCATTGCCCTCGCCAACAGGTGGAGACCCTGGTAGTTGATGGCCACCTCGCTCGTGGCCGGGGGCGCATCTTCCCCGAAGCGCTCGTAGTAGCGCGCGACCCAGCCGGGCGTCCCCTCGGTGGGGTAGAGCTCCTGCGGGTACACACCGACCGCACCCTCCAGCGCTTCCATGGAGACGATCTGGAGCATCTCCATGAACTTGGCCTGGTCCATGATCAGGAAGCCCCCTTGGAAGCCCTGCTCACGCGCCGCGCGGATCACCAGGGCGGTGGGCTGCGACGGCCCGCCGATGAAGAGCACGTCGGGGTCGTCCGCGAGCGCCCGGCTCACCGCGCCGGTGAAGTCGGTCGTCGTGTTGTAGTCGACGCCGTGGTTGCCGCCGACCGTGCCCCCGCGCCGCGTCCATTCGGCCGACACGTGCTCGGTCCAGGCGCGGCCGTACGCGGTGGTCGTGCCGAGTAGCGCGAGCCGCGTGCCGAAGCGCCCCATGAGTACCCGCACGAAGGGCTCCTGATAGCCGTCGAAGCGCGGCGGCAGCATGATCTGGAGCGGGTTCTGCGCTTCCAGAATGCTCGGCTCGCTGCTGTACGCCATGAGCAGGAAGCGCGGCTCGTTCAGGTTCATCTCCTGCACCGCGCGGATGCCGCCCGCGTGGGGCACCAGGATCGTCGACATTTGCTCTTGCTGAAGCAGCCGCCGCGTCGCGGTCGCAGTCTCGTAGGGCAGGTAGCGGTCATCGGCGGTCACCACCTCGAAGCGATGCGCCTGGCCGTCGATCACGAAGCCACCGTTCGCCGCGATCTCTTCGGCAGCCATCTCCAGCCCACGGAGCACGTTGCGACCGTAGTACGCAGCACCACCGCTGAGGGGGCCGACGAAACCGAACGGCACGACGACCATGCCGTCGTCGGACTCATCTCCACCGCCTCCGCAGCCCGCCGCGAGAAGCGCGACGGCCACCAGCAGAACGGACTTCCTGCCTACCATGGGTTGCTCCTAGGCGCCCAGCTGCTCGGCCAACTCGACGAAATCCATCACCGAGTGGTCGAACCGGGGGTCCGGTGTCAGGTCGACTTCACGATCGGGGCCGTACTCGAGCGGTCGGTGCACGAGCGCCGTACGGAACCCCACCGCCTGCGCCGCCGCCAGGTCGCTCCGGTGCGCGGCCACCATCATGACTCTCTCCGGAGGCAGCGAAAGCAGGTCGGCGGCCTTCAGGTAGACCTCGGGGTCGGGCTTGTAGTGGCCGGCCAGCTCCGCCGACAGGACGCAGTCCCAAGGCAGACCCCCGTTCTTCGCCATGTTCGTCAGCAGTGAGACGTTGCCATTCGAGAGCGTCGTGATGACGAAGCGGGACTTCAGGCGATGAAGGCCCACAACGCTGTCCGGCCAGGGTATGAGCCGGTGCCAGACGCGATTCAGGTGGTCGACCTCGTCCTCGTCGAGCCGTCCTTCGATCCCGTGCTCCACGAGCAGATCGTCGAGAATGATGCGGTGAAGGTCGTCGATCTTCGTCCAGGGCAGCGCTCCGGTGCGAACGCGGTTCATGGCCGGCCCGTAGCCGCTGCGCCACCCGTCGGCGAAGGCCTCCCAATCGGCCTCGATCCCGCGCGTGCGCGTGAGCTGGCGGCCCTCGCGGATGATCGAGGTGCGCCAATCCACCACCGTGCCGAAGACGTCGAAGGTGAGCGCGGCCACGTTTTGCACCTCCTGACGTGGCACCGCACTGGACTCGGACGAGGCGGTCACGTCCGCGGAAAGGGCGCCGGCCACCGAGGCCGCGCCGGCAGCTAGGAACTCTCTGCGCTCCATGATGTCTCCTTCAGCGTGACAGGTCGTCGACCGCGGCGCGGACCCAACGCTCGGTGCCCGGGCCGGGTTGGGCGTATCCCCGCGTCGGGTTGGCCGCCAGGATCTGGTCGGCCGAGCGCCCTTGATCCATGAGCGCCTGAATGCGGTCCCGGATGACCACGAGCATGGCCCGATATTCGAGCAGGTCATCCCTCGTCGAGAGGTCGCCGTGACCGGGAATGATGATGGTCTCGTCGTCGATGAGCCCGGCCATCTGCCATGTCGCGTCGATCATGCCGTTGATCGAGCCCCCGTTCGGGTTGTCGATGAACGGCAGCCCGTACCGTACGAACATGTCCCCGGTGTGCACGACGTTCGTGTCCCGGAAGTAGACGAAGGAGTCGCCGTCTGTGTGGCCCGGGCCCAGGTAGACGATGTCGATCATGTCGCCGTTCAAGTGGAAGCGCATCGACCGGTAGTAGGTGATCTTCGGCAGACCCTCTTCGTCGTAGGCTTCTTGCACCCGTCCGTTCACGGACACGACCTGCGTCGACAGCATGCGCGTACGGCTGTTCTCGTGTGCGACGATCGT
>JAHEKM010000174.1 GCA_024638325.1 Gemmatimonadota bacterium | reverse complement strand
CCCGGCCATGCCCCCCGGAGCGCGTGCTGGCCCGGTCAGCAACGTCATATCCCGTTCCAGGACGGAGGAGTCCTCGACGGCTTCGATCTCGACATTCCGCATGAGCTGGAACGTCCAGCCGGTGTCGTCGTACGGCCGCGGGTTGTCGAGCGAGAACGCCTGCAGCGACAGGTACATGTCGGCAAGCGTGCGGAAGGGCTGATCGGCGCGCGCGACATAGTCACCGGCGCGCACCTCGACGCCCCCCGCCTCGAACGACTCGTCGGCCCGATGAATTTCGAGGCCCTGCCGCATGAGCTCGTTTACGGCGTCCACCGCGTCGGCGCGGCGACGCTGGTTGGCCGGTATGACCCAGGCGTTCACGGGGCCGTCGACACCCTGCTGCACGGAGCGCTTGTTCTTCTGCCAGTAGTTGTCGAGAAACATCGACGCGTTGTCCGCGAAGTACTTGAGCGAGAAGAGCACGGCCGACTGCTGGATGTTCGTGTTGTTGCGCGGGCCCCACTCGATCTCGCGGAACGGCGGGTTCGGCCTGTACCACTCGCGACTCGTGTCCTGTTCGCCGATGCTCAAGGTGCGGTTCTGCGGGCCGTATCCGGCGACCTCGTAGAAGCGGCCCACGGAGTTGTGGGCGTGCGCGATGGTGAACATGTAGTTCGGGGTCCAGCCGTCGTAGAAGTTGTACGTCCAGACGCCCGGAACACCCCGCTTGGTCATCTGCAGCACGTCGTTTTCGGCGAACATCCACCACTCGGTGATGGTGATGGCGTCGAAGGCCTCGTTGTACGGGCCGGTGCCGGTGGACGCGTACAGGTAGTTCCGCGCCTCGTGCAGGTCGTGCATGACTGTAGGGGCCCACTCCAGCTGCATGCGGTTCACGTGCTTGGTGAGCTGCAGCATCTGGCCCATGGCGTCGCGGTTGTTGTCGTGCGCGACGTACTTGCCCCAGTACATGAGCGGGAGGTTCGGCTCTTCCTCGGGACGATTCTTGTTGAAGTAGTACGTGTCGACCTGGCGCTCGCGACCGTCGACCTCGATGACCGGGGTGATGAAGGTGATCGCGTCGTTGCGGATGGTCCGGTAGAAGTCGTTCTCCGTGACCACCAACCGGTAGGCCAGCTCCTGGAGCATCTCGGGGCCGCCGTTCTCGGTGGAGTGCATGCCGCTGATGAGCCAGTAGATCGGCTTGGCCATGCCATCGATGAGAATCTGGGCGCGCTCGTTACTCGTGACCCGCGGGTCCGTCAGCTCCTGCAGGAAGCCCCGGTAGTCGTCGAGGTTGGCGATCGTCTCCTCGTCGGCGATCGCCATGACGATGGTCTCTCTGCCCTCCTCACTCAATCCGATCGACCACACCTCGGCACGCGGAGACGCCTCGGCGATCGCGTACATGTAGCGGTGGATGTCCGCGGCGTAGGTGAGCTCCTCGGGCGTGCCCACGATGCGACCGTGAAAGTCGAGCGGCGTGGGTACGGTCGCAGAGGCCGGCAGGTGGTCGACCAACTCGGTCGAGATACGCGCGTCCTGGAGGTGCTCGGCTATGAGCGCCGTGTACTCCTCGTCGATCGGCTGTTGGGCGGCGAGCGGAGGTGCTGCGAACGTCGCAGCCAGACCCAGGAGCGTTGCGCGGCGGAGTAGGGAGTCGAGACGCATGATGGAGTTCTCCTCGCTGGGCGTGCTCGCGCGTCAGGGGGCGCGTCCCTTCGGGTGTACGTGGGTGCGGGACCCGCCGCAAGGGCGCTCCCGCCTACTGGATGCCCGCGACCTCCAGGACGATCACGTGCGGGTAGGGCAGGTCCTCTACGGCGTAGAGCCGCGTACCCTGAACGGAGAGGATGGGCGGAAGCTCGCGCGTTCGGTCGAGCTCCTCACCGTCCTCCAAGCGGATGAGGCGAGACTCGACGACCTCCACCTCGCCCGGCTCCGGGAATTCCCGCCTCGGCATCGTGTGCTGGACGAGCGCGACTCCGTCTCCCCAGGCGGCCACGGACTCGAGCAGATGTGAGCCTTCGTCCTGGTCGAAGCTGCGACCGAGCCCCATGCCGTCCGGCGTGTAGATCTCGATGCGATTGAAGTCGGCGAGCTCGCGACTCCACAGCAGCGTGCCGTCCAGATCGTGCCGGCGCATCTGCGGGCCGAAGAAGCTGACGTCCAGGACCGCGTTGCTCGAACAGAGGAGCCCGGACGGAGTGAGCTCTTCGATGGCGATCTCCTGAAGCTCCGGACCCAACGTCTCGACGCCGGCGATCGCCGGGATCTCGCCGAACGAGTTGGCGAGGCCTTCTTCGCCGATCTCGTGCACGACCAGGTTGTCGAACGACCAGTAGCTCAAGAAAACCCGGTCTCCGGTCGAGCAGAAGCCGGTCTCGCCGAACGCGAACGCGCGCCGCGCGTCCACGAACGAGACGCCGGCGTCGGCGACCCGAAAGCGATGCACCCAGGAGTTGCCCGGATCCCAGACGAGGAGCTCACCGGCGGCGCTCCACGCGAGCCCCGTCGGGCCGTCGAGCGTTCCGCCTTCGGTGCCCTCCTGGGAGACGGAGCCGATGTGCTCTCCGGCGGCGCTGAACACGCGCACGGCAGGAACCTCGAGGTCGAGTACCGCGAAGCGGCCGTCCGGACCCGCCTGGACCTCCCAGATGCCCCCGAACGTCTCCCACTCCGCGCCTTCCGCGGCTCCCACTTCGAGCACCGTGTCGAGCTGGAGCGCGTCGAAAAGGGGTAATGTCGTCGGCGCCGGGGCGTCGCCTCCACACGCGTACAGAACGACGGTGAGGAGTGCCGCCGCGCCCACCGCCGGAGCGCGGCGTCCCGATGGGGTCATCCGGGCATTCCCGGGACGATGACCGGTCCGCCGCCACCGAAGTGGGCTGCGTGTCCGTCGACGTTGAGCTCGCTCTCAGTCATCACTGCCAGCGGGTAGCCGCCCTGGAAGAAGATGCCGTGTTGAAGCGCCATGATCTCCCAATCGTCGCGGGTGCTGACGCGGTACGTGGGGTCGAGGAACTGCTCGAGCGCCTCGTCGAGTGCGGCATGCACGTCGGGGACGTCCGGCGACGACATGATGTCGAAGAAGACCTCCTGCATGAAGCTCAGGTTGTCCATGATCATCGCGGCCTCGGGGCTCATGAAGATGAGGCCCGGAGTGATCGCGGGCGCGAGAGGGATCTCGCTGGGGAAGAACTGCGGCGGCTCCCCGTAGCTGAGCTTGTCGTAGTAGCGGTTGGTGACCGTGTCGATGCCGGCCTGGCGGACGGTCTGCTCCGGGTAGTCGATGATCGGTTCGGACGCAGCGAGCTTGAGCCAGTAGCCGGCCCAGATGAATCCATCCAGGTCCGCGTAGCCACCCCGGAACTGCAGCGCATAGGGATGGTCGTAGAGGATGTCCATGTCCTTCGGCTGCATCGGTAGCGCGATATCCGGGCGGGTCTGATAGCGCTGGATGGCCTGCTGCACCGCGGCACGTCGCTCCTGGAACGCGGTGATGTCCGGGTCGGCCACGATGCCCATGACCTCTCGGTAGAACTCGTTGCCCCATGCGATGACCTCGGCGGCCTTCTCGCCCAACACGGCGTAGCCTGCGGCGGCCTCCTCGGCGACGTGCTCGGCCCGACCGGGTTCAGTCGTGAGCATCGTCAGACGGTCGATCATGTCGAACTCGAATTCGAAGGTCGGCAGGCCATCGCCGTTCTCCCGGACCGTCTCACCCTCCTCCATGAGTCCGCCAAAGAGGAGACCCTGCGCGCGCTCCAGGCGAATCACGAGATCGTAGAACTCCGGATACTCGCGCTCGAGGATCGGCGCGTGGGACTCCATCGCGTCCGTGGACTTGGACTCGGCCGCAGATTGAGCCATCAACGACGGCCCGGTGAACGGCGCTAGGACCGTCCCCAGGAGTAGGGCGAGCGTTACGTGCGCACTCTTGCTCATACGTGTTCTGATTCTCGGGGGTCTTCACCGACTCCATGCGCTACCCCACATTCGCGTGAGGGTGTCTCGCCGGCAACGTCGAGGCTGCGCATGGCACCTGCGTCCCGAAAAGGGTGTAGAGGGTCGGCCACGGACATGGGGAGAGGATGCGAGTGGAGATATGAAGGGTATGCGAACGACCTGGATCATGGGATTCTGCCTCGTGGGCGCCGCGTTCACGGCGCCAGGGCCGATGGTGGACGCGGAGCCGTCGAACGCCGTGATGCCGCACATCGTGCTCGAGGGCTCGCAGCCGGAAGACGAGGCAGTGGTTGCCGACCCGGTGAACGAGATTCGTCTCTTCTTCTCCGATGCACCGCTC
>JAHEKM010000003.1 GCA_024638325.1 Gemmatimonadota bacterium | reverse complement strand
ATCTGCTCGACGTGGCGCGCATCGAGGAGGGTGCGTTCGTGGTGCACCTTTCCACGGAGGAGCTCCGTCCGATCATGGAAGAGGCCCACGCGATGTTCGTCGAGCAGGCGAACTCGAAGGGTGTACGTCTCACGATCTCCGGCGACGCTCCGCTTGCGCGGGCGCGGGTCGACCGCGACCGGATCCTCCAGGCGCTCGCCAACCTCCTCGATAACGCGCTCCGCTACTCGCCCGAGGGTGGCACCGTGACGCTAGGGGTCTTGGAGCGCGGTGGTGCGGTGGAGCTGACGGTGTCGGACGAAGGACCCGGTATCGATCCCGAGATCCTGGGACGGCTCTTCGACCGCTTCGCTCAGTCCAGCTCGTCGGGCGGCGGCGCCGGTCTCGGATTGGCCATCGTGAAGGGCGTCGCCGAGGCCCACGGCGGCCGCGTCGACGTCCTGTCGGGGAACGGAAAGGGCGCGACGTTCACGGTCAGGCTGCCGAGCGTCGGCGCTGTGCCGGCCGACAGCCGTGCTTGACGGGTCCTTCTAGCGCCGCACGATCGGAATCGAGAAGGTGAGGCGCTCCCACTCGTAGACGAGCACGCCCGACCGCGGACCGAGAGGTCGGAACGAGAACGTGAGGGTCTCGACCTGGCGCGCACGCACCTGGGGCGTAACCGCGAAGCTGCCCAGGTCCGCCGCCCGCACGGATGCGCTGAGAGGGACACCCCACCGATCTGGGTTGCCGTTCACGACGATGGTCCAGTCCGCTTCACTGGGAATCGCGTACAGGCTGTAGTGTCCCGCCTCGAGGTCTACCGTGCCTACGCGAGCGGGGAAGGGGAGGTGCAGCGTGGTGGGCTCGTTCGCTCCCATCTCCCAGGGCGTGCCGTAGGGCAGCTGACCTCCGATCATGGCGCGGCCACGGACGGTCGGCCTTCCGTAACAGAGCTTCGCATCCGAGCCGTCGAGTGACACCACCACCGAGTCCAGCGGGCTCGAGCGCTCGGCAAGCGCGTCGGGCGTGCCACGGAACTGACATGTCAGTGCCTGCCCTGACAGGCCCGACGGTGCCATCAGGGGCCCGACCAGGAGGCAGGCGGCTATACAGACTACGATCCTCAACTTTCCCCCAGTGTGCCTCCGTTGCGCAGCCGCGCGGTCCTGGCGAGCGCGGCCTCCGCCTCGACGAAGCCCGCGGTCGCCGCCGCAGCTTCATAGGACCGGCGTGCGCCCTCCCAGTTCCACAGTTCCTCCGCAGCCAGTCCTCGTAGGAAGCGTTCGACGGCCTCGTCCGGCAGCCCGGACGCCCGATAGGTGGCCGGTGTCGCCTCCGGGAACGGATCGTCCCACGGGGGCAGTCGGCCGGCCTCTTCCAGGGCGACGAGCACGGCACCCGTGAGCGCACGCGCCGTCCCGAGCAACTCGGCGTCGGCGGGCACCATCACCCGATGCGATCCGATGACCGCTGCGGTCGCGGCGCCGGTCAACCGGACCTCGAGCACCGCCTGGTCGGCCCCGAACGGCAACCAGATGGCTCTGGCGGTGACCTCTGCTCCGGGCGACACGCCCACCGCCGGCGCGCCCGGCCGCCGGCGCCGGCCTTCTCGCTCCGCCTCGGCTTCCGCCGCGAAGCGACGGCGCTCCACGAAGTTCACGTCCCGGCGACGGAGAAGCCCGGCGGCGGCGAGTTCCGTTACGGCGAGCTCCGAGGGCACGGGGGCGACGTGCGTCCAAGGGGCGGGTCCGTTCATCTCGATCGTCGCGAGCGACAGACGGACCGCGCCCGGAAGCGGAGCGGGTCTGGCTTCGGCGAGCGCCCGCCACTCCGACTCCGTCGCCGGAGCCGAGGCTGTCGTGGGCTCGGCGGGTGCGCCGCTCGCGCACGCCAAACCCGCGACACACGAAAGGGCGACGGCTACGCGGCTGGCCACAGCGTCCCGCGGGGCACCCGCAGGCCGGCTCCAAGGGGGCCCCGCGCAAATGCGTGGGCGGGCGACGCGGGGAAGCCTGAATGATTGAAGGTTCACGGATGCACTCTACCCGCGTGAGAGGGGTCGCGGTGCCGCCGCTCGCCCATCCGGCGTTGACCTCCTACCCAAGGTACGAATACAATGACTGTCCGCATAATGCCGGAAGTTGGTCCCCCCGTTCGAACTTCTGGTATCCCATTGGTTTATTTCATCTGTTCGGTTCCGGTCCGAACTATGCCCGCGAGTCGCGGGTGACAGGTGGGGAGTACCCAGGAGAACAAATCTATGTTGGGACGACTAAAGCTCGTGATCGTCGCTTCGGCGGCTGCGATGATCGTCGCGCCGCAGGCGGCCGACGCCCAGGATGGTGGGCGCTTCGTGGTGCTCATTCCGTACTTCACCCCCCTCGAGGGCTCTCGAGACAACTTCGGGCGTGACGCGTCGGAGGAGCTCCGAGACCTCATCAACACCCTGCCGACGCATCAGGCGATGGAGCGCGGGGATATCGAGGACGCGGCCGACGACTACAACAGGGACATGGACGAGCTGGACTGCATCACGACGGTGCAGCTGGCTTCCGCGCTCCGGGTCCCGGTGGCGATCTGTGCGACCTACACGGAAGACGCGGACCGCAACCGGACGGTCAACGCCTCCATTCGCACCATCGAGGACGGTGAGGAGTTCGTGCTCGGAGAGTTCTCCGTTGGTCGCGACGACGGCGAGGAGCTGGCCGCCCAGCAGATCTTTGCCGAGTTCGACCGCTACAACAATCAGGTCCGCGCCACGGCCTTCTGCGGTCAGTACGCCGCCAGCCAGCAGTGGGACGACGCGCTCCGTCAGTGCGACGCCGCGCTCGAGATCAACCCCGAGGCCAACAGCACGCGCTTCCTGCGGGCCCAGATTCTCCGCGAGCTCGAGCGCAACGAGGAGTCGCTTCAGGAGGCCGAGACGGTTCTGCAAACGGACCCCTACCACGAAGCCGCGCTCCAGCTGGCCGGCTACCTGGCCACGACGACGGGCGATGCGGAGAAGGGGCGGGACTACTACTCGCAGTACCTCGACATCAATCCGGGCAACGTCGCCATCCGGATGAACATCGCCTACCAGCTCGCCCAGGCCGGCGACCCCGTGGGAGCGATGGACTTCATCCAGGTCGGCCTCGACGTCGACCCGGAGAACGCCGACCTCCAGGACCAGTACGGAAACTTCGCCTTCACGGCGGCGGTCAACGCCCAGTCGGCGCACGAGATGACCGGTGGTGAGGGCATGTCTCCCGACGCCGCGGGTTACTATCGGGAGGCGATCGACGCGTACATGAAGGTCTTCGCCGAGCGAGGTAACGAGATGGAGGCGGGGCGGCTCCGCAACATCGTGGCCGCGCACATCCAGTTGCAGCAGTTCGATGAAGCTGCCGCAGCGGGTGCCCAGTTCATCGAGGCCCACCCCGAGGCTCAGCCGCTCCTGAGCATCTACGCGGACGCGCTCCAGCGCGGGGGCCGTCTGGATGAGGCCATCGCTGCGCTGGACCGACTCGGCGAGCTCAACCCGGACTACCCGAACCTCGGGCTGCGCGCCGGCAACTGGCTGCTGCAGGCCAACCGCCTCGACGACGCAGCCGCCAAGCTGGCCGACTACGCTTCCCGCCAGCCGAACCAAGCCAACCAGGCTGCCAACCTCGTCTGGGCGGACGGCTACCGGAAGGGCTATCAGCAGGACAACTACCAGTACGCGATCCGCTCCTTCAACCTCGCCAAGGCGATCCCGGGCGTGGGGCAGGACATGATGCGCCAGATCAACTTCTGGCACGGCTTCAGCCTGTACTCGATGACGTTCCCGCAGGCCGATGCGCAGACCCTCGCGTCTGCGCAGGCCACGCAGCCGAGGTTCCGCGAGGTGATGCAGCTACTCGCCGACACCCGGCCATATGCCCAGGCGAACAACATCAATATCGACCAGATCCTCGCCGCCACGCAGCAGTACATCGAGATCAACGATGCGCTGATCGAGCGGGGTCGTTAGGGCCGTCTAACACCGGACCGGGCCCAACCCGGTCCGGATCAGGGGCGCCGCGGGGCTTCGGCCACCGCGGCGCCCCTTTTCTTTCGCCCTGGCCACGGGTGTGCCGCCGAATCTCTCCCCATCTCTCCCCACCGCAGTTTCGGGAGTCTTCGGTTTTCCTTCGGATTTTCGGAAAATTGAATTTCAGGCTGAATCGATGTTCTTCGCCTAACTACGGCTCTTTCGGCCCACTGAGGGACTCCGCCCACTCCCAAATATTTCAAAAAATGCACCCTTGACGTGCCCGACGAGCAGGCGGTATTATCTCCCATTACTCCCCACTTCTACCCACCCCGTGCCACCTCTGGGTAACGTGTGAGCGGATTCGTCGGCCAGTACGAGCACCAGATGGACGAGAAGGGGCGCGTCTCCCTCCCGTCGGCTTTTCGACGTGAGGCGGACAGCGATTCCTTCGTGCTCCTTCAATGGGAGCAGGACTATCTGACGCTCTTTCCCGCGAAGAAGTGGGGCGAGGTCCAGGAACGCCTCCTCGAGTTCCGCCGTGGCGATGCCCGCGCCTGGAACCAGGTACGAATGATCGTCGCCAACGCCGTCGAGGTGAGCCCGGACAAGCAGGGGAGGATTCTGGTTCCGGCGGCGCTCCAGGCCGCGGCCGAGCTGTCGGGCGCCGTTCTACTGAGCGGCAACATCGACCGCGTCGAGCTGTGGAACCCGGCTCGCTACGAGAAGACGGTCCGTGGCGATGCGGGCGATATCGCCGACTTCGCGCACCGGCTCTTCGGCTAGCCGACATGGACACCTACCACGAGCCGGTCATGGGTCCGGAAATGCTCGAGCTGTTGAGGCCGAGCGGCCCCGGCCTGTACCTGGACGGCACGCTGGGTGGTGGCTCGCACACGCGGCTGATTCTCGAGGCGTGCGCGGAGTGTCGCGTGCTCGCCGTCGATCGCGATGGGGACGCGATCGACCACGCTCGGAGCGCGCTCGCCGACCTGGCAGACCGTGTTCGCTTCCTTCGCTGCCGGTTCGACCGGGCTCCGCTCGACGCGGAGGCTCGTGACCGTGGACTGGACGGAGCGGTCCTCGACCTCGGGATCAGCTCACGCCAGCTCGAGTCCGACGCCCGAGGCTTCACGTTCCGACGCGGCGTGGCACTGGATATGCGTATGGACGAGGGTACGGACCTCGATGCCGCACGCTTCCTGGCCGAAGCGACGGAAGAGCGACTCACGCAGGTCTTCCGGGACTTCGGCGAGGAGCCGAAGGCCAGGAGGCTCGCGCGGGAGATCGTCAAGCGCCGCGGCACGGCGGTGCTCGAGACGAGCGACGACCTGGTGGCGGCCCTCGCCGTTACGCTGGGACGGGCTCCTTCGGCACGCGACAAGGCCAGGATCTTCCAAGCGGTGCGCATCGCGGTCAACGAGGAGTTGGAGTCGCTCGAGCTGGGCCTACCGGCCATACGGGAAGTGATGAATGACGGGGCGGTGATGGTCGTGATTTCCTACCACTCGCTCGAGGATCGCGTGGTCAAGAACGCGTTTCGCGAGTGGAGCCGGGCGTGTGTGTGCCCTCCGCAGCTGCCGGCGTGTACGTGCCGGGGGCGTCCACTGGGCGAGACGCTGACGCGTAAACCGATGCGCCCCGGCGAGACGGAGGTCGAGCGCAACCCGCGTGCCCGCAGCGCCCGCCTGCGCGCCTGGCGTAGGGCCGCCTGATGGATCCGACGACGCTCGGCCGCACCGCGGTCACGCTGGCCGTCTTCCTCGGCTCGCTGGGCCTCGTCACGTGGCGCCAGAGCAGGGCGCTCGAGACGCTCGCCGAGCTGGACGCCGTGCGGCAGCGCGCCTCGGTCGCGGCGGCACAGGTCGTGGAGCTGGACCGGGAGATCCAGTTCTTGACCAGCCGTGCGCGCGTCGTGCCAGAAGCACGGTCGCGCCTCGGGATGCACATGCCCGACGCGTCCGAGCTCGAGATCCTGGAGTTGGCCTCCGGGGAGGTCGCGCCATGACCGGGCACTCGCTGCAGGGGGACCGGGTGCCGACCTGGCGCCGTCGCGCGGTGCTCACCCTGTGGCTGACGGCCATCGGGGTGATCTGCGTTCGCGCGGCCCAGATCCAAGTGGTGCAGAGCTCGGTATGGCAGGGCCTGGCTGAGGCGCAACACCAGACCGATGTCGAAGTGCCGGCGACTCGTGGATCGATTCTCGATCGGGATGGGACGCCGCTCGCCGTCTCACGCGAGCGGATACGGGTCAACGTCGCTCCCCGTGAGCTGACCGATGTCGAGGCCGCCCGTGCCCTGCTGCGGGAGTCGCTCGGCCTGTCACGCTCGGCCGTCACTCGCCTGACTTCGACCGACCGCGTCTGGGCCGTGGCACCCGACCTGTACGCACCGGTCGTCCGGGACGCGCTACGCGGCGCCCGCGGCGTCCACCTGGAGACGGTGCTGCAGCGCTACCACCCGCACGGAGATCTCGCTCGCGGGGTGCTCGGGGGCGTACGGGAGAACAAGGGTGCCGGTGGCGTCGAGATCGTGTTCGAGGCGCTGCTCGGGGGCGTTCCGGGACGCGAGGTCATCGCGCGAGACAACGTCGGCAGGGAGATCCCCGGTGAACGCGTGATGATGACGCCCCCCCGGGCGGGCGGCGAGGTCGTGCTCACGCTCGACATGGACATGCAGGAGATCGCCCAGCAGGCGCTCGAGGAGGCCATCGAAGAGACGTCAGCGACCGGTGGCGACGTGGTCATCACGGACCCGATGACCGGCGAGATCCTCGCACTCGTGTCGATCCGCGGCGGCCGCACGACGGCGCTGTCCGCGATCAACACACCGTACGAGCCAGGATCGACGATCAAGCCGTTCACGGTAGCGGGCCTCCTCCAGCACGGTCTCGCGTCGCTCGACGACACCGTCGACGTCGGGGACGGCCGGTGGGAGATCGACGGAAGAACCATCACCGAGACGCACCTCGAAACGAGTCGGATCTCGGTGGCCGATGCGCTGCGGGAGTCGTCCAACATCGGCATCGCGAAGGCCGCCCAGGCGTTCACGCCGGGGCTCCAGTTCGAGACGCTCCGCGACTTCGGTTTCGGTGGATTGACCGGCATCGAGCTCCCGGGCGAGACCGCCGGGACACTGCGACGTCCCGAGCGCTGGACCGCGATGTCCGACGAGTCGTTGGCGATTGGGTACGAGCTGTCGGCCACCCCGCTGCAGATGGCGATGGCGTACGGCGCCCTCGCCAACGGCGGCTTGCTCATGCAGCCACGGCTCATCCGCGAGACGCGCAGCGCCACCGGCCAGGTACTGGAGCGCTACGAACGCCAACTCGTCCGACGCGTCTTGGCGCCCCATGTGGCCGCGCAGGTCGCTCAGGCGCTGGTCGACGTCGTCGAGGACGGCACCGGGACGTCCGCTCGCATGGCGTCGTTCCAGGTGGCCGGCAAGACGGGGACCGCTCGCTTGGATTCCGGTCACGGATACGAGCGCGGTGCCTACTACGCCTCGTTCGCGGGCTTCTTCCCGGCCGAGGATCCGCAGCTCGTCGTCTTCGTCGGACTCGAAAACCCGCAGGGTGCCTCGTACTACGGCGGCGCGGTCGCCGCGCCGGTGACGCGGGCCACGATGGAGGCCGCGCTGGCCGCCCGCGCGACCCCGCTCGACCGGTCCGCGCTGATTCGGTCCGCCCGGCGCGCTCCGGTCACTCTGCCGGTTCGCTCGACACAGAGCTTCGCTGCGAGCGAGGTCGCTGCGCCGACGTCGCTCTCTCCCCAGGTGAGGGATCGGTCGGCCGGCGTCACGCTGCCCGACGTATCCGGCCTCCCCACGCGCGTCGCGGTCCGCCGGCTGCACGCACTGGGTCTCCGGGTCGTGCCCGCTGGAACGGGCTCCATCCGTGCGATGCGGCCACCGGCCGGCACGCGGGTCCAGCCCGGCGATACGATCAACTTGCGTCTGTCGATAGGGGAAGGGGAATGACCCGCCCGGCCCTGACCTCTCTGGACGCCGTCAGCGACGTCCTGCGGTCGGCCGACCTCCTCATCGATGCCCGCAGCGGTACGGATATCTCGCTCAGCGGCGTGTGTCAGGACTCGAGGCAGGCCAGTGCGGGCGACCTGTTCCTCGCTTGGCGAGGGACGGCTGCGGACGGGCACGACTTTGTCCGGGACGCGGCCGGTCGCGGTGCGGTCGCTGCCGTCGTCGAGCGGCCGCTGGACCTCGACGTACCGCAGCTCGTGGTGTCGAATGGACGGCGCGCAGCGGCTCTCGCAGCGCACTTCGTGCTGGGGGAGCCCAGCGCGGAACTGCTCACGGTCGGCGTCACCGGGACCAACGGCAAGACGACGACGTCGCTCTTGGTGCGCCACCTGCTCGAGCCGACGATTCGCACCGCCGTGATCGGGACCCTCGGCCTCATCGAGCGCACGGGGGTCCGAGAGGGCACAGGCGGCCTCACCACTCCGGGGCCCGTCCAGGTGGCCGTCTGGCTTCGCGAGCTCGTGGACGGTGGCATGGGCGCGGTCGTCATGGAAGCGTCCTCGCACGCGCTCGCTCAGCATCGGCTGGACGGCGTGGGCTTCGACATCGCCGTGTTCACGAACCTGACCCAGGACCACCTCGACTACCACGGGGATATCGAGGACTACTTCGCCGCGAAGGCTCGGCTCGTCGACCTGGTTGCGCCGACCGGCACGGTCATCGTCAACGGCGAAGAGGAAGCCTGGACCCGACTCGAGCTGGACGGCCGCGCGCTGCGCTCGTACGGGGTCGACGCGCAGGCTGACGTCCGCGCGTCCGAAGTGGAATTGGACGCCACCGGCGCCCGCTTCACGCTGTCGGTCGACGGCCAGAGTCGAGCCGTTCACACGCCGCTCCTGGGGCGCTACAACGTCGAGAACGTCCTGGCCGCGACGGCGGCGGCGCTGACGGCTGGCATCTCGCTGGATGTCGTGGTCGAGCGGCTCGGCGACGCGCCTCAGGTGAGCGGGCGCCTCGAGGCCGTGGCAACGTCTCCGTTCACGGTGCTCATCGACTTTGCGCACACGCCGGACGCGCTTCGTAGTGCCCTGAGCGCCGTGAAGCCGCTCACGCGGGGCCGCTTGATCGTCCTCTTCGGCGCGGGTGGCGACCGCGACCGCGCGAAGCGGAAGCCGATGGCCGAAGCCGTGCGCGACGTGGCGGACCTCATCGTCCTCACGTCGGACAACCCGAGGACGGAGGATCCGGAGCGGATCCTGGACGACCTCGCGACCGGCCTCGAGGGCGCGGCGTTCGAGCGCGTCGCGGACCGTGAGCGCGCGATCGAGCACGCGCTGCGGACCGCCGCGCCGGGCGACACGGTCGTGCTGGCCGGGAAAGGCCACGAGACATACCAGATCGTCGGCACGGAGAAGCGCCCCTTCGACGAGCGGGCGATCGTCACCGCGTGCCTCACGGCAATGGGGGCGTCATGAGCGCCTTCGCCTGGACCGACCTCGGCGTGCGACAGGCCCTGGGCCTTCGCACCGACCGGGCGGACGATGCCGTTGAGTACACGGGTGTCAGCACCGACTCCCGCTCGGTCCGGGAGGGAGAGCTGTACGTGGCGCTGGTCGGCGACAACTTCGATGGCCACGACTTCGTGGCCGACGCCACGTCCAAGGGCGCGCGCGGCGCAGTCGTCTCTCGAGAGCCGACGAGCGATACCGACGTACGGCTCTACCCCGTCGCAGACACGCTCGTCGCGCTCGGCGCATTGGCCACGCACCGACGGCAGCGCCTCAGCGCGCCGGTCGTCGCGATCACGGGCTCGTCGGGCAAGACGACCACGAAGGACCTCACGGCCTCGGCGCTGAGCGCCACCAAGCGCGTCCACGCGACGCGGGGGAACTTCAACAACCGGGTCGGCATGCCGCTCACGCTGCTCGCGACCCCGGACGACGCCGAGGCGGTGGTCCTCGAGATGGGCTCGAACGAACCCGGTGAGATCCGCACGTTGGCGCACATCGCGCGCCCCGACATCGGCGTAGTGACAACGGTGGGGGAGGCCCACCTCGAGAAGCTGGGATCTCTCGACGGCGTGCTGCAGGAGAAGCTCGACCTCCTCCGCGGCATGGCCGACGGCGGTCGCTGCGTGGTCGGTGACGAGCCCGCGAAGCTCGCCGACCAGGCTCGCGCCTTCTGCCCGCGGCTGCGCGTCGCCGGCTGGACCGAGCGTGCGGACGCGGACCTCCGCCCCACGGACGCCGAGGTCGACGTCTTCGGCAACTACCAGTTCCGGTGGCGCGACCAGACGGTCACCATGCCGCTCGCGGGCAAGCACGCGGTCACCGACGCCATGATCGCCCTGGCGATCGCGGATCTCCTGGGCGTGGCGCCCAAGGACGCGGTGCGGGGACTCGCCTCGGCGCAGACGAATCCGCTGCGCGGTGAGGTGCGTCGCGTGGGATCGCTCACCGTGATCGTCGACTGCTACAACGCCAACCCGCAGAGCGTCAGGGCCGCCCTCGACGTGCTGGAAGGCCAGGGCGCGGCGACGAGGCGCGTGGCGGTGCTCGGGACGATGCTCGAGCTCGGCGAGGCGTCGTACCGCCTGCACCAGGACGTCCTCCGGGACGCGTTGGGGCGGGACGTCGACCTCGTGGTGGCGACCGGCGCTTTCGCCGAAGC
This sequence comes from Gemmatimonadota bacterium, assembly GCA_024638325.1. Classification (GTDB taxonomy): domain Bacteria; phylum Gemmatimonadota; class Gemmatimonadetes; order Longimicrobiales; family Gaopeijiaceae; genus UBA2982. The sequence goes on along the minus strand of JAHEKM010000003.1, from coordinate 45,362 downwards.
CGCGGTCGAGCTGAGCGAGAAGGACCCGTCGCGCCTGATCACGGCGACCGACTGGAATGAGGCCTACCCGCTGCTGCGGGAGCGGCTCTCGGGTGACGAGGTGGTGCTGCTGAAGGCCTCACGCGGCGTAGCGTTGGAGGGCATCCTCCCCCTCATCGAGCGGGACTTCTGATGCTCTTCCACCTCCTTCCTCCGCTCGCGGACGTGAACACGGTCTTCAACGTGTTCGTGTACATCACGTTCCGAGCCGCCGGAGCCGTCGTCACGTCACTGCTCATCGCCTTCGCGCTCGGCCCGATGGTGATCCGCAAGCTGCAGACGGCCAACGTCGGTCAGGTGGTTCGCGACATCGGCCCCGACTCGCACATGGGCAAGGCCGGTACGCCGACCATGGGCGGTCTCATCATGATCGGCGCGGCGGCGTTCTCGACCCTCCTATGGGCGGAGCTGACCAATCCCTACACCATCGTCGCGTTGGTCTCGCTGGTGTGGATGGGAGGCATCGGCTTCCTCGACGACTACCTCAAAGTCGTCCAAGGCAAGACACGTGGCCTGGTCGCACGCTACAAGATGGTCGGGCAGTGGACCTTCGGGTTGGCGCTCGGCGCGTTCCTCCTGTGGAACCCGATCTCGCCTCACCCGACGACGTGGACGACCGTCCCCTTCTTCTCGGACTACGCGGCGGTGTTCGCGGCGCCGGTGTTCGTGCTGTTCACGGGCGCAGTGGTGTCGGGCTCCTCCAACGCGGTGAACCTCACCGACGGACTCGACGGGCTCGCGGCGGGCCTCACGGCGATCTCGGCCGCGACGCTCGGCGTGTTCGCCTACATCGCGGGTCGCGTCGACACCTCGAGCTACCTCGGCTTCTTCTATCTGCCGGGCGCGGGCGAGCTCACGATCTTCGCGGTCGCGCTCGCCGGCGCCGCCGTCGGCTTCCTGTGGTTCAACGCCCACCCGGCGCAGGTCTTCATGGGCGACACGGGATCGCTCGCTCTGGGTGGAGCGCTCGGCGTGATGGCGATCCTGCTCAAGGCCGAGTTCCTGCTCGTCATCGTGGGCGGCGTCTTCGTGCTGGAGACGCTTTCGGTCGCCGCGCAGGTCACGTGGTTCAAGTACACCCGACGCCGCTACGGGGAAGGGCGCCGGATCTTCAGGATGTCACCGCTCCACCACCACTTCGAGCAGCTCGGCTGGCCCGAGACGAAGGTGGTCGTGCGCTTTTGGATACTCGGCGTCCTGTTCGCGATGCTCGCCATTTCGACCTTGAAGATCAGGTGAGCGGATATAGTGCGCTCATGGACTCGGTAACGCGTCATGAAGCGCTTAGATGGAGAAAGTGTGGCTGTCGTAGGACTCGGTGTCAGCGGCGTCGCCGCTGCCCGCTTGGCCCTCGCTAAGGGAGGAGAAGTCTATGTCTCGGATTCGAGCACTGAGGCCTCAGCTTCAGCTCGTGCAACCGACCTCCGGTCGGCTGGAGCAACCGTCGAGTTGGGACGACACGACCTCGACCGCGTGGCACGCGCCGGGCTCGTCGTGGTCAGTCCCGGAATCCCACCGCACGCTCCAGTGCTCCGGGCGCTCGCAGGGCGCGGGGTCCGCTGGATCAGCGAGCCCGAGCTCGCCGTTCGGTTCTACTCTGGTCAACTGATCGCGGTCACCGGGACCAATGGTAAGACGACCACGACGCTGCTCATCACCCACCTCCTCACCGAGGCGGGCGAGCGGGCGATGGCCGGAGGCAATGTCGGTGGCGGGCTGGCACCGGCTGCCTCGGACCTCGCGCTCCTCGACGATCCTCCCGACTGGTACGTCCTCGAAATGAGCTCGTTTCAGCTGAGGGGCGTGGAGACGTTCAAGCCGGACATCGGCGTGGTCACGAACCTGTCGCCCGACCATCTCGACTACTACGACGAGGTCGACGCATACTTCGCGGACAAGGCGAGGATCTTCGACAACGCCTCGGCGGAGAGCCGGTGGGTGCTGCCCGCAGGAGACGAGGCCGTCGCCGATCTCGCAGGCGATGCGCCCGGGGAACGGTGGTTGTTCGGAGAACCGTCGAACCGGGGCACGTGGGTCGAGGGCGACGCCATGTACGGCGCGGTGGACGGTCCGGCCGAGCTGCTGCTGAACGTCTCGGAGCTGCCGCTCCTGGGCGCGCACAACGTGAGCAACGCACTCGCGGCGGGCCTCGTCGCGCTGCTGGCCGGGGTGTCGGCGCAGGACGTGGGCGCCGGGCTCGGGACGGCTCGACCGCTTCCACACCGCATGGAGCCCGTGGCTGATGTGGGCGGGGTCCTGTGGGTCAATGACTCGAAGGCGACGAACGTGGCAGCTGCTGTGAGCGCCGTGCGAAGTCTCGAGCGCCCGGCCGTCCTGTTGTTGGGTGGGAAGGACAAGGGCGAGCCGTTCGGACCCCTGGCCACCGAGGCGAAGGCTCGGGTCCGACAGGTGCTCGCCTACGGCGCGGTTCGGGACCGGATCGCCAGGGAGCTCGCCGGAAGCGTTCCCGTCGAGGTGCTCGGTGGGGACTTCGCGTCCGTGGTCGCGCGCGCCGCGGAGGTCGCGGTGGCTGGGGACATGGTTCTGCTTTCGCCCGCATGCTCGAGCTTCGACATGTTCCGGTCGTACGAGGAGCGTGGCGGAACGTTCAAGCAGCTCGTGGAGGGTCTCGCGTGAGCCCCCGCCCGATGGATATCGCCCCGGCGGGTCCGGTCCGGCTACCCGACGCGGGCCTCGGCCGCGGCTGGGAGGCCGCCGCCGTCATGGGCCTGACCGTGCTCCTGTTGTCGTTCGGGCTGGTATCGCTCTACTCGGCCTCGTCCGTGTTGGCGCTCCGTCAGAGCTTGCCCGACACGTACTACGTCCTCAACCAGGCCGCGGGCGCCGGCATCGGTCTCGCGGCGCTCATGCTGTGCGCCTGGCTCCCGTATCAACTGTGGGAAGAGCTGGCCTGGCCGCTCCTGGTTGCGAGCGTCGTCGGACTCGTTCTCGTCCTGCTGCCCTGGACGCACGCGATCGCCCCGGAGACGAACGGCGCGAGACGTTGGCTGCTCGTGGCGGGCATCTCGGTGCAGCCCTCGGAAATCGCCAAAGTCGCGGTGGTCGTATGGACCGCCGCGGTCGCGGTGAAGAAGGCACCCCACTTCCAGTCGCTGCGACGTGGGTTGGGTCCTTTCCTGGCGGTCTGGGGCGTGGTCATCGTCCTGACGGTGCTCGAGCCGGATCTCTCCGGGGCCATGGTGATCACGATGTTGGGCGCCCTGATCGTGTTCGCCGCAGGCGCGCGCCTAGCGCACTTCGTCTTTCTGGCACTGCTGTCCCTTCCGTTCCTGTGGCGGCAGTTCGCGGTGGGCTTCCGCGCCGAGCGCATCGAAGCCTTCCTGAATCCGACGGCCGACCCGGCCGGGTCGGGCTTCCAGGTGCGCCAATCGCTGCTCGCGCTCGGCTCCGGAGGCGTCAACGGCGTGGGTATCGGCGAAGGACGCCAGAAGTTCGGCTTCCTCCCTGAAGCCCACAACGACTTCATCTTCGCCATGATCGGCGAGGAGTGGGGCTTCATCGGCGTCCTGCTTCTGGTGGGCCTGTACGCAGCCATCGTCCTCGTCGGCTTCCGCATCGCGGGTCGGGCGCGAGACCGTTTCGGGCAACTCCTGGCAATCGGGTGCACCAGCCTGGTGACACTGCAGGCGATCCTGCACATGGCCGTGGGTCTGGCCCTGGCGCCGGCGACCGGACTCGCCCTCCCGTTGGTCTCGTACGGGCGCTCCAACCTGATCATGACGCTGGTGGCGCTCGGGATACTCATCTCGGTAGCGCGCGCCACGCCTGGCGGAAAGGCGGCCCGTGCATGAGGCGCCGGTGGTCGTGTTCTCCGGCGGCGGTACGGGTGGGCACCTGTACCCTGCCCTTGCGGTCGCCGATGCGCTCAGGCAACTCCGACCGGACGTGCGCGTCGTGTTCGTCGGCGCACAGCGTGGTCTCGAGGCGCGCGTCCTCCCGGAGCAGGGCGAGGAGCACCTCCTCCTGCCCGTCCAGGGCGTGGATCGGGCTCATCCTTTTCGGAGCTGGCGGGCGATCACCGGTCTCGCGACCTCTCTGGTTCGCGTCGGCCGCTTGTTCTCCGAGCAAAGGCCGGAGGTGGTCGTGGTGACCGGCGGCTACGCGGGTGCACCCGCGGGGATCATGGCTGCGATGCGCGGCGTGACGCTCGTTCTACAGGAGCAGAACTCCGTGCCGGGGGCCGTGACGAAGCTCCTCAGCCGGTGGGCGTCCCGAGTGCACGTGGCGTTTCCGGACGTCGTCGATCGGCTACCTGCGGGTCGCGAGGTGACACGCGTCACGGGCAATCCCGTGCGTCCGGCCGCGAGCGGCGGGCGGGACGTAGCCCGCGCCGCGCTCGACCTCCCCTCGGACGCGGTGCTCGTGCTCGTGGCCGGAGGGAGCCAGGGCTCCTTGGCGCTGAACAGGGTGGTCGGCGAGGCCGTCCGAGGCGTGAGCGCCGGCAGCCTACAGCGCCCCGATCGCTTGCATCTGCTCTGGTCGACGGGCCCGAAGCACATCGACGGCGTGTCGAGCCTGCTGAGCGAATGTGCCTCGCCCGACTGGGTGCGGGCCGTCGCCTACATCGATGACATGCCCGCGGCGCTCGCCGCCGCGGACGTAGCCGTCTGCAGGGCCGGCGCGATGTCGACGGCCGAGCTGCTCAACGCCGGCCTGCCGTCGATCCTGGTGCCCTACCCGTTCGCCGCCGCCGACCACCAGATGCACAACGCCCGCTCGCTCGAGCGAGCTGGCGTGGCGTTGGTGGCTCCGGAGTCCGAGCTGACCGGAGCGACGCTGTGGAGCGAGCTGTCGGCGCTGCTGTCTCGTCCCGGCCGGCTCGATGGCATGCGTGCCGCCGCCGCCGGCATGGCACGCCCGGACGCCGCCGTGGAGATCGCGGCTGACGTCGCCTCCTTCCTCTCGCCTCACGGGAGGGCCGCGTGAGCGATCGTCCCGTTGACCTTCGTGCCCTCGCATCCGAAAGACCGGTCCACTTCATGGGCGCCGGCGGGGCGGGGATGTGCGCGCTGGCCGAGCTCGTGCTCAGGAGCGGCGGAAAGGTGAGCGGGTGCGACGCGAAGGACGGAGCCTCGCTCCGTGGCCTCGAGGAGCTCGGCGCCACGGTTCACGTCGGGCACGATCCGGTCCACGTCCAAGATGCGTCCGCCTTGGTGGTGACCTCGGCGATCCCGGCCGAGCACCCTGAGGTCGTCACCGCACGCGCAGCGGGCATCCCGGTCGTGAAGCGGGCGCGCGCCCTCGGAGAGTGGGTGGCTTCCGGTACTCTGGCGGCGATCGCCGGGACGCATGGAAAGACGACGACCACGGCGATGACCACCGAGATCCTCGCCGGCGCCGGACTCGATCCCACGGGACTGGTCGGCGGTCGGGTGCTCGGGTGGGAGAGCAACCTGCGATTCGGCTCCACCGACCTCTTCGTGGTGGAGGCGGACGAGTACGACCGGTCCTTCCTGACGCTGACGCCGGACGTCTCGGTCATCACCAACATGGAAGCCGACCACCTCGATATCTACGGCGACCTCAGAGGCGTGCGTGCAGCCTTTGCCGACTTCGCGGCTCGGACCAGAGGCTCCGGGCGCACCGTCGTCTGCGCGGACGACAGCGGGGCGTCGTCCCTGCTCGCCGGTCTCGAGCGCGCGGGGTACACGTACGGCACCAGCGCCGGGTCCATGCTGCGCGCAGTGCGCGTCGCGGTGGAGCCCCACGTCACGGCGTGCGACCTCATGGAGGAAGGCGTGGCCGTCGGGACGCTGCGACTACAGGTCGGGGGGCGACACAATCTGCTGAACGCCCTGGGGGCCGCGAGCGTGGCCCGCTACCTGAACGTCGACTGGCCGGACATTCTGGAGTCGCTGGGTCGGTTCACCGGGGTGGGGCGTCGCTTCGAACAACTGGGCGAAGTCGAAGGCATCACAGTCGTCGACGACTACGCGCATCACCCCACAGAGATCGTGGCCACTCTGCGCACCGCCCGGGCTCGCTTTCCGGGGGCCCGAATCGTCGCGGTATTCCAGCCACACCTGTACTCGCGCACGCGTGATTTCGCGGCCGACTTCGGGCGGGCGCTCGGGCTCGCCGATGTAGCCTGGGTGACCGACGTCTTCCCGGCACGCGAGGTTCCGCTTCCAGGAGTGAACGGTGAGCTGGTCGCCGAGGCAGCGCGCTCGGCCGGCGCGTCCGGCGTCCGTTACCACGCCGATCTCGCCACGCTGCCCGGGGCAGTCGAGGCCACGCTGGAGCCGGGTGATCTCGTCGTCGCGCTCGGCGCCGGATCCATAGAGACACTGGGGGCGGACCTGCTCGAGTTGCTGGAGGCCAGAGTCCATGCGTAGGGACGTGAAGATCCTGCTCACGACCGCCGCGTTGGGTGCCGCAGCCACCGCGTGGCCGAGCGTCTCGGCCTGGATGCGCGACTTGGACACGTTCGTGATCTCCAAGGTCGAGGTGCGCGGGCTACGATACCTGTCAGAGGCGAAAGTCGTGACCCTGCTCGACCTCGGTCCCGAGACCTCGGTGTGGGGAGACCGCGCGGCTTGGTCGGATCGCGTCGCGCGCCATCCGCTCGTGCGTGAGGCCCGCGTGACGCGACGGTTCCCGGACGGACTCGTCGTGGACGTGGTCGAGCGCACGCCCGTGGCCTTGGCGCCCACGCCCGCACTCGAGCCGGTCGATGCCGAGGGGTATCGGCTCCCGCTCGACCCGGCGGCGTACCGACTCGATCTTCCGGTGCTGTCCACCGCGGCCCGGCCACCAAGTGGCGCGCGCCTCGTCCCAGACGACGTACGCCAGCTGGCCGGCGAGGTCCATCACCTCATGACGTCGGACACGGCGTTCCTGCAGCGTGTCTCCAGCGTCGCGTGGACCGAACGGGGCGCCATGGTCGTGAGCTGGACCGACCCACCGGTCGACTTCCTCGTCCAGCCCGGGACACCTCCGGCACGTCTGCGTGAGGGGCTCGGGGCGTTGGCCGATGCCGCCTCGAAAACGCCCGATCGACTTCCGCGAGTCGTGGACCTGCGCTTCGAGGACCAGGTCGTGGTGCGGCGTGGCCGCGAGGGAGGGAGCTGAGCATGCGCGCCAACCTCATCGCCGGCCTCGACATCGGCACGGCAAACACGTGCGCGGTCATCGGGGAGATCAGCGGGGATCTTCGTCGGCCGGGTCTCACCATACTGGGCGTGGGTCAGGCTCGGACCGGTGGGCTGCGCGGCGACATGGTCACCAACATCGACGAGATCACGGAGTCCGTGCGGAGCTCCATGAAGGAAGCTGAGCTCATGGCCGGTGTTTCCGTGGACCGCGTCTACGCGGGTATCGGAGGAGACCACGTCCGCGCATCGAATTCCATGGGCGTCGTGGCGATCTCGGAGGACGAGGTCACCTCGGACGACGTCGATCGTGTCCACGTGGTGGCGCGCGCCGTAGCGCTGCCCCCGGACCGTGAGATGATTCACGCCATTCCGCAGGAGTACCGGGTCGACAACCAACGGGGCATCAAGGATCCCGTCGGCATGGCCGGCGTGCGTCTCGAGGCCGAGGTGTTCCTGGTGACGTGCCAGATCACCGGCTCCGCCAACATCACCAAGGCCGTGAACCGGGCGGGCTACCGCGTGCAGGAGCTCGTTCTCGAGCCGCTCGCGGGAGGCCACGCGGTGCTGACCGAAGACGAGAAGGAAGTGGGCGTCGCCATGGTCGAGATCGGCGCCACGACGACGGACATCGCCGCGTACTACGAAGGCAAGGTCCAGCACGTCTCCATCCTGCCCTTCGGCGGGGCGACCCTCACCGCCGACCTCGTGCGGGGGCTGTCGGTCCCGTACGCGGAGGCGACGCGAGCCAAGGAGCAGTACGGCATGGCCTTCGCGCAGCTCGTCGATCCGCGCGAGACCGTGGAGATGCCCGGCCCGTCGCCCGGTCAGATGAGGGCCGTGGCCCGCGAGCTGATCGCTCACATCATAGAACAGCGGCTCGACGAGATGTTCGGCATCGTCCAGCAGGAGCTGGAGGAGCAGGGGGTTCTCGACAAGCTCGGCGCCGGCATCGTGTTGACGGGCGGGACGGTCGCGATCCCCGGCATCATCGAGTTGGCCCAGCAGATCTTTGCCTCACCCGTTCGGCTCGGCGTGCCCGCGGAGGGGCTCGGCGGCCTGGCGGACTCGGTTCGGCGCCCTCGCTTCGCGGTTGCTGCGGGTCTCGCTCTCTGGGGAGCGGATCGCTTCGCGGAGACGGGCAGGGGCGCCTCTACGCTCACTTCGGGCGTGTTCACGAAGCTCGGTACTTGGCTCAAGGAATTCTTCTAGTCCCACGACAGTCCCACGGGAGGACACAATGATGATCTTCGAGTTCGAAGAGACTCCGATTCAGAACGCGCGCATGAAGGTCGTGGGCGTCGGCGGCGCCGGCGGCAACGCGGTGAACCGCATGGTGGACGAAGACCTGGAAGGCGTCGAGTTCATCTCGATGAACACCGACGGTCAGGCTCTCAAGAGCTCCAGGGCCCAAGTCACGATCCAGATCGGGAAGAAGCTGACTCGCGGCCTCGGAGCCGGGGCACGGCCCGAGATCGGCCGTCAGGCCCTCGCCGAGAGCGAGGACGAGGTGCGTCGTGCGCTCGAGGGCGCCGACCTGGTCTTCGTCACCGCTGGCATGGGCGGAGGCACCGGTACCGGCGCAGCACCGCTCGTCGCCGAGATCGCCCGCGACATGGGCGCGCTGACGATCGGTATCGTCACCAAGCCGTTCTCGTTCGAGGGCCGCAAGCGGGAGCGCCAGGCCATGCAAGGCCTGGCCGAGCTGCGGCGTGCCGTCGACACCATGATCCTGGTGCCCAACGACCGGCTTCTCGCCGTCGTGCCCAAGGGCACGTCGTTCAAGGATGCGCTGAAGAAGGCCGACGAGGTTCTGCTGAACGCCACGCAGGGCATCTCGGACCTCATCAGCGTCACCGGTGAGGTCAACGTGGACTTCGCCGACGTGCGCACGGTCATGGCCGCTCGGGGCCCTGCCCTCATGGGCTCGGGCTTCGGAGAAGGTGACAACCGGGCGCAGGAGGCGGCCCAGGAGGCGATCTCCTCGCCGCTGCTCGACAACGTGTCGATCGCGGGTGCCCGAGGCGTCCTGATCAACATCACCGGGGGCATGGACCTCGCCATTGACGAGGTCACCACCATATCTTCGATTATCCAGGAAGAGGCGGGGGACGAGGCCGAGATCATCTTCGGCGCCGTCCACGATCCCGAACTCGATGGCCAGATTCGAGTTACGGTCATTGCGACGGGCTTCGATTCCGCCGAAGACGAGAAAGTGATTGCGGGCGATTTTCGGCGCCCGCGCCCCCAGCCGCAGCCTCCGGTCCAGCCCCTTCAGGAGCAGGTCCCGGTGGAGCGGCCGGTTGCGCAGCAGCTGGAGGTGAGGGTAGCTGCGGGTGGTGGACGGGTGGAGCACATGCCCCCTCAGATGGCGGAGACGATCGTGCCGCCGAGGGCGGATCAGGTGCTTCCGCTCACACGCTTCCCGGAGCGAACGGTGTCCAGGGATCAGATCGAGGGGTTGGACATACCGACGTTCATCCGACGTCAGATGGACTAAGGGGGCGGCCGGCGGTGCCGGCGTGTCCCGGAGCGTAACGAGACAGGAGAGTCGGCTTTGAGTGGAGCTCTGCGCACGCACGCGCGTATGGCGACGGTCGCTTTTGCGACCGTGGTCATGGCGGCGTGCAGCCGGGAGATCCCCGAGGTGGGGCAGCTCCAGCCGTTCTACGTACCCCCCGCTGAGAACGTCGAGATCTACGCCCTCAGGAGCGGCGACACCTTCGGCGAGGTCCTGTGGCCGGTCATGACCGCGAACGAGCAGGCCTCGTTTCTCATGGCCTTCCGAGAGCACGCCTCGCCCCGGCGCATGCGGCAGGGCACCGAGATCACACTTCGTTACCTCCGCGACGACGACTCACTGCGCGGTGTGGACGTGGCGCTCACGCCCGACCAGACCGTGAGGTTGTCCAGAGATGCGTTGGGGTGGTCGGCTGATCTCATCCGCACACCGATCTACGTGGACACGATCTTCGCCAGCGGCGAGATCGAGGATGTGCTCTGGAACGCCGTGGTCCACAACCCGGCGCTCCAGACGATGACCTTCGCGGACCGCAATTCGCTCATCGACCACCTGGATCGCGTTTTCCAGTGGCAGGTCGACTTCTCGCGGCAGATTCGGGTGGGTGACACCTACCGGTTCGCGTTCGAGCGGGAGGTTCGTCCGGACGGCTCGATGCGAGCCGGGCGCCTCCTCGCGGCCGAGTTGGTGAACCAACGCAAGCCGTTCCACGCCGTCTACTTCGATCCGAACGGAGACGGACGCGGGTCCTATTTCGACCTGGAGGGGGAGTCGGTACGGCGCGCCTTCCTGCTGAGACCCCTAGCGTACCGCTACATATCGTCGCGTTTCACGAGCGGCCGATTCCACCCCATTCTGCAGCGCTGGCGCGCGCACCGCGGCGTCGACTACGCGGCAGACTCCGGCACGGAGATCATGGCGACCGCCGACGGGGTGATCATCGAGCGAGGGTGGGACAACAGCTACGGCAATACGGTCCGCATTCGACACTCGAACGGGTGGATTACCCGCTACGCGCACTTGAGCGGGTTCCGGGGTGGTCAGTCGGTAGGCACTCGAGTGCTCCAGGGAGACATCATCGGATACGTGGGCATGACTGGTCTCGCGACGGGGCCCCACCTCCACTACGAGATGTTGCAAAGCGGTCAGTTCAAGGACCCGCTTTCCGTCGACCTGCCGTCGGGCGATCCCGTGCCGTCAGAGGACCGCATGAGGTGGCAGGAGGAGCGGAACGTCCGCGTGGCGCTGCTCGAGTCGATTCCGGAGGCGGGCCCGGTGCGCACGGTTCTCGCCGAGGCACAGACCGCGGAGTCGGCGGGGGACGGACCGGTCTCGAGCGGCGGCCAGCAGTAGGAGCCCGTGCCACCGACCCGATCCGCTTCGGTCCACCCGTCACGACCTGATCGTACAGCTTGATTCGCTGGGCTCTACTACTCGCCCTCGCGGCGGGAGCCGTCGCGTACTCCCTCTGGCTCTACTTGAGGGTCGAGCTTCCGGTGGCTTGGGGTCGCTGGCTCGGCCTCGTGAGAGCGGGGGTATGGATCGTACTGCTCCTTCTCCTTTTCGACGTTCGACTGCCGGCGGCGTTTGGAGCGGACGGTACCCAGCGCCGTTGGGCGCTACTCGACGCTTCGCTGAGCATGGCCGCGGCGACATCCTCGGGGGCATCCGCCTGGACCGAAGCACTGGATCGCGCGCGAGAGCTCGAGCGGGCGGGCTGGGACGTGGTGGCCTTCGGGGCCGGAACGTCACTGGGGATTCCGGATGCGGATGACCAGCCGACCGAGCTGATCACACGGCTGGCGCCGGCGCTCGAACGGGCGGTTGAGTCGGGGGTCACGCGTGTGAGGGTGCTCTCGGACCTCCGCTTCGAGGATGCCGTCGCGGTTCGCTCCGCCCTGGCGTCGCTCCCGCTGGATGTCGAGTTCGAGCCGTTCGGCCAAGAGGTGGCCAACGCGGGGATCTCTGGTTTCGAGGTCCCCGACCTGCCGCTGGTCGATGGGTCGGTCACGGCCGAGCTCGAGGTGCACGGAGGGTCGGGCGACTCGCTCGACGTCCGTGTCTTCGAGGAGGGGGTACCGATAGCGGATGCGCGCGTGGCTGCGCCCTCCGGGGGGCTGAGAGCCCGGGTCCGGGTTCCGTTGCCCACGCCGTCCTCTACCGGGCGCCTTCGCTACACCGCCTCCATCACGCTCGCGGGCGACGCCTTCGCCTCCGACGACGAGGCGGTCTCGTATGCGAGTGTGGGCACTGAGGAGCGCGCGCTGGTGGTGTTGTCGCTCAGGCCCGACTGGGAGCCGCGCTATCTGCTGCCCGTTCTCGAAGAAGTCACCGGACTCCCCGGGCTCGGCTATCTGCGTGCGGGCCCGGACCGTTACGTCTCCATGGGCAGGGCACTCGATCGGGGTGGTCCGGTGGACTCGGCCACCGTGAGGAGCGCGGCCGAGGAGGCGGCGCTCCTTGTACTGCACGGGCTCGACGACCAGTCCGATACTTGGGTTCAGGAGCTCGTGGGACGGCCCGGCCCGGACGCGATCCTGTTGGACGGTGCGTCCGGGGCCGAGCTCGTGGGAATCGCGGCGGGAGACCCGCGCGACGGCGAGTGGTACGTCTCTTCGGATATCCCGACTTCTCCGATCGCCGGGTCGTTGGCTGGGATGGATTTCCAGGGCCTGCCGCCAGTCACCGGCGTCCTGCTGCCGACTGACCCGGCCCGCGTGCGGGGCTCGCTCTTCGTCCAGCTGCGCGGCGCGGGGCCGTTGGAGGCGATGGTGCACCTCGAGGAGGACGAGGGCGGTCGAACCGCGGTGCTGCTCGCATCCGGGCTTTGGCGTTGGGCTGCGCGTGAGAATGGCCGGGCGGCCTATCGCCACGTGTGGTCGGGTATCGCCGGGTGGCTACTCGGTGGCGAGTCGGTGCTCGGGGCGCAGCCCCGCCCGGTGAGCTGGGTCGTCGAGCGGGGTGAGCCCGTCCCATGGAACGCGCCCATCGATGGGGTCGAGCGTCGCGTCGTGGTGTCCCGGGGCGACTCGGTCGTCGCCGAGACGACCGTGGTGGACCGGACCACGTTCGAGACCGGAGTGCTGCCGCCAGGGCTGTACGACTACTTCGTGCAGGGCGCCTCCGGAGACACCTTGGCCAGTGGGCGCTTCGACGTGGCGGGGTCCACGGAAGAGATGGTTCCGTCGCCGTTCGGTGCAGACGACAGCCAGCTCGCCGACGCATCCTCCGCGGCCGACCGGGACCCGGGCGTGCCGCTCCGAACGCAGCCCTGGCCCTATCTGCTGGTCATCGGGCTTCTTTGTGGGGAGTGGATCGCTCGGAGGCGGAGTGGTCTCCGGTGAGCCGCCTCTACAAGACCGGGCCCGAACGCAAGAAAGGGATCTGGAAGAGCCTCGTCGACCTCGCGTTGACCGACGTACGCGTCGCGGCCGGGGGGCTCGACGAGACCTCGCTGGAGGCGATCGAGGAGCGACTCCTCACCGCGGACTTCGGAGTCGCCGCGACGCTTAGGCTCGTCGATCGGGCGGAGGCCGAGCTGCGGAGAGGCAAGGCGCGCGGGCATGCGGCCGTCGTGGAGAGCCTCAAGGCCGAGATCGCCGAGATCCTGGGTTCGCCAGACGACACCGCGCTGGCGACCGCCACCGACGGGCCGACGGTCTACCTTGTCGTGGGCGTTAACGGCGTCGGCAAGACCACGTCCGTGGCGAAGTTGGCGCACTGGCTCGCCGGCCGAGGCCTCCGAGTCATGGTCGCCGCGGCGGACACCTTCCGGGCCGGGGCCGTCGCGCAGTTGGAGACCTGGGCCGAACGCATCGGGGTCGACTTCCTCAAGGGTCAGCAGGGCGGGGATCCTGCGGCGGTGGCCTTCGATGCCCTCGAGGCCGCTGAGGCGCGCGGTACGGATGTCGTACTGATCGATACCGCCGGGCGGCTTCACACCAACCGCGGTCTCATGCAGGAGCTCGAGAAGATCGACCGGGTGGTGCGGCGCAGGATCGAGGGGGCCCCGCACGAGACGCTCCTCGTACTCGACGCCACGGTCGGCCAGAACGCGATGCGCCAGCTGGAGGCTTTCAAGTCCAGCGTGGACGTCAGCGGCATCGTGCTGGCCAAGATGGATTCCTCAGCACGAGGCGGGATCGTGGTCGCCCTCCGGCAGGAGCATGGAGTTCCCGTGAAGCTCGTCGGGACCGGCGAGGCGCTGGAGGACCTGGCCGCTTTCGACCCGGCAGCGTTCGTAGAGGCGGTGTTCGGGCCGGAGCCGTGACCTATTCGCACCTCGACCGACCGGTCCAGTTCCTCAAGGGGGTAGGCCCCAAAAGGGCGGACGCGTTTGCGAGGCTGGGTATCACTTCCGCGCGCGACCTCCTCTACCATGTACCCCGTCGGTACGACGACGCGTCGACCGTACGACCCATCGGTACCCTCGAGGTCGGCGAGGACGTCACGGCGCTGGGACGCGTGAGGAGCAAAGGCGTGATCCCCACCCGTCGCGGGCTTCGCATCTTCCAGGCCGTCCTGGAGGACGATTCCGGAATGATCACGGCCGCATGGCCGGGCCAGCCGTGGCTCGACCGGAAGCTCCGGCAGGGCGACACCGTGCTCGTGACCGGGCCGGTGAAGTTCTTCCACGGGAGGCAGATCCAGCCGCGTGAGATGACCGTCGTGTCCAGAGGCCAGGAATCCGGTGGCCGGACCGGGCTCATCTATGTCACCTATCCGGCGTCGGAGGACCTGCCGCAGTGGGTGCTGCGCGGCGTCTTCGACAAGAATCTGGATGCGCTGCTCGGCTGGGCGGACGAGGACGAGTACCTCGCGGGCGACGCGCTCGAACGGTACCGACTCCCGCCCCTCGGGCGCGCGCTCACCTTCCTTCACCGGCCGGACGAGATCCGACAGGCGGACGTCGGCCGGCGTCGCCTCGCATTCGACGAGCTCTTCTTTCTCCAGATCGTGCAGGCCCAGGCGCGAAGACGGGCCACGGAGATCGAGCCGGGAATCGAGCATGTGCGCACGAACGAGCTGATTCGGCCGCTCCACGAGGCGCTGCCCTTCGAGCTCACGGAGGCGCAGGCGCGGTCCCTCCGCGAGATCTACGCGGACATGCAATCGAATCGACGCATGAGTCGCCTTCTTCAGGGTGACGTCGGATCGGGCAAGACCGCGGTCGCACTCTTCGCGATGCTCCTGGCCGCCGAGGGCGGACTCCAGGCGGCGCTCATGGCGCCCACCGAGATCCTCGCCGAGCAGCACGCTGCGAACCTGCGCGAGCTCGTCGAGCCGCTCGGTCTCGGGATCGACCTCCTCACCGGCGGCTTGGGGGCCGCCGACCGGCGGGCAGCACTGGCCGATATTCAGGACGGGACGGCCAGGCTCGTCGTGGGGACGCACGCGCTCATCCAAGACGCCGTGAGCTTCGCTTCGCTGGGGCTGGTGGTGGTCGACGAGCAGCACCGCTTCGGTGTGCGGCAGCGCATGGCACTACTCGATCGGCCGGGGCTTCGCCCCGACCTGCTCGTCATGTCGGCGACCCCGATCCCTCGGTCGCTCGCGATGGCGCTCTACGGCGACCTCGACCTCAGCGTGCTCGACGAGCTGCCGCCGGGTCGAACACCTGTACAGACCGTTCTACGGCGCCCGGCCGCTCGGGACGACGTGTACGACTTCGTCCGCGCCCAGGTCGAGCAGGGGCGGCAGGCCTACATCGTCTATCCCCTGGTCGCCGAGTCGGAGAAGGTCGATCTCCTCGCCGCAACGGACGAGTTCGAGCGGCTCCGTGAAGGCCCCTTCTCTCACCTCCGCGTCGGGCTCGTGCACGGCCAGCTGGCCAGCTCCGAGAAGGACGCGGTCATGCGCGCCTTCCTGGCGGGCGACGTCGACGTGCTCGTGGCGACGACGGTGATCGAGGTGGGAATCGACGTCGCCAATGCCACGGTGATGGTCGTCGAGCACGCCGAGCGCTTCGGGCTGTCGCAGCTGCATCAGCTGCGCGGCCGGGTCGGTCGCGGCGCGGCAGAGAGCCACTGCATCCTGATTGCGGAGCCCGCGGATGGCGCGGATGAACGCCTCAAGGTCCTCCGCGACACCGCCGACGGGTTCGAGGTGGCCCGGGCGGACCTCCGCATTCGTGGACAGGGTGACCTGTTCGGGAGTCTTCAGCACGGACGGGACCCGGTCCTGCGCTTCGCCGACCTCATGCGTGACGAGGACCTGCTCGTCGTCGCCCAGCGCGAGGCGCGCGGCGTCGTCGCGTCGGACCCGGAGCTGGAGGCGCCCGAGCACGCACGCATCCGGGCACAGCTCACGGGCCGCTACCGCGACCGGCTGGAGATGTACGGCATCGGCTGACGCTGATAGGATCGTGGACGCCAAAGGGGCGCACGCGCGTCCGGTCGCCGGACCAGGTACCTCCCGAAACCACCGCCACACGCATGGCCGAGATCAGACAACTGTCGCAGCACGTAGGGGAGAACGTCACGCTCCGTGGATGGGTCGAGGGGACCCGCGGGCACGGTAAGGTGGCGTTCCTCGTCCTGAGGGACGGGACCGGCATCGCGCAGTGCGTGCTCGTGAAGAGCCAGCTGCCGGAAAGCGTCTGGGACGCGCATGCGGAACTAACGCCCGAGTGCGTGGTCGCCGTGAGTGGCGACGTGCGTGAGGACGCCCGCGCGCCGGGGGGGCACGAGATCGGGGTGACCCACATGGAGGTGTTGGCCACCGCGGCCGACTACCCCATCCAGCCCAAAGAACACGGGGTCGACTTCCTGCTGGATCACAGGCACCTGTGGCTGCGCTCGTCCCAGCAGCGCGCTGGCCTTCGCGTCCGGGCCGAGGTCGAGCAGGCCATCCACGACTTCCTCTACGATCGTGACTTCGTGCGCGTCGACGCCCCGATCCTGACCGGGGCAGTGGGAGAGCACGCCGGAACGCTCTTCGAGACGGATTACTTCGGCGAGCGCGCGTATCTTGCGCAGACGGGGCAGCTCTACATCGAGGCGGCGTGCCCAGCGTTCCGTCGGGTGTACTGCTTCGGCCCGACGTTCCGGGCCGAGAAGTCCAAAACGCGTCGCCATCTCACGGAATTCTGGATGGTCGAGCCCGAGGTGGCTTTCGCCGACTCGGACGAGAACATGCGGCTTCAGGAGGAGTTCGTTTCCTACATCGTGGAGCGGGCGTTGGAGCGTTGCGGTGACGACCTCGAGGTGCTCGAGCGCGACACCAGCAAGCTGGAGCTCGTGAAGCCCCCGTTCCCGCGCATCAGCTACACGGAAGCCGTCGAGGAGCTGCAGAGTCGGGGCTCGGAGGTCGAGTGGGGCAGGGATCTGGGCGCCACCGACGAGGGTGACCTCATGGCCGAGCGCGACCTCCCGCTCTTCGTGCACGACTACCCGAAGCAGGCCAAGGCCTTCTACATGAAGGAGAACCCGGCCGACCCGAGAACCGTGCTGTGCGACGACCTGCTCGTGCCCGAGGGCTACGGAGAGGTCATCGGCGGCAGCCAGCGCGAGGATGACCTCGACCGGCTACGGGAACGTATCGCGGAGCAGGGTCTGCCGGAGGCCGCATACGCCTGGTATCTCGACCTACGACGCTTCGGCACGTTCCCGCATTCCGGCTTCGGGCTCGGCATCGAGCGCACGGTTGCGTGGATCACTGGGAAGCATCACGTCCGCGAGCTGATTCCGTTCCCCCGGCTGATGAACCGCCTGTATCCCTGAGGTAGGACCCGACATGCCTCGTGTCGTGCTCGACATGGCCGACCGCCGCCCGATCTGGGCGATGCCCGCGTGGGTCCCCGAGCGCTTGAGCCGGGAGCTACCCGGGGACTGGGACGTGTGGGTCGCCACCGAACACACGGACGGGTCGGGCGACGGTGCGACGCGCGCAGGTCCGGAGGTCCTGGCGGCGGTTCGTGACGCACAGGTCTACGTCGGCTGGGGGGTGCCGGAATCGGTGCTCGAAGCCGGAGCGCACCTCGAGTGGGTCCACTCGGCGTCCGCCGGCATCGGCTCGTCGCTGACGCCGACCATGCTGGATCGGTCGGTCGTGTTCACGAACTCGGCGGGCATTCACGCGCCGCCCATGGCCGAGACGGTGCTTGGGATGATTCTCCATTTCGGGCGAGGGCTCGACCTGGCGCTCGATGCGCAGCGTCGGGGGGAGTGGGCGCAGGAGGCCTTCTACCCGGCGGAATCGCCGCTCTTCGAGCTCTCGGAGGCGACGGTGGGGATCGTCGGCTACGGTGGCATCGGCCGCGAGGTCGCCCGCCGGGTCGCGGCGCTCGGCGCGCACGTCGTGGCGCTCAAGCGCAGCCCTCGGAGCAAGGACTCCGCCGCGCTCGCGCCGGTCGGCGGCAGCGGCTCGCTCGCCGGCCGGGTCGAGATCGTGAGTGGCGAGGGCGGACTCAATCGGCTGTTGGAGACCGCCGACGTCCTGGTCGTGACGGCCCCCGAGACTGCAGAGACGAGGGGGATGCTCGACGCCGAGGCGCTCGCGCGCCTACGGCGCGGGGCCCTCCTGGTCAACGTGGCTCGTGGCACGCTGATCGACGAAGCGGCCCTCGTGGAAGCCCTGCGGGAGGGCCGGCTACGTGGTGCAGGACTCGACGTGTTCGCCGAGGAGCCGCTGCCCGAGGGGCACCCCCTATGGGAGCTGCCGAACGTCCTGGTGACCCCGCATGTCTCGGCTGTAACGACGGGATTCTGGCGCCGTGAGTGCGACTTGATGGTGCGTAACCTCGGGCGCCATCTCTCGAGGGCGCCACTCACGACCTGGGAGAACGTGGTCGACAAGCGAGCGGGCTACTAGCCCTCGCCCCGCTTCACCTCGTCCCAGAGTCCGTCCAGCGCTTCGAGCCCCGCGGTCGAGACGTCGACTCCGCGTTCGCGCGCGAGCGCTTCGAGCCGGTCGAAGCGCTCCTCGAACTTCCGGTTCGCGCGGGCGAGCGCCGTCGTCGGGTGGGTCCCCACGAGCCGAGCCAGATTCACCGCTGCGAAGAGCAGGTCGCCGAGCTCCTCCGCCAATTGGTCCTGGTTTTCCGAAGCGATGGCCCGAGCCACCTCGTCGAGCTCTTCCGTGACCTTGTCGTAGGCTCCGCGGTAGTCCGCCCAGTCGAAGCCCACGCCCGCTACGCGTTCCTGAATTCGGTACGCCTTGGTGAGGGCGTCGAGCCCCTTGGCCAGTCCCGCGAGGACGCCCTCGTCCTGCGACCGCTCTGCGGCCTTCAGGCTCTCCCAGCTCTGCTTCTCGCCGTCGCCGAACAGGTGTGGATGGCGGGCGACCATCTTGCCCTCGAGCCGTCGATAGACGGATGCCGCGTCGAGTGCGTCCTCCTCCTCGGCGACGACGATCTGGAACGCGAGGTTGAGCAACAGATCCCCGAGCTCACCCTCGAGCGCTTCGGCGTCGCCCTCGTGGATCGCGTCCACCACCTCATGCGTCTCTTCAAGCAGGTGCGGTACGAGGGATTCAGCCGTTTGCTTGCGGTCCCACGGGCACTCACTGCGCAGGAAGCGCACCAGATCCAGCGCACGGTCCAGGGCGCCCGGGCCGGGGAAGCGTGTTTCCGCGGGGGCGTCGGGCCGGACATCACCCTTGGAGGTCGGGTCACTCAAGAGCGGTCACGGGGCGTCGGAGGGGTCGTTTCGGTCGACTGTTCTTGGCATCTTTGGCCCCTCATGTCAACGAATCCCGAGGCCCGTTCCTGGATCCGAGTGAGCGCTGCCGCGCTTAGAGCGAACTACGCCCGGGTGCGCCAGGCCGCGGGCGACACGACGCACGTCATTCCTATGGTCAAGGCAGACGCGTACGGACTCGGGATGCGTGAGGTGGTGCGTGAGCTCGCGGGGGAGCGACCGTGGGGGTGGGGAGTAGCGACCTTGGCCGAGGGTCTTCGTCTGAGGGGCGACCTGGGCGTGCAGAATCGGGTGGTGATCCTCGCTCCTCTCCAGGAAGAGGAGCTGGAGCCCGCGTTGGCCGCCGGTCTCGACATGAGCATTTCGAGTCTGGACGCGCTCGCGGCCGTGTCCGCCGCCGCCCAACGGCTTCGCGCGACCGCCCGTGTGCATGTCGACGTCGACACCGGCATGGGGCGCACCGGATTCGATTGGCGCGAGGCCGACGCGTGGATCCCGGGCGTGGCCGAGGCAGTGGGCGAGTGGGTCGACTGGGTGGCATGCTTCACACACCTGCATTCCGCCGAGGACGACATCGAGTCGGTGCATGAGCAGTGGTCGCGCTTCCAGGGCGTGCTTTCGGCAGCCCGGGCGCGCAACGGCGGGCTCATGGTCCACGTGCTCAACAGCGCCGGGACCTTTGCCGTGCCCGAGCACGCCTGTGACGCGGTTCGCCCGGGCATCTTCCTCTACGGGGGCAAGGTCGGCTCGGCTCACCCCGCACCCGAGCCCGTGGTTTCTCTCCGCGCGCGGGTCGGTCACGTCCGCGACGCCGTCGCCGGGACGAGCCTGGGCTACGGCGCCACCCATGTGGCCTCGGGGCCCGAGCGGTGGGCGACCCTGTGCATCGGGTACGGCGATGGTCTGCCCCGAGCGCTGGGCAACCGCGGAAGCGCGCTCCTCGGTGGCCGTCGCGTCCCGATCATAGGAAGGATCTCCATGGACCTGACGGTGGTAGACATCACCGGCGTGACGGGGGTGCGCGTGGGAGACGTGGCCACCCTCCTCGGTGCGGAGGGGCGAGAGGAGATCCTGCTGGATGACGTGGCGGAGTTGGCCGGCACCATCAGTTACGAGATACTGACGGGCTTCACCGAGCGACTGCCGCGCGTGTGGACGTGACCTTCATCACGGATGCGACGCCCCGAGGCGGGCGTTCACAACGATACGAGACCGGCCGTTGATACGGACCAGAGCACATAGACGTAGGGGACCCGGCTCGGCCGCGGTTGCGGCGGCGCTGGTCGTGGCCGCAGTGGCCTGTCAGGAGCAGTCGCCCACGGCGTTGGACGACTCCTCACTCCCGGATGAGCCGCTCACTCTCGAGGTCGAGCTACCGTGGAGCCAGTTCGGGTCGAATCTTCAGGTCCTGGGCGGCTACTCGTCCGCAGCGGGGCTGCCGCTCCCTCTCGTAACCCGGGCCTACCTCGGTGCGTTGGAGGCGCGGACGCTGATGCGCTTCGACACCTTCCCCCCCGGCGTCCGGGTCGTGGTCGACGGTGTCACGGTGACGGACACCGACGTCACGTACGTAGCGGCCTTCCTCTCCGTCGGCTTCGACACGGTGCGCAGCGTGGCGCCGGGGCCGGTCGCCCTCGAGATCGGCGGCCTCCAGGAGGAGTGGCAGGCACGCTCGGCGTCGTGGTCCTTCGCGATCGACACCGTCGGCGATCAGCGCGCCTGGTCGGGTGGGGCCGGGGCGACGGTTCCGACGTCGTCGAGCGTCACGTGGGACCCCGCTTTTGCAGACTCGGTCACCTTCCCGCTCGATTCTGCGACCATCGCGACGTGGATCGACCCCGCGGACCGGACGCGTGGCGCCAACATGCTCACGACGACCGACGGGGCGCTTCTCGTCCTGAACCGTGCGAGCCTGCGCCTCGCCATCCGCTCGAGCCTGGCCGACAGCATCGTCGAGGACACCATTGGTCTCCTCGATCGCACGGTGATCTACGATCCCCCGCCCGCGGCTCCTGCCGGCATGAGGGTGGGCGGCGTCCCTGCGTGGCGATCGCTGCTCGAAGTCATTCCACCGCAGCTCGTCGGTCCGCCCGAGCTGTGCGCGGCCCTTGGCTGCCCGTTTACGCCGGAGGCGGGCCAGATCAGCTACGCCGCGGTGAGATTGACGACACAGACCTCGGAGGCGGCGTATCAGCCGTTCGACACGCTCAGAATCGACGCCCGCTCTGTCCTCAGTCCGGCAGCCCTGCCCAAGTCTCCCTTGGGTAACTCGCAGACCTCGGGCCTAGGCGCTGCGGTGCCGCCGGAGGCCTTCGGCTCAGCGCCAGGCGTCTCGGTGGAGCTGCCGATCACGACCTTCATGCGCACGCTGCTCGGGGGGCCTGACGCCTCCGGGAATCCGCCACCCGGTACGCTCGCCGTGCTCTCCGCGTCCGAGCCTTCCTCGCTGCCGTTCGCGTCCTTCGACGGACCTGGGGACCCGGGCGAGCCGGTGCTCAGGATGATTCTCACCGTGGGCACGTCCCAGGTGTTGCCATGAGGTACAGAGCTCTTGCGCTCGCTCTTGCGCTCTCGGCTTCGGCTCAACCACTCGCTGCCCAATCGCTCTTCGGGTCGGTCGGACTCGGGCTGCCCGTGGACGCGGTCGACGGCCGCGCTCGGGCGTTGGGCAATTTGGGCATCGGGCTTTCAGGTGCCGCGCTCCTGCCGTCGAATCCTGCGGCGGCGGCGCGCGCAGTCCTGCCCAACGGCGTTCTCGTGGCCCAGCCGAGCTGGGCCGACGCCTCGTCCGGCGGCGAGACCAACTATTTCAAGGGCACCCGCTTCCCACTGCTCGCCGCGGCCTACCCGGTGTTCGGTGGAGTGGCGACGATCCACTTCACCTCGCATCTCGATCAGGATTTCGCCGGTGTGCGCGAGGTGGGTCTGACCCTGGGAGGGCAGCCCGTAGTGGCACGGGACTCCTTCTTCCAGGACGGCACGCTCTCGTCGATGAACGTGGGCTTCGCGCGCAGGATCTCGGGCGAGACGTCCGTCGGCCTCACGGTCGGCCGTTACACCGGAACCGTCGACCGCGCCCTGACCCGCACCATCAGCGGGTCCGACTCGACGGTGGTCCAGCCGTACCTCTCCACCGGATCGTGGTCCTACTCGGGTTACCTGGTCACTGCCGGGGTGGCCACGAGGTTGCTCGAACTCGTCGAAGTCGGGGCGAGCGCGACGTGGTCCACGGAGCTCGACGCCGAGGCGTCCAGCGACACCGCGGGTGGCGATGGCTCGTACAACCTGCCCCTACAGCTCCGTCTGGGTGCCAGCGCGGACCTCGCTCCCGGCCTCGCCTTGAGCGCCAGCGTGGCGCGAGCGGACTGGTCGAGCGTTTCCGACGACCTCAATAGCGGGGCGGAGGCGAACGGGGTGTTGGCGTACGGGGTCGGACTCGAGCTGTCCCAAGCCCGCGTGTTCGGTAGGGCGGCGCCCATCCGACTTGGCTGGAGGCGGTCGGACCTCCCGTTCGCTTCGGCGGGCGAGGATGCCTCCGAGCGCATCTTCGCGGGCGGGTTCGGACTCGTGCTCGCGCAGGGCGGCGAGGTCGTCCTCGCGAACGTGGACCTCGCGCTGGAGCGGGGCCGGCGAGTCGCCGGATCCCTGACCGAGAACTTCTGGCGTGCGACGCTGTCGGTGAAGGCTGCGGGCCTCTAGGGACGTCCGCGAGGTGGAGAGCTCGGTACGGGTCGCGTATCACACGTTCGGCTGCAAAGCGAACCAGTACGACACCGAGCGGATGCGGCAGGAAGCCGAAGCCCGTGGCGCGGCCACCGTGGCCGAGCGGCACGAGGCCAACGTCTTCGTCGTGAACACATGCACGGTGACGAACCAGGCCGACGCCGACGCGCGCCGCCTGATCCGGCGGCTCCACCGCGAGTACCCGTCAGCCAAGATCGTCGTCGCCGGATGCTCGGCCGCGCTGAAAGAGGAGGAGTACCGCGGCATGGCAGGGGTCGCCGATGTCGTACGGGGCCACAAGCCGACCGCGGTTGCGGGTGCAGTCCTGCCGACGAGGCTCACCCACATCGAGCTGCGCACGCCTCTCGACCGTCTGCACACCGAGCCCGTAGGTGGGGATCTCCTGAGGACGCGTCAGGGCGCCGCGCGCGGATGGCTGAAAGTCCAAGACGGATGCGACCGGAAGTGTTCGTTCTGTGCGACGCGCCTGGCTCGGGGGGCTTCCCGGTCCCGGCCGCCGGCTGAGGTGGTCGCCGAGGCGAAGCTCCTTTCCACGCGGCATGCCGAGCTGGTGATCACCGGGGTGCACATCGGGCACTATGGGCTCGATCTCAGCCCGTCGGTGACGTTGTCGCGGCTGTGCGCCAAGCTGCTCGAAGAGGTACCCGACACACGGTTCCGCTTGGGCTCCATCGAGGCCACCGAGGTCGACGACGCGTTATTGGCGCTGTTGGAGCGGTCGAGAGGTCGGTTGGCCCCGCACCTCCACATGCCTCTGCAGAGTGGGGCGGACCCGGTGCTCCGGAGCATGCGACGCTGGCACACGCGCGAGCAGTACCGGCGGCGAGCCCTCCAGATTGCGGAGCGAGTGTCGCCGCTGGGGCTCGGGGCCGACGTAATCTGTGGCTTCCCGGGCGAGACCGAAGCGGACCACGTCGCGACGCGTGATCTCGTTCAAGAGCTGCCCTTCACGTACCTCCACGTCTTCCCCTACTCGCCCCGTGACGGCACCGCGGCGGTCGCGCTCCCCGACCCGGTCCCGCAACGCGTGGCCGGTACGCGGGCGAGAGAGATCCGCATGCTCGCGGAGGCGAAGGGCACCCGGTACCGCGCGGGGCGTGCAGGAACGGTCGCCAAGGTCGTGCTGGAGGGTTCGGCCGGCACGGGTCTGACCGGAGATTACCTCCGCGTGCAGACGCCCGACGTGGACGGGGCGCCGCGAAGGGTGGTCGAGGGTGTTCTCGTCGCCGACGGGGGCGATCTGCGTATTGACGCGTCCCGCCAATTGTGGCCGAATTGAGGGATGAGCGAAAAGAACCCCGCGAAGCGCGCGTACGTGGAAACGTACGGCTGCCAGATGAACGTGAGCGACGGCGAGCTCATGGAGGGCATCCTCGCCGCACAGGGCTACGAGATCGTCCGCAGCCCTGAGCACGCGGACGTCGTGCTGGTGAACACATGTGCCATCCGGGAGCACGCGGAGAGTCGAGTCCTCGGGCGGGTCGCGCAGCTGAACGGCCTCAAGCGGGAACGACCCGAGATGGTGATCGGCGTCACCGGGTGTATGGCACAGCGGATGGGCGACGACCTCCTCGAGAGGGCCCCGTACGTGGACCTCGTGGTGGGGCCCGACGGGTATCGCTCGCTTCCGTCCGCGCTCGGCCGCATCGCGAAGGTCGAGGAGCCACGCAGGCGGAATCAGCTCACAGTCCTGGATCTGGATCCCGTCGAGAACTACCAGGGGCTCGAGCAGCGCAGGGCCGACGGGCCCATGGCCTGGGTCCCGATCCAGCGAGGGTGCGATCACCGCTGCACGTTTTGCATCGTGCCTTACGTGCGCGGCCCTGAGAAGAACAGGGAGCCCGGTGAGGTACTGGCCGAGGTGCGTGGTTTGGCCGAACAGGGCGTGACCGAAGTGACCTTGCTCGGCCAGACCGTGAACTCGTACCGTCACGGTGATACGGCCTTCCCGGAGCTCCTGCGTTCGGTGGCGCGCGTGGACGGGATCCGACGCGTGCGCTTCACCTCGCCCCACCCCATCGACGTCACACCGGCGCTCGTGGAGGTGATGGCCGAGGAGGCCGCCGTGTGCGAGCACCTGCACCTGCCCGCGCAGTCGGGCAGCAACCGGACGCTCAAGCGCATGCTCCGTAGGTATTCGGTGGAGGAGCTCCTCGACAAGGTCGATCTCGTACGGGACGCGATTCCGGATATCGCGCTGTCGACCGATATCATCGTGGCGTTCCCGGGAGAGACGGACGACGAGTACCGTGAGACGCTCGCGCTCATGCGCACGGTACGGTTCGATGACGCGTACACGTACAAGTACTCCCTGCGTGAGGGTACGCCCGCCACGCGCCTGCCCGCCGAGGACTTCATTTCGTCCGAGGAGGCTCAGGAGCGGCTCGAGGGCCTCATCGACCTGAGCCGGTCGATCCAATCCGAGATCAACCACTCGGAGGTCGGTCGCGTCGAGGAGGTCCTCATCGAGAAAGACGGGCGGCACTCGGGGCAGGTGCTGGGGCGCACCCGTCGGAACAAGGTCGTGGTCTTCGACGGTGACAGCGCCAGAATCGGCGACTATGCTCACGTCGCGCTCGACCGCACGACCGGCGCGACCTTCGCGGGCTCCGAGGCCGTCGACGCCATGACAGTGGCCGGCGCGTGAGTCGCTTCCTGAGCGCGGCGGCGATGCTCGGTGCGATCGCCCTCGCGCTCGGGTTCGCGTCGTTGAATTCGGGTCAGCGGGTCACTCTGCGGCTCGGCTTCATGACGATCTACGGTGTGCCGCTGACGGTCGTGGCGTTCGCCAGCCTGCTCATAGGCATGTTCGTCATGCTCGTCGCTGGCATCCACTCGGACTTGAAGGTCCGGCGCATTCTGAGGGCGCGTTTGCGGGAGGAGGCCTTGGAGGAGCGGACGCGCTTCGTGGACATGGATCAACAGGACCTGTTCGGAGAGGGGAAAGAGAAGACCTGATCACCACGCGGGACGGGGAGGCTCCGGGGTAGTGTGACCGGCGCCGCACCCGTGACGAGGCTGGCACTCGCCTTCGCTGCGGGGGCCGCCTGGGCCCTTGCCGGCGCACCGATGGCTCTCGCGCCGCTCGCGGCCCTTCTCCTCCTCGCGGCGCCCAATCCGACATCTCGCCGTCCCGTTTGGGCTGCGTGCTGGCTCCTGGCCGGTCTCGCCGGGATGGGCGGCACCCGAAGCCTGACCACCCGCGCGGAGTCATGCTCGCCCGCGTCCCTCGGCGAACCGGCAGCCCTGCAGGGGCGATTCCTCGCGTCGGCCGTGGCCGGGTCGGCCTCCTTCGTTTCGGAGTCCGGGTGCGGTCCGTTCACCGTGGTGATCGGTGGCGAGGAGGTTGTGGCCGGCACGGCGATGCTCGTCGAGGGCGTCTGGAGGGAGGGCCGCCAGAGGGCATGGTTCCTCGCGCACTCCGCGAGCCCGGTCCCGGGGCCGGACGGCTGGCGATGGCGCTCGGTGCAATGGAGGGACGGCATCGTTCGGCGTCTGGACCGTCTCTACGCGGAACGGGCGCCGCTGGTGGCCGCCCTCACCCTGGCCCGCCGCGAAGGCCTGGACCTCGAGCTGCGCGAAGCCTTCGCGCGCGTGGGCATCGCACATCTCCTGGCGATCTCCGGCTTCCACGTGGGCGTCATCGCCGGGCTGCTTCTCGTAGGCATCGTCTCGCTGGGGGTCGCGGGGCGGCGAGCGGCGCTGCTCGCCGCTGCCGGATCGTGGGTGTACGTGGCCTTCATCGGGTTCCCGGATGCCGCGTGCCGAGCCGCGCTCATTCTGTCCGCCGTCGCGCTCGCTCGGGCCCGGGGCCGCCCTTCGTCGCGCTGGGCGGCGTTGGGCGCTGCGCTCCTCGTGCTCCTGGTGCTGGATCCACGGAGGTTGGGTGGACCTGGCTTCCAGCTGTCGTTCGCTGGTGCGGCGGGTCTCACCGCGTGGTCGGGTCCGCTCTCGCGTTGGATGACGCGACGCTTCGGCCGCGCGTGCCCACGACCGCTGGCGGCGGCCCTTGCTGCTGGCCTCGCTGCCACCTTGGCCACGCTACCCGTCGTGGCGTGGCACTTCGAGCGGGTGTCCCTGGTCGGCATCCCCGTCACCCTCCTGGCTACGCCTTTGGTGACGCTCAGCCTGGTCGGCTCGCTCGCCTCGATCGCAATGGACTTCGTCGCTCCCCAGCCGGCCCTGATCGTCGCGGGCGGAGTGGACCTCGTGTTGGCCGCTCTGGAGCGGCTCGCACTCTGGGCCGGGGCTTTCCCCTGGGCCAGCGTTTGGACCACGCGGAGTTCCGTGCTCGGCGGCCTCGCGGGCGTCGGCTTGGCTTGGTGGATCGCTCGCCAGCCTCACCTGGGAGCGCGGGCCAGACGAGGCCTCACAGTGTGCTACGTCGCCGCGGGCGTGGTGGCGTGGCCGCTCGCACTGACGCTCCAGGGCCGCGGGTCGGTCGAGATCGTCATGATCGACGTGGGACAGGGCGACGCCATCGCGCTCCGTGGACCCGGTGGCCGCTGGCTCCTCGTCGACACCGGGCCGGCGGGTGCCGAGGCAGATCCGGCTGGCCATCCGGTGGTGCGCGCGCTCCGGTCGAGGGGCGTGCGGAGGCTCGAGGCGCTCGTGCTCACGCACTCCGACCTGGACCACATCGGTGGTGCGGTCGCGGTGCTCGAGTCGTTCGACGTGGGGGCGGTCTACGACCCCGGGCTACCCGCCGGCAAGGAGGCCTTCGTGGGCGTGCTCGAGGTCGCCGCCGACCGCGGTGTGCCTTGGCGGGCAGCGCGCGTCGGCGACCGCTTGGATCTAGGCTCGCTCCAGATGCGCGTCCTCTACCCACCCGCCGACCTCGCGAGCGACGCCGAGTCGAATGCTTCGTCGGTCGTGCTGCTCGCCTCGTTCGGTGACTTCGATGCACTTCTGACCGGCGATGCGTACAAGGACGTCGATCGCCTCGTCGCATCGGAGGTCTCCGGCGTGGTCGAGGTGCTCAAGGTGGGTCATCACGGCAGTGACACCTCGACCGATCCTGCGCTGCTGGCCGCGGCGCAGCCGAAGCTCGCCCTCGTTTCCGTCGGCCGCTACAACCGCTACGGGCACCCCGCACCGGAGGTGCTGCGTAGGCTGGACCAGAGCGGCGTCCGCGTGCTGCGCACGGATCGCTCCGGAAGCGTCACCGTGGTCGGGCGAGCGGATGGGGACTATTCGGTCGGCTCCCGCCGTTGACCCCCCCCGCATTGCGCGAGACCTTGGGTGCCATGCTTCAAAGTCATGTCGTCACCATCTCGCGCTTCCTGGTCGATCAGCAGCGCCTCCATCCCGAGGCCACTGGCGCCTTCACGGACCTGTTGGGTGACATCGCCCTCGCCGCCAAGGTCATCTCGAGAGAGGTGAACAAGGCCGGCCTCGTCGACATCCTGGGGTCTGCGGACGACGAGAACGTCCACGGAGAGGAACAGCAGAAGCTCGACGTGTTCGCCAACCAGGTCGTCATCCGCGCGCTCGACCACACAGGCAACGTGGCGTGCATGGCGTCCGAGGAGAGCGAGGAGATCATCCCGATTCCGGCGAAGTTCGAGGCCGGGGAGTACGTCGTGATCTTCGATCCGCTGGACGGCTCGTCGAACATCGACGTCAACGTCTCCATCGGGACGATCTTCAGCTTCCATCGGAAGCAGTCCGAGGGCGAGCGAGGCGTGCTCGAGGACTGTCTGCAGCCAGGGTACCGACAGGTGGCTGCGGGATACGTGCTCTACGGGTCGTCGACCATGCTCGTGTACACCAGCGGGGCAGGGGTGCACGGCTTCACGCTCGATCCTTCGATCGGCGAGTTCCTGTTGAGCCACCCGCACATGCGGATTCCGGAGCCGCCCAGCAAGGTCTACTCGATCAACGAGGCGTACTACCGACGCTGGTCGCCCGCGCAGCAGCGCCTGGTGTCATACCTGAAGGGGGAAGGGGGCTTCGGCTCTCGCTACATCGGGTCGTTCGTCGCCGATATCCATCGCACGCTCCTCCAGGGTGGGCTCTTCATGTACCCGGCGGACAACGTCAATCCCAAGGGCAAGCTGCGGCTCCTCTACGAGGCGGCGCCCATGGCGATGGTCGTGGAGCAGGCGGGCGGAAAGGCCAGTGACGGCTACCGAAGCCTCTTGGAGATCGTGCCGGGATCGCTCCACGAGCGGACACCGCTCTACATGGGTTCCGCCGAGTTCGTGGAGCTCGCGGAAGGATACCTGGCGGAAGGGGACTGACGGCCGGTCGCTACCGCGAAACGGCAGCGTCGAACTGGTCCAGTAGGCGGGCGCGTACATCCTGAGCTACGAACGCCGCCTCGAAGCCGGTGCGCGCGATCCGCGTCAGTTCCGCGAGCGAAAAGCCGAGCTCGTCGCGTGCGCATCCGTACTCACTGGTCAGCGTGACGCCCGACATGAGCCGATTGTCGGTACAGAGGCTCACACGCACGCCCTCGTCGAAGTACCTCCGCAGAGGGTGGGACGCGTAGGAGGCAGCCGCACGGGTTTGGACGTTCGACGTGAGGCACACCTCGAGCACGATGCCCGCGTTCCGCACGCGGGCCAGTAGAGCCTCGTCCTCGATGAGTCGCGTGCCGTGTCCGATACGGCTCGCCCGGCCGATGTCCAGCGCCTCGCGTATGGAATCCGGTCCAAAGGCCTCGCCGGCGTGCAGGGTGACGGGCAGTCCAGCCTGCTGCACGAGCGCGAGAGCCTCGGCATGGTCGTGGACGGGATGTCCGGCTTCGGCGCCCGCGAGGTCGAACGCGCATACACCGCGGCCCCGATACGCGACAGCGAGCTCGGCCATGCGCAGGGAGTGCGGTGCGGCGACATTGCGGAGCGCGCAGACGATCAGACGGGTCACGACCCCACACTCGGCGCCGCCGCGGTCCAATCCGGCGAGCACGGCCTCTACGACCTCGGGAGAAGACAACTCGCCTTCGGTTGCGAGGGAGGGGCAGAACCTCACCTCCAGGTACCGTACGCCCTCAGCGGCGTGGTCGACGACCAGCTCCTGCGCGATGCGTTCGATCGCTTCGGCGTCCTGCATCAGACTGAGCGTGACCGTGAAGCGCTCCAGGTACTCTTCGAGACTGGCCGCCTCGCGCACGCGCATGGCGTTCTCGAGTCCCGCCGCGTCCTTGGCGGGAAGGACGATCCCGCGGCCCCTGGCGAGCTCCAACATGGTCTCCGGTCGCAGCGAGCCGTCCAGATGGACGTGGAGCTCGGCCTTGGGAAGTCGGAGAAGGTCGTCGCCGGGGCCACCCCTTTCGGGGCTCACGCGCTCGGACGCAAGGCTAAGGAGCGACGAGGAGCACCGTCAGCACCGGCGCGGTCCCTCCGGCGATGCAAGACCCTTCTCGACGTCGATGAGCGGTGCGGGGTACTCCCCGGAGAAGCATGCCGTGCAGTAGGGGCCGCCCTGGGCGACCGCGTCGACCATGCCCTCGAGGGACAGGTAGCCGAGTGTGTCGACTCCGAGCTCGGCCTCGATCTCTGGAATCTCGAGCGAGGACCCGATCAGCTCTGCCCGGGTGGGCATGTCGATTCCGTAGAAGCAGGGCCAACGCACCGGAGGCGAGCCGATGCGGAAATGCACTTCCTTGGCGCCGACCCCCCGGAGCATGCGCACGAGACTTCTCGAGGTCGTGCCCCGGACCAGCGAGTCGTCGACGATCACCACGCGCTTCCCGTCGATGACCTCCTTCACGGGGTTGTACTTCATGCGCGCTCCGAAGTCACGGTCCTCCTGCAGAGGCTTGATGAACGTCCTGCCGACATAGTGATTCCGGAGGAGCCCGAGCTCGAAGGGAATGCCGCTCTCTTCGGCGAAGCCCAAAGCGGCCGAGTTGGCGCTGTCGGGTACCGCCATGACCGCGTCGGCCTCGACGGGATGCTCACGAGCCAGCTGCCGCCCGAACTCGCGGCGCGCCCGGTCGACGCTCGCGTCCCAGATACTCGAGTCGGGGCGTGCGAAATAGACCAACTCGAAGATGCAGGGCGCCGGGCGATCGGTGGGCTTGAGCGACCTCAGGTTGGTCACCTCTCCGTGAAGGATGCGGATGACCTCTCCGGGCTCGAGGTCCCGCACGTACTCGGCGCCCAGGATATCCAACGCACAGGTCTCGCTCGCCACCACGTAGCCGCTTCCCTTGCGGCCGAGCACCAGGGGACGGAATCCGCGTGGGTCCCGCGCCGCGTAGATCGCGGAGTCGACCGACATGATGATCGAGAACGCGCCTTCGAGATGGGACATTGCGTCGTCGACCTGTGTGTCGACCGTGTCGTGACGGGACTTCGCGATGAGGTGGACGAGCGTCTCGGAATCGGCGGACGAGCGGAAGATCGCGCCCTCCTCGACCAGCCGATTCCGGAGGTCGAGGTGATTGGTCAGGTTCCCGTTGTGTGCGAGCGCCAGGTCACCGCGCGAGAAGCGCGCGGTCAGCGGCTGCGCGTTGGAGATGTCCTGGCCTCCGGCGGTCGAGTAGCGCACGTGCCCGACTGCGGTATCGCCCCTCAGCCTCGCCAGCGCCTCGGCGTCGAAGACCTCGGAGACGAGGCCCCGTCCCTTGTGCGAGCGCGTCTTCGTCCCGTCGAAGGCGACGATGCCCGCGGCCTCCTGGCCGCGATGCTGCAGCGCGTATAGGGAGAGGTACGCCTGCGAGGCCGCGCTCTCGATGCCGCTGATGCCGACGATGCCGCACATGTCAGGCTCCGGTCGAGGGAGAATCCATGAGGTCGGCGATCGAGTCGAAGTACGCCTTCGCCATGGCGTCGAGCGGTGCCGAGATCGATGCTGCGCGAAGTCTGATGTCGAACCCGTCGTCCGGTCCGGCCACAGAGCCGATCTTGCGAGCGGGCACCTCGTGCAGCGATGCGATCCGGAGCACGTCGGCGGTCTTGTCCGGTGGGCACGACACGACGATTCGGCCTTGAGCCTCACCGAACAGACACGCCACGGGCCGCAGATCGTCGTCCAGGCTGACCGACACGCCCAACGGGCGTTCCCCGTCACCGAGCGCCGCCTCCGCGAGCGCACATGCGAGACCGCCCTCGGAACAGTCGTGAGCCGACGACAGGAGTCGTTCCCGGATCATCTTGAGTACGCTCTGCTGCAGCGCGCGCTCGGCCCCCAGGTCCACCGCAGGCGGGGGGCCCGCCACGAGGTCGGCCGTCACGTAGAGGTACTCCGAGCCGCCGATCTCGTCGGTGTTGGCTCCGAGTAGCACGATGTCGTCTCCCTCGTGCTGGAAGGCCTGCCTGGTGATCGTCGCGACGTCTTCGATGACGCCGACCATGCCGATGACTGGAGTCGGGTAGATCGCGCGCCCGTCGGTCTCGTTGTACAGCGAGACATTGCCGCCAGTGACGGGCGTCTCGAACGCCTCGCAGGCGGAGGCCAGCCCCAGGACGGCTTCCCGGAGCTGGTAGTAGATATACGGCTTCTCGGGGTTACCGAAGTTCAGATTGTTCGTGATGGCGGTCGGTAGGGCACCCACGCACACGAGATTCCTGGCGGCCTCGGCGGCCGCGATCATCGCGCCCGTCCTGGGCTCCAGGTACACGAAGCGGCCGTTACAGTCGGTGGTGGCCGCGATGGCCCGCTTCGTTCCGCGGATGCGGATCACGCCCGCGTCGCCTCCTGGCCTCACCGCGGTCGACGTGCGCACCGTGGTGTCGTACTGCTGATAGATCCAGCGCTTGGACGCGACGTTCGGCGAGCCCAACAGGAGCAGGAAGCTCTTCGTGAGGTCGCCCTCCGGGATCAGGTGCTCGCTCAGGTCCATCGCGCGCCAAGCCTTGATGTCCTCCGACTCCACGCCCTCGCGCTCGTACGTCGGGCATCCCTCCGTGAGCGGCAGGGCGGGGATATCGGCGACCGTGACGCCGTTCTCGAGAATCCGGAAGCGGCCGTCGTCCGTGACGCGTCCGATCTCGGCGGCTTCCAACTCCCACTTCTCGAGGATCCTCCTCACCTCGCCCTCACGTCCCTTCTCGGCCACCACGAGCATGCGCTCCTGCGACTCGGAGAGCAGGATCTCGTAGGGCGTCATGCCCTCCTCGCGGACGGGCACGGACGCCATCTCGAGCTCGACGCCCGTGCCGGCTCGCCCGGCCATCTCGGAGGCGGACGACGTGATCCCGGCGGCCCCCATATCCTGGATTCCGGTGATGACACCGCTCGCGATGAGCTCCAAGCTCGCCTCGAGGAGGAGCTTTTCCGTGAACGGGTCACCCACCTGCACCTGGGGTCGACTGGACTCGTCCGAGTCCTCACTCAGCTCTTCGCTGGCAAAGGTGGCCCCGTGAATGCCGTCGCGGCCCGTGCGGGCGCCGACCGCCATGAGCGTGTTGCCGACCCCCGACGCGGAGGCCGTGATGAGCTCCTCGCGCTTCATGAGGCCCAGACACATGGCGTTCACGATCGGATTGCCCTCGTAGCCGCGATCGAACGCGACTTCGCCCCCGATGTTGGGAATGCCGACGCAGTTCCCGTAGTCGCCCACTCCGCTCACCACACCGCTGAAGAGGTAACGCACACGGCCGCTGTCCAAGTCGCCGAAGCGGAGGGAGTCGAGGACCGCGACGGGTCGTGCTCCCATCGTGAAGATGTCGCGCAGAATGCCGCCGACGCCGGTCGCAGCGCCCTGGTAGGGTTCGACCGCGGACGGATGGTTGTGCGACTCGATCTTGAAGGCGAGGGCGTACCCGTCGCCGACATCGATCACGCCTGCGTTCTCTCCCGGGCCCTGGATGACCCATGGCGCCTCGGTGGGCAGGAGTCGCAGGAGGCGCTTGGAGTTCTTGTACCCGCAGTGCTCGGACCACATCGCGCTGAAGACGCCGAGCTCGGTGAACGTCGGCTCGCGGCCCATGACGGAGCGAACGCGCTCGTACTCGTCCGGCGAGAGCCCGTGGTCAGCCACGACCTCGGGTGTGATGAGAGGGTCTCCGGCACGCGGCGGGAGAGAGTCTTCCGTGACCGTGCCTTCGGCTGTGCTCACGCTGATCTGATCGCTCGTCGGAGTGGGGGGATGGTCTCAGGTCGAGAGTGCCGGCACGCTGGCCGCCAGTGAGGAGAAGAGCGACAGGCCGTCATCGGAGCCCAGGATCGACTCGGTGGCGCGCTCGGGGTGGGGCATCATGCCCAGCACGTTACCGGCCTCGTTGGTGATCCCGGCGATGTTGTGCCACGAGCCGTTCGGGTTGGCCTCGTCGGTAGGGTTCCCATGTCGGTCCACGTAACGGAAGACGACACGTCCCTCGCCCTCGAGGCGCTCGAGCGTGTCCTTGTCGGCCTCGAAGTTGCCTTCGCCGTGGGCGATCGGGATGCGTAGGACCTGCCCCTCCTCGTAACCGCTCGTGAAGGCGAGGTCCGTTCGTTCGACGCGGATGCGGACGTCCATGCCCTGGAACCGTAGCACGTCGTTGCGAACCAACGCGCCTGGGAGCAAGCCCGACTCGCACAGGGTCTGGAACCCGTTGCAGATGCCGAGAACCGGCCCACCCTTCGACGCGAACGCGACCACGTCCTCCATGATGGGACTCATGCGCGCGATCGCACCGGCCCTCAGGTAGTCGCCGTAGGAGAAGCCACCGGGAAGCAGCACGAGGTCGTAGTCGTCGAGCCCGCGTTCGCGGTGCCACACGAAGTCCGTCTCGAACCCGACCTGTTGGGCAGCCTTGTAGAGGTCGTAGTCGCCGTTCGAGCCCGGAAAGGTGACGACGGCGGCCTTCACGATCCGGCGCCTTCCAGCGCGCCTGTGACCGCCACCTCGAAGTCCTCCGTGACGGGGTTCGCCAGCAGCTTACGACACATGGCGGTCGCGGCTTCGGCGGCCGCCGCCTCGCTGTCGGCATCCAGGTCGAGGTAGAGGACCTTCCCGACGCGGACCTCGTCCACTTCGCCCCAGCCGAGCGAATGCAGCGCGTGGTGAATGGCCTTTCCCTCGGGGTCGAGGAGCCCTGGGCGGGGCTTGATGCGGATTTCGAGGCTGTAGCGGGTCAAGCTCTATCCTCCAGGGGAAGACTTCCGCGGAATGTCGTGGGCGGGAGGCGCAGGTCGGAACTCGTCGTACTCGAGGGTCCTGAGCTCTGCGCGGTCGTCGTCGTCATCCTCGTCTTCGTCGAGTAGCGGGTCGCCGCCAGGCAGTCGGTCCAGGAGCCCGAGGATCACGGACTTGATCAGACCCCACACGATGTACAGGAGGGCGAAGGAAAAGAGGAAGTGGCGCGGCACCGAAAGCGCCGCGAACAGGCAGGCCAACACGACGACAGTATTGGTGATCCCCTTGGGCGTTCGCAGCCCGATCTTCGGAAATTTCGCGTAGGGGACGTGGCTCACCATGAGCACACCGAGCAGGATCATCCCGACGCCCATGATCTGCTGCCACGGGAGGTCGCTCAGGTATTGGTCGAAGAAGGTGGTCTGCGTCCACGGATAGAAGGCCCCCAACGTCATTCCGGCCGCCGGCGACGGCAGACCGTGGAAGTAGCGCTTCGCCTCGCCGCCCTGCTCGATGTTGAACCGCGCGAGGCGAACCACCACCGCGGTCACGTAGACGAACGAGAGGATCCAGCTCCACTGCGTATCGTTGAAGAAGAGCTGGAACATGATGAACGCCGGCGCGACGCCGAACGAGATCGCGTCCACCAGGGAATCGAGCTCCGCCCCGAACCGGGATCCGGTGCGCGTGAAGCGCGCGACCCGGCCGTCGAGCATGTCCAAGGTGCCGGCGAAGACGATGTACCAGCCGGCCCACAGGAAGTCCCCCCTCGACGCGACGACCATAGCGTAGAGACCGAAGAAGAGGTTCCCGAGCGTGAAGGCCGACGGCAGGATGATGACGCCGCGCTGCAGCGTCTCACGACTCGGGGGACGGGGGGCTCTCATGCTTGCACCGCCACGGGTAGCTTCGCGAGCGGGGTCGCGCCGACCCGGACGCGGGCTCCAACGGAGCACGTGACCTCCCACTCGAGCGGCAGGAAGAGGTCGACCCGCGACCCGAACCGGATCAGCCCGATGCGCTCGCCGCGCTCGACTGAGTCCCCCTCGACCGGGTCCGTCACGATGCGGCGGGCCACAAGGCCCGCGATCTGGCGGACCAGAACGCGTCCGTGAGGCGTGGTGATGCCGAGCGAGGCCTGCTCGTTGTCCTGCGATGCCTTCTCCAACCACGCCACCGCGTATTCACCCGGCTTGTAGGAGCGATGCTCCACGGTACCACTCACCGGAGCACGCTGCACGTGGACGTCGAAGACGCTCAGAAAGATGGTGATACGGCGGGCGACGCCTCCGAGGAAGGTGGGCTCCTCGACCTCGCGGATGTCGATCACTTTGCCCTGGCCCGGAGCGACGACGACGCGTCCGTCGTCCGGCAGACGAGGCGTCGGGTTTCGGAAGAACCACAGCACGAACAGGAGGAGCACCGCACCCACGACCTGCACCGCGACCGCCAGCAGGCCCTCGAAGCTCGGAAGCGCCACCCAGGCGATCGCGTTCAACACGACCGCGATGGCGATGAAGGGAGTGCCTTCCGGGGCGAACTTCAACGATCGATTCCGAAACGTGGGGGCGTGTATTCCGCGAGCGAAACACCGGTCAGCCGGCGGAACACATCCTGGTACCGCTCGGACGCGGCGTCGACGACGTCCTGCGGCAGGTCGGGCGCGGGCGGTGTCTTGTCCCAGTCGTCGAGGCTGTCGAGCCAGTCGCGGATGGGCTGCTTGTCCAGCGACGGCTGGCCGCGGCCCACCTCGTACGTCTCCTTGGGCCAGAAGCGCGAGGAGTCCGGCGTGAGCACCTCGTCGATGAGCAGGAGCTGTCCATCGGGTGCGTGCCCGAACTCGAACTTCGTGTCCGCCAGGATGATGTCGCGCTCACCCGCCACGTCTCTGCCGTACTCGTAGATCTGTCGGGACAGCTGTAACAGTTGTCCGGAGAGCTCCTGGCCGAGCAGCTCCACGACCTGGCTGAAGGTGATGTTCTCGTCGTGCTCGCCTTCCTGGGCCTTGGTGGCCGGGGAGAAGATCGGGGGGTCGAGCCGCTGGCTCTCTTGCAGGCCGTCGGGCAGCGGCTCTCCAGCCAGCGTGCCGCTGCGTGCGTATTCCTTCCAGGCCGAGCCCGTGATGAACCCGCGCACGACGCACTCGACCAAAACGGGTTGGGTGCGACGCACCAGCATCGAACGGCGCTGCCAGATCTCGCGACTCGCCGCCAGATCGGGATGCCGCTCGGTGATCACATCCGGGTCGACCGCGAGTAGATGGTGGGCGACGCCCTGCTGCTCGAGCTGCTCGAGCCACCAGGCCGTCACCAACGTGAGGACCTCTCCCTTGTGGGGAATCGGCTGCGGGAGCACGACATCGAAGGCGCTCACCCGGTCGGAGGCGACCATGAGGAGCGTGTCATCGTCGATCGCGTAGACGTCGCGGACCTTGCCGCGATGGAGCAGCTCGAGGTCGAGCTCGGATTGCAGGACGGGTGCGGACTCAGACATGGACTTCGGGGTCGGAAAGGGTCACGGCATGCTCGGCTTGGCGCGCGAGCATGGGGGCCACGTGATCGTCGAGGAAGCGCGCGACCTGCTCCGGGGCCCTGCCGACGAACCGGCGCGGATCGACGAGCGCGTCGAGGTCGGCGGGCGTCAGCCCGAACGCCTGGTCACTCGCGATCCTCTGCAGCAGGTCCACCTCCGCGGCCTCCTCCTTGATCCGCTTCGCCGACGCCATCGAGTGCTGGCGGATGCGCTCGTGCAACTCCTGCCGGTCGCCACCTCGAGACGTCGCGTGCATCAAGATCGTTTCCGTGGCCATAAAGGGAAGGTGCTCTGCCAGATTCCTGCGTACGACCTCGGGGTTCACCACCAGGCCGGCGGCGACGTTCTCCAGGAGCACCAGGGAGCCGTCGAGCGCGAGGAAGGCGTCGGGCACCGACAGGCGCCGATTCGCCGAATCATCCAGGGTCCGTTCCAGCCACTGCGTGGCCGCGGTGAAGGCGGGGTCCTGCGCCAATACGATGACGTGTCGGGTGAGCGCACAGATCCGTTCGGCTCGCATGGGGTTGCGCTTGTACGGCATCGCTGACGAGCCGATCTGCTCCTTCTCGAACGGCTCCTCGACTTCCCTGAGGTGCGCGAGCAGGCGCAGGTCGTGTCCGATCTTGGACAACGACGTGGCCACACCCGCCAGCGTGGACTGCACCTGGTAGTCGACCTTGCGCGGGTAGGTCTGTCCGCTGACCGGGTAGTCCCGCGGGAAGCCCATCTTTTCGCGTACCGCCGCGTCGAGCGCCTCGACCTTGGCGTGGTCGCCGCCGAAGAGCTCCAGGAACGACGCCTGCGTGCCGGTCGTGCCCCTGACGCCACGGAAGCGCACGCTCTCGAAGCGGTAGTCGAGCTCCTCGAGGTCGAGCAGCAGGTCCTGGATCCACAGCGTGGCGCGCTTGCCTACCGTCGTCGGTTGTGCCGGCTGGAAGTGCGTATAGCCGAGGGTCGGCAGCTCAGCGTACTCGCGGGCGAAGTCGGAGAGCTCCTGCACGCAGCGAGCGACCCGCGTGCGGACGAGACCGAGTGCCTCACGGTGCAGAATCAGGTCGGTGTTGTCGCCCACATAGGCGCTTGTCGCACCCAGGTGGATGATCCCCTTGGCCGCCGGTGCGTCGTCGCCGAAGAGGTGCACGTGCGCCATGACGTCGTGGCGGAAGCGGCGCTCGTACTCGGCGGCCCGGTCGAGGTCCAGCTCGTCGAGGGACTCGCGCATCTGCCCGAGCGCCTCCTCGGGGATGTCGATTCCGAGCTCGGCTTCGGCTTCGGCCAACGCGAGCCAGAGCCGACGCCAGATTCCGTATCGCTTGGCCGGGGAGAAGAGCGCCTGCATCTCGCTGGATGCGTAGCGGGTGCTCAGAGGATGGATGTACCCCTGGGGTGCGCTCAATTACCTCTCCAGTAGAGGGTACGGCGGTTGAGGCCGCGGTTGCGCTCGAAGTAGACGTCCAGGCGACCGGAGCTGCCGCTGAGTTCGCGGAAGACCTGAGCGAGTTGCTCGGCCGAACGGATCGGCAGGCGCCCGATCTGCAGAATCACGTCGCCGGGCTGGAGACCCGTGCTGCGCTGGCTCGTCGCGGACAGGCCGGTGACCAGCGCACCGCGGTCGTTCGCCAAGCCGCGCTCGGCCTGGATCTGCGGGGTCACGGTGATCAGCTCCATGTCTTGGAGGACTCGGATGCGTTCGGCTGTGAGGGACGGGAACGCCGCCGCCTCCAGCTCGACCTGCCTCGGCTGCCCCTCGATCAGGACGACGAGGCGATCTCCGGCTCGCAGATCGAGCAGAACGCCCTCGAAGTCGAGGGGGCCCGTGAGCGGCCTTCCGTTCGCGCTCAGCAGCCGATCTCCGACCTCCAGGGCGGCCGCGTCCGCGGGCGACCCGGGGATAACCGAGCTCACCCGGACGCCCCGCGTGCGGCCCCATGGGTCCGCCTCCACCGGCTCGACCTCGAGGCCCACCCAGGCTCGGCGGATCTCGTTGAAGCGGAGGAGGTCGTCGACGATTCGCATGGCCCGGTCGATTGGAATCGCGAAGCCGAGCCCCTCGCTGCCGCCACCACGTGAGATGATCGAGGCGTTGATGCCGATCACCTCTCCGACCGCGTTGACGAGTGCCCCGCCCGAGTTACCCGGGTTGATCGACGCGTCGGTCTGGATCATCCCCAGGTAGATCCCCTCCTCGCCCGAGGACGGGGTGATGTTTCGGTTCACGGCCGAGACGACCCCCGCCGTGACCGTGGGCTGCGTGTCGCCGACGTAGTTGCCGAGCGGATTGCCGATGGCGACGGCCCACTCGCCGATCAGGAGACCGTCCGTGGTGCCGACCGGGGCGACCGGCAGGTCTTCCGCCTGCACCCTCAGGACCGCAATGTCCGCCACGGGGTCCGTCCCGACGAGCTCCGCTTCGAGGTCTCGACCGTCCGAAAGGCTCACCTGGATGCGGTCTGCGCCCTGAATCACATGGTCGTTGGTGACGATGATGCCGGCGGCGTCCACGATGACGCCGGAACCGAAGCCGGCGCTGCGGCGCTGCGCGTTCGGCGGGAGGAAGTAGCTCTCCCAGAGCGTCCGAGCCTGCACGCGCTGCGTGCGGAGAACGTTGATGCTCACGACAGCCGGCGCGGCCACGTCCGCGGCCCGCACGATGGCGGTGCGTCGACTCGCGTCGATCTCCTGGGACGCGGTGGCCGGGGCCTGCCGGTACGTTGCCGCCGGCTCGGCATAGACGGCCGCGGCGGGCTCAGCGTCCGCCTGGGAGATCAAACCACCCTCGGGTCCGCACCCTACGACGAAAGCGAGCGCGGCCCAGGCCGCGCCGTGGCTCAGTAGGGTCTTGGAGTCATGCAAGAACATCGTGCTCATCAGATCTCTGCGCCGAGCTTCTCCCAGTCCGCGAGGAACGACTCGAGACCCCGATCCGTGAGCGGGTGCTTGCTCAGCTGCCAGAGCACCTTCGGCGGAATCGTGCAACAGTCCGCGCCGATCTGCATCGCTTCGACCACGTGCACCGGATGGCGGATCGATGCCGCCAGGATCTCTGTCTCATAGCCGTAGTTGTCGTACACCTGGCGGATCTGATGGATCAGATCCATCCCCTCGCCCGAGATGTCGTCTATGCGACCGACGAAGGGCGAGACGTACGTCGCGCCCGCTTTGGCCGCGAGGAGCGCCTGCGAAACCGAGAAGCAGAGCGTGACGTTGACCTTGAAGCCCTCGGAAACGAGGTCCCGGCAAGCCTTGAGGCCATCCTCGGTGAGCGGGACCTTGACCACCGCGTTCTCGTGGATTGCCGCGAGCTTGCGGCCCTCGGTCACCATGGTCTCCCGGTCGACGCCGACCACCTCCAAACTCACCGGACCGTCCACGATCTCGCAGATCTCGAGATAGATCTCCTTGGGATCGCGGTCCCCGGCGACCTTGGCGATGAGCGAAGGGTTCGTCGTGATCCCGTCGATGAGGCCTGCGTCGGCCGCGCGCCGGATCTCGTCGAGGTCGGCCGTATCAAGGAAGATCTTCATGCGGTGGCGGGACTCCTCGTTTGGGAAGGGGTTGGGTCGGTGGCCAGCAGAACGGTGTCAGGATACTCCACACGACTCAGGAAGAGCCCCTGCGGTGGAGCGGGCGGTGAAGTGGTCAGTTCGGGGTCGTTCTCGAGCAGTCCGCGGACGTCCCTGAGCGGCCTCCGGGCGCGCGCGACATCGACCATCGTACCTACGAGATACCGCACCATGTGGTGCAGGTAGCGATCGGCGCGGATGGTGAAGCAGGGCCCGTGTGCCCAGGTGGTCCAGGTCGCTTCGTGCACGGTGCACTCCTCTCCGCGCTCCGGCTGCCCGGACTTGGCGAAGGCGCGAAAGGAGTGACGTCCGGGAAGCTCCGACGCCGCGGCCGCCAGCAGGTTCTCGTCCAGAGTCTCGCCCAGGGGCCAACACCATCGGCGCTGGAACGGAGACGCGGCGTCTGCGTCCGTGCCCACCCGATATTGGTAGGTGCGCGCGAGCGCGTCGTAGCGCGGATGGAAGTCGGGACGTGCAGCGTGGACTGCCCGCACGCGGACGTCCTCGGGCAACGTCGCAGCGAGGGAGCGCGCGAGGTCCGCGACGGTCCATGAGGACGGCATGTCGACCGCGGCCACCTGGCCGGTCGCGTGCACCCCGGTGTCGGTACGCCCGGACCCGACCACAACGCACGGTTGGTCGCCCAGGCGGCTCAGCGTGTCCTGCAGGACGCCCTGGACGGTGCGTTGGTCAGGCTGCACCTGCCAGCCGTGGAACCCGGCCCCGTCGTACTCGATGGTCAGGCT
The DNA here is from genome assembly GCA_024638325.1 of Gemmatimonadota bacterium. GTDB lineage: Bacteria > Gemmatimonadota > Gemmatimonadetes > Longimicrobiales > Gaopeijiaceae > UBA2982. The sequence continues at coordinate 3,454 of JAHEKM010000003.1, read as the reverse complement.
GAAGCGGATCGTCTCTGAAGCATCCACCCGCATAGTCTAACAGCGTGGAAGCGAAGGCGGTGGGCGTCCCGGGGCCTTTTGGACCCGGAGCGCTCGGGCCACTGTATGTGCCCGCCGACGAGGCGCATGGACCTACTCCCTGCGGAGCGTAGTCGATGAGCAGTAAGGATCGCACCGAGGACCTGAGGGACGTCTTGGAGGCCGTGGCGACAGGTCGGTCACTGACCGCGGACGAAGCCGAGGCCGCGTTCGACGTCATCATGTCCGGGTCCGCCGACCAGGCTCAGATCGCCGGACTGCTCGTCGGTCTCCGAGCCAAGGGCATCGACCCGGCCGAGGTGGCGGGCGGGGTCCGTGCGCTCCGCAAGGCGATGCTGCCCGTGGCCTCGGCGGATCCCGACCGCCTTGTGGACACGTGCGGTACGGGCGGGGGCTCCGTCACCACCTTCAACATCTCGACCGTGGCCGCTCTGGTGACGGCCGGCGCGGGCGTGCCCGTGGCGAAGCACGGCAACCGCTCCTTCACATCCAAGTGCGGCAGCGCGGACGTGCTCGAGGCTCTGGGCGTCGGCATCGAGCTCACACCGGAGCAGATGGCCACCGTTCTCGCCGAGGCGGGCATCGTGTTCATGTTCGCCCCGCTGCTGCACCCGGCCATGAGACATGTCGGGCCGGTCCGCCGCGCCCTCAAGATCTCCACGATCATGAACTTGCTGGGGCCGCTCACGAACCCGGCCGGGGCGAGACGCCAGGTCGTCGGGGTGGCCGACCCGGCGCTGCTCGAGCTGATCCCAGACGCGCTCCGAGCGCTCGGGCACACGAGGGCGCTGGTGGTGCACGGTGCGCCCGGCATGGACGAAGTCAGCCCGGTTGGCGCCACTCAGGTGGTGGAGCTGCGTGACGGTGAACTCCGCCGCTACGAGGTCACCCCCGAGCAGTTGGGCGTCGAGCCCGCCGACCTGCGCGGGCTGGTCGGAGGCGAACCCGAGCGCAACGCCGAGATCGTCGAAGCGGTCCTCGCGGGGGAGGGGGGCGCTCCGCGAACCGCCGTGGTGGTGAACGCGGCTGCGGCTCTGCTGGTCGGCGACGCCGCGGACGATTGGGAGAGCGCGGCGCGCGTAGCGGAGTCGGTGATCGACGAGGGTAGGGCGGCAGCAGCGCTGCAACGACTCAGAACCGCCACAGCCATGGCCTGATCTGCGCTGAGAACGGGTCCTGCCTAGTACTTCCTGATGACCCCGACGACGACACCCTGGACCCTCACGTCCGCGGCATTCGCGAAGATCGGCTCCATGGTAGGATTGGCCGGCTGGAGGCGGATTCTGCCACCGGGCTCGCGGTAGAGCTTCTTCACGGTGGCCGCCTCATCCTGCACGAGCGCTACGACCATCTGTCCGTCCTCGGCGTTCTCCTGAGCCTGCACCACGATGTAGTCGCCGTCCCTGATCTGCTCCTCGATCATCGAGTTGCCCTCGACCCGCAGCACGTAGTTGTCCCGCCTGCGACTCACCATGTCCGGCGGGACGGCGAGGGTCTCGTGGTCCTGGATCGCCTCGATGGGGAGCCCGGCAGCGACGGCTCCGAGGAGCGGCAACTCCACCGAAGGCGCGCCCGCGTCGGGCCGTGTCAGTTCGACAGAACGGCTCTCGTTGTAAGCCTTCCTTATGTAGCCCTTGCGCTCCAGATTGCTCAGGTGCTCATGGACGGTCGCCAGGGACGAGTAGCCGAAGGCGTCGGCGATCTCCTCGAAGCTCGGAGCGTAGCCCCGCTCGTCGATGAAGGAGCCGATGTAGTCGAGGATCTCTTTCTGACGCTTCGTGAGGGGCATCGTTCGCTCCGTGAACTCCGCGTAGACCCGAATAGGAACCGAAGTAAGGTTACCCGAACGTTGCCCGAAACGCAAGGATCCGACCGGCTTCCCGGCGTCCTCGCCTCGATCGTCCACACCAAGGAGATCGAGCTCGAGACGCTGAGAGCCCGTGCGGGTGATCTCGAGGCTGCGGCCGAGGTGGCACCTCCACCGAGGGACTTCAGGGCGGCCCTGGCGGTTCCCATGCGGGTGACGCTCATCGCCGAGTGCAAGAGGCGGTCACCGGGAGCGGGTGCGATCAGACCGGATCTCGATCCCGTGGAGTTGACGCGCGGATACCAGAGGGCGGGGGCGGGGGCGCTCAGCGTGCTGACCGACTCGGAGTACTTCGGTGGAAGCGCGGCCGATCTCGAGGCGGTGCGCGAGGCGGTCCCGCTTCCGGTTCTCCGCAAGGACTTCACGCTCGACCCGCTGCACGTGGTGGAGGCGAGGGCGATGGGGGCCGACGCGGTCCTGCTCATCGTCCGGATCCTCTCGGACGCCATGCTTTCGCGCTTGCATGCGCAGGCGACGGACCTCGGCATGTCCGTGCTGGTCGAGGTGCACGACCGCGCCGAGCTCGAGCGTGCAGCGGCGCTCGGCGCGGACCTGATCGGCATCAACAATCGTGATCTTTCCACGTTCCGAACGGATCTCGGGACGACGCTCGATCTACTCGATGCAGTTCCCGAGGGCGCAGTCGTGGTCTCCGAAAGCGGCATTCGTGGCCCGGATGACGTCGCCCTCCTCGGCCAGGCCGGGGTGGACGCGATCCTGGTGGGGGAGTCTCTGCTCAGGTCCGACGACCCCGAGGAAGCCGCGAGGCTCCTGGCCGCGCTGGTGCGCATGGAGCGCGTCCGTGGCTGACGGCGTGCGCGTGAAGGTCTGTGGCGTCACCCGGCGCGAGGATGCCCTCGCCGTCGACTCGGCGGGCGCGGACTACCTGGGCGTCATTCTCTCGGCGGGTTTCTCGCGCAGCGTGGACCGGTCCCGGGCGTCCGAGATCGTCGCAGGCGTCAGACCCATCACGGTGGCCGTTCTAGTAGGCGAGGAGCCCAAGGACGCAGACGCGGCGGCGCGCGCAATCGGGGCCGGCGTCATCCAGCTCCACGGTGAGGAAACCCCGGCGATGCTCGCCGAGCTTCGTACCCGGGGCTCCTGGAAGCTTTGGAAGGCGGTGAGGGCCAGGACGCCCGAGGACGTCGCCCGGACGGTGGAGCGGTACGGCGAGGTGGCCGACGGTATCTTGGTGGAAGGCTGGAGGGAGGGCGTCGTCGGTGGGGGTGGAGTCCAGGTGGGTGTTGACCCGGGGGCGGTGCGCTCCCTCATTCCCGAACGACTCGACTTCGTGCTGGCCGGCGGCTTGAGGCCCGACACCCTGGCGGATGCGCTCGCCGCCTTCCGGCCGGATGTCGTGGACGTCTCCTCGGGCGTCGAGTTGGAGGTCGGGCGCAAGGACCACGCGCTCGTCGCGGGCTTCGTGATCGCGGCTCGGGGTGCGTCCGCACCCCGGGGGGCACCCGTAAACCAGAGTGGAGAAGTCGCGCGATGACCACCGCAACGAAAGCCAGCGAGCGCTTCGGTGTCTTCGGGGGCCGATACGTT
>JAHEKM010000058.1 GCA_024638325.1 Gemmatimonadota bacterium | reverse complement strand
GCCACGACCCCGGGCGATCTGCCATGCTTGCTCCTCAGCGCCCGCGCGGTCACCCGAGCTACGCAGGAGCTCCGCCCGCCGCAGCGCGAGTCGGCCGCGCGCCGTCCGATCCCAAGCGGAGGCCCCCACATCGCCGAGCATGGTAGCCGCGACGGAGGGGCTCCAGCGCTGCGCCGAGAGCTCGACGAGCGCAGAGATCGTGTCACTCCGTGAAGCGGCAGAGGCATCGAGCAGGAGCAGTGACAGCGCGGGGCGGGCACGCTCCAGCTGGCGGTAGCGGATGCCCCACCGCAAGCGCTCGATGCCGGCCTCGACGACGACCCTCCGATCGACGGCCGCGGCTCGATCCAGATCGTCCCATCCCGCGGGGTCCGGTCCCGCCTCCAAGCGAACCCTGGCACGTAGCAGGTAGGCCTCGCCCCTCGCTGGGCCCACCAGACCGGCGCCCAGCGCCTCGTTCAAGCTGACGAGAGCAGCACGCCGGTCTCCCATCCGGTGCGAGGCGGCCGCGAGCTGTACGAGGATCTCGGCCCTGAGCCCAGGTGAGACCGCCCGCTCCGCGGCCTCGAGCAGCGCCGCGTGCGCCTCGCGCGTCTGCCCGACCCTCAGCTGGGACCGCCCGAGCAGCAAGAGTGTCTCGGCGGCAGCCGGGTCCGACGGCCTGGCCCGGTACGCATCGGACGTCTTGCGAATCACGTCCTGGTAGCGAGCGACGGCGAGCGAGTCCCGGCCGGCCATCCGGTGGGCCTCCGCCTCGGCGAAGACGACCTCGGAGTTGTAGAGCGTGTTGTAGTAGGCACACCCCGACGAGACCACGACGCCGAGAATCGCGGCGCCGAGGCGGCTCACTGTCCGCTCCCGCTCCCCGGCGGATAACGCTCGAAGAAGCGCATGATGGATCGCCCGAGAGCCTGAGCCGCCTGGGACTGGAAGCTCTCCGCCCCCATGAGCCGACTTTCTTCCGCATTCGAGAGGTAGCCGACCTCCACGAGCACCGACGGCATCAGAGCGTTGGTCAACACGGCCAGCACACCCTGCTTCACCCCCCGGTTCGGTCCGGGATGGACCTCCTCGAGCTCGTCTTGCGCCATCTCGGCGAGAAGCGCGGACCAGTGCTGGTGGTCCAGGTTCTGGAGCTCGCGGAGGATGAAGCTCAGGTCGGGGTCACGCTCCGGGTCGATCTGCTGGTTTCCCATGCGGAGAGGCGCGTTCTCGATCGCGGACACACGGCGCTCGTGCTCGGTCCGAGCCTCGGACAAGAAGTAGGTCTCGAACCCGCGCGTGCCCCGTTGGTCGGGGAACGAGTTGCCGTGGATCGAGACGAAGATGCCGTACCGGTCACCCTTGAGATTGGTGGCGATCTCTCCCCTGTCCCAGAGATCCACGAAGGTGTCCCCGTCCCTGGTGAGGTGGACCTCGAGATCCGACTCCCGACGCAGCACCTCAGCCAGCTCGAGCGCGATGCGGAGCGCGACGTCCTTTTCGCGCACGCCGCCGACCCCCAACGCCCCGGGGTCGGCCCCGCCGTGCCCGGGGTCGATGATCACGACGCGCACACCCTCGTAGGTCGAGGGCCGGGTGAGATCCGGTTCGTCGGGCTCGGCCTGGGCCTGAGGAGCACCGGGCACCGGGTTGCCCGCGCGCAGAAGCGACCGCCCGCCATCGAACTCGTAGAGATCGGGGAGCCGACGGGGCAGGAAGTCCGCGACCAGTTGAAGCGGTACGAACACGGTCCCGCCTTCGCGGTACGGCGTGTCCACGAGCTGGAGCGCGATCCCGTCCCACCGGAAGAACGGTGAGCCGATCTGGAGCTCGATGCGGAAGTCGTTGGGGATTGAGACGCTCAGCTCGTCGCCGTCCTCGGCGACCGTCCAGCCGAGGTCCGACAGGAGGCCGAGAGGCACCGCCGCGAAGCCGCGCTCCATCGCAAGGGCGACCGTGGAGACCTCGCCGCCCTCGCGCTCGATGCTGAGCTCCGGGGCGCGCTGGGCCGCTACCGGAACGGCGAGCAGCATCGAGAGGACGATGGCCGCCCCGAGCAGCCTCATCGGGCCTCCCCTATGGCCCGCTGGGCTTCCCGCTCCTGAACGCGTCGCTTCAGGGCTTCGCGCTTGTCGTGCAGCTTCCGGCCGCGCGCGACACCCAGCGTGAGCTTGGCGTATCCGCGCGAGAAGTAGATGTCGAGAGGCACGAGCGTGAGTCCCTTCTCGTCCACTTTCGCAGCGAGCTGACGGATCTCCTTGCGATTCAGGAGGAGCCGTCTGGGCCGCACCGGATCTACGTTGGCCCGGTTGGCTTGCTCGTACGGACTGATGTGCAAGCTGTGCAACCACATCTCCCCACCCTCCACGCGCGCGAACGCATCCTGGAATGCGACGTGGCCGGTCCGGAGCGACTTCACCTCCGGTCCCCGCAGCTCCATGCCCGCTTCGACCGTCTCCAAAATGTCGAACTCGTGCCGCGCCTTTCTGTTCCTGGCCACGACCTTGCGGCCCTCGTCGTTACTCACCCGGAGCCCGCCTCTCGCACGGAATAGACATGGGCCACTTCGCCGCCAAGTATGAACACTAGGGCCCCGTAATAGATCCAGAGCAGGACCAACGCCGCGGTGGCCAGGTTGCCCAGCGTCGACTGGTAGTTCGCGACCTCGGTCATGTACCACGAAAAACTGAACTTCAGGATCTCGTGGGAAAGCGCCGAGATCGTGGCCGCGAGCAGCGTGGTTCTCCAGGGCGTCCGTACGCGGGGCAGATATCGGTAGATCATGAGGAACAGGGTCCAGATCGACCCGAACGCCACGACGGCACCGAGTAGGCGCTCCGCGTAGGACAGCGTCGTGCCACCGAGCCCCACGGTCCCGATGCCCATCTGAACGGCTGCGGCCACGACCACGGTGACGCCGATGTTCACCGTGACCAACACGACGCCGATGAGCACAACCACGATGTCGAAAGCTTTGCCGTGCACGATGTTGCGTCGATCAGCGGTCTCGAAGACGGTAGCGAGCACTGAGCGGAGCGTGCCCGACAGCCGCGTCGCGAGCCAGACGAAGATGACGAAGCCCGCGACCGTCAGTCCCGCACGGTTGGTCATGACTTCTGCGACCAGCGACTCGAGCGCCCGGGCCAGCTCCTCGCCAGCCGCCCCCTGTGGGACGTTTCGGGTGAAGAGCTCCACCACGGCACCGGTGGGATCATCGAAGAGGGCGCTGAGCACGAAGCCCGTGAGGCCGATCCCCAGCGCGACAAAGGGAACGATCGAGAAGACGACACCCCACGCGATCGCCCCAGCCAAAAGAAAGGCGTCGTCCTGCTCCAACTTCTTCCAGATCTTCGCGACCTGCCGATGGGGGCTCATCCCTGGCCCCTTATGCCAAGGCGCCGCGGAGGCTGGCTGCCCCTCGCGGCGCTCTCACGCGGACCCTGGGTCGCCGCGTCGACGATCCACCTCGCGCCGTCAGTCGGCGACCTCTTCCTCGCCGGCCTCGGCCGCGATGGTCTCGCGAGCCGCCTTGACTCCGGCCCGGTAGGCAGCCTTCGAACGCTGCAGACGGCGCTCCAGATCCGTTCTGGCCTCTGTCGCCGCATCGCGACCGGTGCTGACGGCCTCCTTCACGTCTTCGAAGCGTGTCTGAACACCCTCACGCACGTCCCCGAGGCGCTCCTCGAGCTGGCGCTGCGCATCACGGACCCGCTCCTCGGCCGCGGAGCGGAGCTTACGAGCCTGCTCCTTCAGCTCCTCTTGCGTCTCGGCACCCGTCTTGGGGGCAAAGAGAAGGGCCAGTCCGGCGCCGACCAGCGCTCCCAGCACGAAGGAGCCCACGCCGCCCCCACTCTCGCGCTCGATGACGATGTAGGGACCTTCGTCGTTGTCTCGCATCATTCCTCCGGCACAGTGCGGACGTGCACACCGCTGTCTCGTCTCAAGCTAACCGGCCGGCGGCCGGCGAACCACCGGTCTCCGGCGCCCTGGCCAGCCTCGTCGCAAAGGCAGCCCACCGCCCCGTTCAGAGCATCCAACGAGGGTCGGGCTCGAGCAGATCCGGCGCCTCCACCCCCTCACGACCCATCAGTCCGTACGTCAGCTTCTTGCTCAGCTCGACCCCTGGCTGGTCCATCGGGTCGACACCATAGAGCGCGCCCGCGTACACGGTCGCGATCTGCATCAGCATGAAGAGCTGACCGAGCGCGGCCGGGTCCACTTCAGGAAGGTAGAACGTCGCATTCGGACGACCCGTACGGCGCAACGCTTCGGCTGTAGCCCGTCGCTCCGTGTTGATCAGCTCACCGAACGAATGCCCTCCCAGATACGCCAGCTCCTTGATCTCCGGGTGGCGACCGGGAATGACCGCGTCCGGGCCATGGTTCTCCACCTCGATGAAGAGGACGACCTTGTCGTCCGGCCCCTCCATCAGGAGCTGAAGAAACGAGTGCTGGTCCGTGGCCCCCAGCGCCGCCACGGGAGTCGGACCGGTCGCTGTCGGCTGGCCAGTGACGGTGCGCGCCTTGCCGAGGCTCTCGGCCCACAGCTGCTGGAACCAGAACGCGACCGAGCGCAGCCGGTCCGAGTACGGCATCAGCACGTGGATGGGGCGTCCTTCGGTCACGTCGGAGTGATGGAGCAGGCTCGCCAGCACACCGGCCGGGTTCTGGGACAACTCCGCCACACGACACCGTGTCTCCATGGCCGCTGCTCCCGCCAGGAGCTCGTCGAGGTCGACGCCGCAGATGGCCGCGGGAAGGAGGCCGACGGGCGAGAGCACGGAGAAGCGCCCACCGACGTTCTCGGGCACCGGGAGCATGGGTATTTCCTCGGCGTCGCCGATTCTCCGAAGCGCCCCGTTCGCGGGGTCGGTGGTGAAGAGGAAGTGTCCGCGCGCCTTCTCCGCTCCGACGGCCTCCTCCACCTGCTGCCGAACGAAGAGGTATTGGGCCATCGTCTCCGCCGTCGCGCCGGACTTGCTGACCACGTTGAACAACGTTCGGGCGGGTGACACCCTCTCCATCAACCCGCGCATGGTGGCAGGGTCGGGGTTGTCGACCACATGCAGCCGAGGGAAGTGATCCCTCTCCTCGTCGGATCGGTCGTTCCAGTAGGGTCCGAGCAACGCGTCCCTGAGCGCCTTGGCACCCAGGCCCGAGCCGCCGATGCCGAGAACTACGACGTCCTCGAACCACTGGCCGAACCCATCGGCGAGCGCCTTCACCTGCTCCACGGTCTCGCTCGCGTGGGGCAGATCGAGGAAGCCCAGGTCCCCGCCCGAGCGGCGCGTCTCGACCGCCGCGTGGGCCGCCGTGAACGCGTCCACCATGGCACCACCGAAGAGGTCCTCTCCGACCCCACCTTCCAGAGCCGGGGCCATGATGTTTCCGAAGTCGAACCGTACGTTCGTCATGCGATCTCCACTTCCAGGCCGTCGTAGGCGGCGAACACTCCGTCGGGGAGACGTTCGTCGAGCTCGTCCTGCCTCACCCGATGGGTGAGGTGGGTCAGATAGGTCCTTTGCGCTCCGACGGCGCCCGCGGCCTCGATCGCCTCTTCGATATTGAAGTGGGACCCGTGGGGCTTGCCGAACCAGAGCGCGTTGAGCACCAACACCTGCACGCCGGCGAGCGCCTCCCGGGCCTCCTCCGGTAGCGTCTTGGCGTCGGTAATGTATCCCAGGTCCCCCACCCTGAACCCGTACACCGTGCAGTCGCCGTGGGGCACGCGGACCGGCACGAACTGCTCGCCGAGGACCTCCACGGGCTCCCCCGCCTCGAACGACTCGAGCCGGACCCGCGGCTTCGAGCTGCCCTCGGGCGGCCGCACCGACTCGTCGAAGATGTAGTTGAAGTGCTCCTCGATGACCCCTCGGTACTCCGCAGGGACGTACGCCGGCATGTCCCCGCGTCGCACGGTGAAGATGCGGACGTCGTCGAGCCCGTGGACGTGGTCCGCGTGGGTGTGCGTGAACCAGACGGCGTCGATCCACGAGATGCCCGTCGCGAGGAGCTGGAGGCGAAGTTCGGGCGGGGTGTCCACCAGGAGACGGCCCTCGGGAAGCTCCAGAACGGCTCCATGTCGGGTCCGCCGGTCTCGCGGATCGGACGACGTGCACGTATCGCAGTCGCACCCGACGACGGGCACCCCGAAGGACGTGCCGGTGCCCAGGAACGTCAGTTTCATAGCCGCTCGAGCCGCATGGTGTTGGTGGTACCGGACTCGTGAAAGGGAACGCCGGCCGTAACGACCACGGACGCGCCGGGATCGCCCACCCCGGCCCGCAGCACGCGCTCACGGCCGAACTGGGCCAGCGCCTCATACGTGACTTCAACGTCGACCGCGTGCTCGGGCTCGACGCCCCAGACGGCCGCCAGCTGGCGGTACGTCTCGAGCCGGGTCGTCACGGCGAAGATCGGCACCGACGGGCGGTACGAGGAGACGAGCCGCGCAGAGAACCCGGAGCGCGTGATCACGATGATCGCGGGGGCACCGACCTGCTTGGAGGCTTCGACGGTCGCGGACGCGACCGCGTGCTCTCGGGGTGAGGCCCCTCTGCGGGACTTGGGTCCTGGGCGCGTGAGGTAGCGAGGGCCGCGCTCCAGGAACCCGCTGCGCTCGATCTCGGTGCCGATACGGACGAGTGCATTCAGCGCCTCCAGCGGGAAATCGCCGACGGCAGTCTCGCCGGAGAGCATGACGGCGTCGGTGCCGTCCAGGATCGCGTTCGCGACGTCCGAAGCCTCCGCGCGCGTAGGCCTGGCGTGCTCGATCATCGACTCGAGCATCTGCGTGGCCGTGATGACCGGTCGGCCATAGTAATTGGCGAGCTGGATGATCCGCTTCTGCGCGAGGGGCACCCGTTCGAACGGCAGCTCCACGCCGAGGTCACCGCGCGCCACCATGACCGCGTCGGTCTCGGCCAGGACTTCCTCGATGGCCTGGAGCGCCTGCACCTTCTCGACTTTGGCGACGACGAGCGCCCGGTCCCCGACCCTTCTCTTCAGGTCGGCTACGTCCTCGGGGCTCCTCACGAACGACAAGCCGATGTACTCGACGTTCTGAGCCAACGCGAAGTCCAGGTCCACGAGGTCCTTCTCGGTAAGGGACGGCGCGCGCACGGCGACCGCCGGCAGGTTGATGCCCTTTCGGCTCCTGAGCACTCCACCGCGAACGACCTGCAGCCGCGTGCGATCGCCGTCGACGCCGACGCAGGTCAGCTCCAACAGGCCATCGTCCATCAACACGGTGTCGCCGACCCTGATGTCGGCGGCAAGCTCCGCGTACGTCGTCGGGATCTCATAGGGCCGCGCCGTTCCCTCCGGCGCGACGATGACGGTGCTACCCACGGTCAACTCGATGCTCTGCTCGAGTTCGCCCACCCGGATCTTCGGCCCGGCGAGGTCCACCAGGACCGCCACGGGTCGGCCGGCATGGTATGCCGCATCCCGCACGGCCTCGATGGCCCGGGCATGACCGGCGAGCTCGCCATGGGACATGTTGACCCGGGCCAGGTCCATGCCGCCACGCACCAGAGCCCCGATGCGCTCCGGCGACGAGGTCGCAGGTCCCAGGGTACAGACCACCTTGGTTCGGAGCATGGTAGACCCGGAGGAAAGGAAAGAGCATCTGGCCGCCCGACGGGTCCGAATTGTCGCCTTGGGCGTGGGCCTCGGCAACACCGGAGGGGGTGGCGCTGACGGCCGTGCTCGGCTTCTTTTCGGCGCCTCAACCGCTGCGGCGGCCGCGAGTTCTCCAATCCCCATATGTCCCACGTTCACGTAGCCTCCGAGCGGGACGCCGACGCGCTCCGACACGAGCTCGCCTCCGTCAGGCGGCTGGCCCTGGACTGTGAAGCCGCCGGTTTCCACCGCTACTCCGACCGCCTCTGCCTGGTACAGCTCACGACCGCTCGGCACACGTACGTCATCGATCCGATCGGATTCGACCCGACGGACCTGTTGCGCGAACCGCTCGAGCGGTCCGACGTCGAGATCGTGATGCACGGAGCCGACTTCGATCTCCGACTGCTGAGCCGCGACCTGGGCATCGAGCTCCGGGGCCTGTTCGACACGCAGATCGCGGCCCAGCTGCTGGGAGAGCAGGCGATCGGCCTCCAGGCCCTGCTGGAGTCACGGCTGGGCGTGAAGCTGTCCAAGAAGTACCAGCGCGCGGATTGGGCCGAGCGACCGCTCACCGATGCGATGCTCGAATACGCCGCGGACGACACCCGGTACCTCATGAGCCTGGCGGACATCGTCGCGAAGGACCTCGACCAGATGAACCGTGCGTCCTGGGCCGCGGAAGAGTGTCGGGCCCTCGAGAGCACCGTGGGCGTCGTCGAAGGAGAGCCAGCGGATCCCGAAGACCCCGTGCTGCGCGTGAAGGGGGCTCGCAAGCTACCCACGAGGGACGTGGCGGCCCTGCGCGCCGCGCTCGAGTGGAGGGACGAGATCGCCCGTTCATGGGACCGGGCGACGTTCCGCGTGGTGGCCGACGGCCCCCTGATCGAGGCCGTATCGGCTCGCCCCCGGAGCGCAGGCGACTTGTCGGCCGTGAAAGGCTTTCCCAGCAGACTCGCCAAGGAGGAAGGCAGTAAGCTGATCTCGCGGCTGCAGGCCATCGCCGACACGCCCGAGTCGGAGCTGGAGCCCTACCCCAGGAAGCCACGGGGCGGCCACAGCCGCCCGACTCCGGAGGTCGAGGAGCTGGCAGACCGGCTCAAAGGCGTGCGCAACCGGCGCGCGTCCGAGCTCGGTCTCCCTCGGGGTACGCTGCTCGCCAACGCCGTCGTCTTGGAGATCGCGCGAACCGCCCCGGCCAACCGCGACCAGCTACTCGCGGTCGATGGCATGCGGGCATGGAGAGCCGACGTGATCGGCGAGGAGCTCCTGCAGGTCGTACGCCAGGCGTCCTGAGCCCCGGCATACGAGGGGTCCGGCCATGCCTGGTGTCAGGCCGCCGACTCCTCCTTCTTCTTGCAGTCGATGCAGTACCGCGCATGCGGCAGAGCGTCCAGACGCTCATAGCCGACGTCGGAGCCGCACGTGTGGCACACGCCGAAGTTCTTCGGATCGTTGTACATGCGCCGCAGCGCTTCCTCGAGCCGGTAGAGGTAGCGGCCTTCCTTGGTCGCGAAGATCGCGGCCTTCTCCCGCTCCATGGCCTCGGTTCCCTGGTCGGCCATATGGTCGGTGTACGCGGCCAGGTCGGAGTCGCCGGACTCACGGTTGGCCTTGGTCATCTCGTCGAAGAGGCCAAGGGCCTTGAGCGCGCGCTCTCTCTCGTCGAGAAGGCGCTTCTCCAGATGACTCAGTTGCTTCTTGGTCAACGCCATGTCATGCCTCGAGGCTTGGACCGTCTTGAAGGGGCCAAAAGCTAATCAGGCCCCTGGGGAGCGTCCACGCCGTAGCGCCCCGGGCCGGCGAATCGTGACCTGGGGCCTGGCCGCGCCCCGGATCCGCACCGTCCACCGTGGGTACACGGTCACCCTACCCTCCCCTTCGACTCGGTCGGTACGACCTCATGGACTCTGAAACGATCCGCTGCCGCCGCTGCGACAAGGACTCGGCCCCCCTCGCGAAGGCGCCGTTCCGAAACGACCTCGGCGACCGCGTGCTCCGCGAGATCTGCTCGAGCTGTTGGCAGGACTGGCTACAGCATCAGACGCTGCTGATCAACCACTACGGGCTGGACCCGCGCGAGAAAGCTGCGCGGAACTTTCTCTACGAGCAGATCGAACAGGTGCTCTTCGACCGCGGCGAAGGCAAGGAGATCGACACCTCGAAGGAAGGCACCATCGAATGGTGAGCCCTGGGGCGTCCGTCAGTCGCTGAGCACCTCGGTTGCGTGCTCGAGCGCGAACCCGAGCTCGTCCTTGGTGATCGTCAGAGGTGGCGCAAACCGGATCACCTGATGGTGGGTCTCCTTCGCGAGTACCCCTCGCGCGTGCAGGGCCTCACAGAACGGACGCGCCACACCGCTGCTCTGCTTGATCTCCACACCGATCATGAGGCCCTTACCGCGGACCTCCTTCACGTGCGGGGAGTCGATGTCACGGAGCTGCTGCATGAACCAGGTCCCCAGCTCATCCGAGCGCTGCGGCAGCTTCTCCTCGAGCGTGACCCGGAGGGACGCCCGCCCGATCGCCGCTCCGAGTGGGTTGCCCCCGAAGGTGGACCCATGGTCGCCCGGGTGGAACACATCCATGAACTCCTCGTCCGCGATGGCGGCTGAGACCGGATAGACTCCACCGCCGAGCGCCTTGCCGACGATGAGGACGTCGGGACGGACGTTCTCCCAGTCGGTGCAGAAGAGCCGACCCGTCCTGCCCAGGCCGGTCTGGATCTCATCGGCCATGAAGGCGACATCACGGTCCTTGCAGAGCCCGCGGGCACATCCGATGAAACCCTCGGGAGGCACGACAACGCCTCCCTCTCCCTGCAGCGGCTCGAACAGGAAGCCCACCGTATTCTCGTTGATCGCGTCCTCGAGCGCCTTCGCATCGCCGTACGGGATCAGCTTGAAGCCGGGCGTGAAGGGCCCGAAACCATCCCTGTACTGCTCCTCGGACGAGAAGCCGACGATGGTGGTGGTCCGCCCGTGGAAGTTGTTCTCGCACACGATGATCTCGGCCCTGTCGGCGGGTACGCCTTTCACCTTGTAGCCCCACTTCCGGATCATCTTGATGGCGGTCTCGACCGCCTCGGCGCCGGTGTTCATCGGCAGAGCACGCTCGAAGCCGGTGGCCTCACACAGCTCCTTGAGGAACGGACCCATCTGGTCGTTGTGGAAGGCCCGCGACGTCAGCGTCAGTTGCTCGAGCTGATCGATGGCGGCCTGGACGATGGCCGGGTGCCGATGGCCCTGGTTCAGCGCCGAGTAGCCGCTGAGCATGTCCATGTAGCGCTTGCCGTCGACGTCCCAGACCCACACCCCCTCCCCTCGCTCGAGCACCACGGGCAATGGGTGGTAGTTGTGGGCACTGTACGTGTCGACTTCGGCGAGGTAGCTGGCGGTCTTCGAGGCGGTGGCAGGTGTCATCGGTCTTACCTATGAATGTTTATGCAACAAGGATTTATTATAATGCTTGGAGGCGCCGCTGCAAGCACCTCTCGAGGCGAGCCGCGGCGGTTCACGACGAGCAGCGCTCCGACTGTAAGGACCGCCGCTGCAGTGGCGGTCCACGAGTAGGCCATGTAGGTCCAACCCTCGCGCACCGGGTCGGCCAGATCCACCCGCTGAGGTAGAGGATCCAGGCGCCGACGATGAACCAGCCCCCGAGGGCGAGTTGTGTCCCGATCCTGCCCCACCTCGGCGCCGGCCCGGGTCGCACCTGAAGCATTTGCACGCGTCATCCCCCCGAGTAGACCAGCTCCGTGACCACTTCGCCGACCATCTCCAGCGTGGTCGCGCTCACATTTTGCGGGGTGTCCTCCGGCGTATGCCAGTACCTGTTGCCCGGTCCGTACTCGATATCGATCACGTTCGCCGTGGGTAGTCCCACCCCGTTGAGTGGGACGTGGTCATCCATCACCCGGTCCCCCACCAGGTTCGGGAACGCCTGGGCGTAGCCGAGCCGCTCGGCCGCCCGCCAGATCTTCTGGACAACGACGTTGGCCACCTGGACCGAGTACTCCTCCTGGAGGAATCGGGGGGAGGCGTCGCCCACGAGGTCCAACAGCACCCCGTAGACCGGGCGGGCCTCGAGTGCCTCGACCGTGGAGGCGTAGCGGCGGGCCCCGAGGAGCATGTCGTCGATGGTCGGGCCGTAGTCCTCCCCGTCTACGAAGAGCAGGTCGATCCCCATCGGCGGCGGGGTGGCACCGAAGATCGCGGCCAGCTCGAGGAGCACGGCGGTCCCGGACCCGCCGTCGTTGGCTCCGGGCACGGGCACGTCTCGCTGCTCGGGATCCTGGGCCTCGTCCGACGTGGGACGCGTGTCCCAATGGGTGAGCAGGAGGATCCGCCTGGACGCCTCCGGCCGGAAGCGCGCGAGGACGTTGTAGAGCGTGAGCGAGTCCCCCGCAGCCGTGACGTGGGAAAAGGTGTCGACGACGACCTCAGGGGCCACCGAGTCGAGCCGTGCGACCATCCAGTCCAGCTGCGCGCTGTGTCCGGAGGTGCCGGGCACCCGCGGTCCGAAAGCCACTTGCTTCTCCACGAGCGCGAAGGCCGCCGCTCCGTCGAACCTTGGGCGGCCCGGCATGGGTCCGACCGGAACGCGTGTCTCCTGGCAAGCACCGATCAGTAGGATCGCCGTGACGATTCCGATGCGCATCACGTGGCTTCGCAGCCGGCTCAGCTCCCCAGGTCCGCGATCATCCGGGCGGCGTCCTGTTGGAGAGCCAGATCGGTGGGGTGCACGGGGGCCATTCGGGTCACCCGCTCGTACGCCGCGCGAGCCTCGTCGTCACGGCCGCGCTTCCGGTACAGCTCGGCGAGGTCGTATTGGAGCAGCACGGACTCGGGCCAGTCGGCCGCGGCGGCTTGGAGGTGGAGCTCGGCCGCCTCCCAGCTGCTTTCCTTGAGCGCATCCGTGCGTACGAAGGTCCGTCCGACCCAGCGCTCGATGCGCGACATGCTCATGATCTCGAAGAAGATCCTGCCGAGGATGTTGTGGGCTCCGCCGTGATCCGGTTGCATGGCCAGGATGGCGTGGGCGTCTTCGTACGCGATCTCGGCCAGCTCCGCGCCGTACTCCGCCGCCGCGTTCGTGGCCCGACGACCGTACGCTGCGCCCCGCCAGTAGCGGCCTTCCACTCCGTCGGGTCGTGCCTCGACGGCCCTGTCGCCGTATGCCATGCCCGTGTCCCACCAGGAGTTCTGGCGACGCCACCCCTCGGCAGCGACGCCCAGCACGATGGTGGACCGAACGACTCGCCAGAGGGCGTCGTAGTCCTCCGGGTGGTCCGCGAGGTGGGTCCTCAGGACCTCGAACGCCTCCTCGGGCTCCCCGTCGTAGTAGAGCGCGTCGGCCCACTGAACCGGGTCGAGCATCGGCGCGTCGAGCACGAGCGGCGCTTGAGCGGCACACGGAGCAGCCGCCAGCGTGAGGGCGGCCGCGTAGGCGAAGGCTCGAGCGTGCATCTACCGGATTCAGGATTCGAGTGCGGACCGTGGAAAGAAAGGAAAGGGGCGGCGCACGCGCCACCCCGATCCCAGCCTCTGTACGACCCGTGTCGCGCCCGGGTTCCCGGACCCGATCAGCGCGTCAACCGCACTCCGAGTAGCCGCACACGTGGCACTTCTTGCAGCCCTCTTCGAACGCGAGGTGACCCGTCCCGCACTCGGGGCACGTGCCCATGTCGAACGTCTCGCCCCCGGAATGCAGCGATGTCGCCTGCGGCTGCGCCTGTCCCTGCGGGGTACCGACCGTGAGCGGGAGCGCCTCCTGGACGCCGGCCTTCTCCTCGAGGTACCGCTCGATGGCCTGACCGACTGCATCGGGCACCGAGAGGACCTTGTTGGGGCCGAGCCCAACCGCGCGATCGCAAGAGATGCCGCGCACCTGATCCTTGACCTGCTGGATCGGGATCCCGGAGCGAAGAGCCAGCGACATCAGTCGGCCCATCGCCTCGGCGTCGGCCATCGCAGCGCCGCCAGCCTTGCCGAGCGTGCAGAAGACCTCGAAGGGTCGGCCTTTCTCGTCCTCGTTGATGGTGACGTACAGGTCGCCCAGGGGCGAGTTCATCTTCATGGTGTACCCGCGCAGGGCCGCGGGGCGCTGACGCTTGTGGCGCGCCGCGCCGGCCTGCACGTCGCGGTCGAGGAGCTCACCCTTGAGCCGCTCGATCTCGCCGTGGAGGTGGTGGTTCTCCTCCAGCGTATCAGCGAGGCGGTGCTCCAGCTCGGACACGTGGGCCGACGTCGACTCACCCTCCTGCCCCTGCGCCGTCTTGCCGGTGGAGAGCACCTGGCCCTCCCGAGAACCGTCCCGGTATACGGTCACGCCCTTGCAGCCGAGGCTGAAGGCGAGCTCGTAGATGTCGCGCACGTCCTGCTCGCTGGCCTCGCGCGGGAAGTTCGTGGTCTTGCTGATGGCGCTGTCGGTGTGCTCCTGGAAGGCCGCCTGCATGCGCACGTGCCACTCGGGCGTGATGTCGTGAGCGGTGCGGAAGACGCGCTGCACCTCCTCCGGCACCTCGTCGAAGTGGATATGCCCTTCGTTCGCGATCCGCTCCATGAGCTCATCCGAGTACCAGCCCCCATCCTTCGCGATGCGCACGAAGTCCGGGTTGACGTCGGGCATGAGTGCCCCCGCCTGATTGCGCATGAAGGCCACGGCGAAGAGCGGCTCGATGCCGCCCGAGCAGCCCGCGAAGATCGAGATCGTGCCGGTCGGTGCGACCGTCGTGAGGTTGCAGTTGCGGAGCGCACGCTTCGGGCGCACGCGCTTGCCGTCCGGACGCAGTGCGGCCTTGCCCTTGGGACCCCAGATCGACCGCTCCCAGGCCGGGAAGACCCCGCGGGTCTCGGCCAGGCGCTCCGACTCGACCCGGGCCTGCTCGTTCAGGAACTCCATCACCCTGCGGCCGAGCTCGACGCCCTCCTCGGAGTCGTACGCGATGCCGAGCTTCACCAGCATGTCGGCCCAGCCCATCACTCCGAGCCCGATGCGGCGGATCTTCTGAGCGAGGTCGTGGATCTCCTGCAGCGGATAGACGTTGGCGTCGATGACGTTGTCGAGGAAATGCGTCGACAGGTGGATCACCTTCGCGAGTTCGTCCCAATCGACGCCACCCTCCACGTCTCCCGGCTGCGCGTCGGGCTTCACGAACTGGCCCAGGTTGATGCTGCCGAGGTTGCACACGTCGTAGGGCAGGAGCGGCTGCTCGCCGCACGGGTTGGTCGCCTCGTACGATCCGAGCCCGGGCACCGGGTTGTACTCATTCGCCCGGTCGATGAAGAAGGTGCCGGGCTCTCCGGTCTTCCACGCGCCGTGGACGATCAGGTCGAAGATCGCGCGGGCGTCCTCCTGCCCAGCCACCTCACCGGTCTTCGGGTTGACGAGGTCGTAGCTCTCGCCCGCGGCCACGGCCTCCATGAAAGCATCCGTGATAGCCACGGAGATGTTGAAGTTCGTCACCTGCGTCGTGTCGTCCTTGCAGGTGATGAAGCTCCGGATGTCGGGATGATCGACGCGCAGGATGCCCATGTTGGCTCCACGGCGCGTGCCGCCCTGCTTCACCACGTCGGTGCTCGCGTCGTAGAGCTTCATAAAGGAGACGGGCCCCGAAGCCACGCCCATCGTCGAGCGGACGGTCTCGCCCTCGGAACGCAGACGCGAGAAGCTGAAGCCGGTGCCTCCACCCGACTGATGCACGAGAGCCATCGACTTGAGCGTGTCGTAGATGCCGCTCTGGCCGTTCGACAGGGCGTCGTCCACGGGCAGGACGAAGCAGGCCGAAAGCTGACCCAGCGGACGGCCCGCGTTCATGAGGGTGGGCGAGTTCGGCTCGAACCTGCCGTTGATCATGAGCTCGTAGAACTGACGCGCGACCTCGTCCACGGCGGCTTCCGAGGCACCGTAGTCGGCGTCGACGCCCGCAATGGTGCGCGCCACGCGCCAGAACATGACTTCTGGCTCTTCGGTCGGGTTCCCGTCGGCGTCCTTCTTCAGATAGCGGCGGGCCAGAACGAGGCGCGCGTTCTCCGTGAGCTCCGCACTCGGTAGATCCTCGGGAAGGACGTCGTCGAAGATCTGGGACTCTCGGCGGGGGCGGGGCTCATGGACGCGCATTTTCCGGCGGCCTCCTCTGTGGAAAGAACTGGAGAAACGTGTGGTATAGAGGTTGAAAAGCGGCGGGAGCCAGCTCCCGCCGCCGACTTTCGTGTGGAAAACCGCCAGGTCGACTACCAGATCTAGGGCACGGCCATATTACGGGGCCCATATGTGGTGGTCAAGCTCGTTACAAAAGCACGCCGCGAGCCGTCTTCGATACGCCCCGGAATGGCTACATTTTCGGTATATATTCGGGCGCCCGCTGTCCGCCGGCAAGGGGTCCCGGGGAAGCTTAGAACGCGAGCCCGACCCTCACGTACACGCTCACACCCGGGCTGGCCACGAGGGGGACGGCCACGCCGGTGCGAAGGAGTAGCGGTGTGTCGAAGCGGGCCAGGAGCTGCGTCGAGACCTCGGCACCCATCGAGGCGAGCGGGTCGCCCATCGGATTCGGGTCCCACGCGTTTCCAGCGTCCGCGTAGAGGGCGCCGATGACGCGGTCGATGTGCACAGGCCACGCGCCCAGGCCGCGGTTGAGAAGCAGGAGCGGAAAGCGGTACTCGGCCGTGGCAGCCCACGCCCGGCTGCCGAACCGGCTCGCGAACTCATAGCCCCGCACGGGCAGAGGCAACGCGTTCCCACCGAACAGCGTGAAGCCCGTCACCTGCTCCGGGCTGCCCGAGGCGCCCCCGACCCCGAACGTGCCGAACGCGGCCCGAGGCCCGAACGCCGCCCCTCCGGCGGCCTGCAGCGCGAGAACATGTCGGGCATGCCCCGTGGTCCACAGCGGCACGTAGGCTCGAGCGCGGCCGAAAAGCTCGTCGAAGGAGAGGTCGAGGCCGGCGGGCCCACCGCCCGAGGGCGCGGCGCCCATCTGCACGCGGCGCCGGCCACTCGCGAACACGTCGAACCCCCGCGTGCCTCCGAGCTGGAAGGAGTGCGACCGCGCCGTCGAGTAGCGGGCGCTCAAGCTGACCTCGCCGAAGCGTACCGAAGGCGCCACGGTGGGATCCAGAGGCTCGGACCGAAGCGCATTGTCGAGCTGCTCCCGCTGCGCCCACGCCATGGCGCCCCCGAGGCTCAAGGCGAGGTCGCGACGCCAGCGGGTCGACAGGAGCGTCAGGGAGGCACCGAGCACGCGCTCGCGCTCCAACACGTACGACGTGTCGGGCGCAGGACCCGACAGCACGCGACCGCCGGAGCCGTATGCCTGAGTAGCGGTGATGGACAGGAGCGGGTTTCCGAGCCCCCGGAACGTGTATGAAAGGCCACCCTCGGCTTTTCCACCACTCGTGAAGACCTGGACGTAGGCACTGTACTGGTGACGCCCCACGAGATCGACCGAGCCGGTCTCCGCCCCGAGTCCGAAGGCGAGCAGCTCTCGGCGACGCAGGTTCAGCCCGCCACCCGAGAAGGGCGCGGCCACGACCGGGTCCCTGTACAGTGGCTCCCAGTACCGAGGGAGGAGGGTGTGGAGCGACGAGAAGGACTCGACGGCTCCACTCGCCTCGCCCGGGTCTGGCTCCGGATCAGCGGGTGGTGCGAAGCGCGGATCGGCCGGTGGCGCGAGCGGGGCATCGTCGGGCTCGAAGGGGATCCGCTCCACCTCCCACCCGTCCACGTGGTACCCGCTGAAATACAGCCAGCGGCCGGAGGGATCGACCGACGGGTACGCAGCTCCCGTGCGGACGTTCGTGAGCAAGCGGGGTGCCCCGGCCCGGCCGGAAGCGGCGTCGACTTCCACAGCGAGCACGTTGGAGATCCCCGTCCGGTCCGACGCCCACACCAGCCAGCGCCCGTCGGGGCTCCAGCGGGGGGCCACGTCCAGGGCCCGGTCCCGGGTGATTCTCAGAACCTCGGCGCCGCCACT
>JAHEKM010000057.1 GCA_024638325.1 Gemmatimonadota bacterium | reverse complement strand
CGCCAAGTCGATGCTGGCCGTGCACGCCTCGTCCCCGTTCTGATCGAAGCACTCCTTGCTGACCCAGGAGTACGAGCCGAGGGCGGTCAGGCGGTCGGTGAGGAGCGCCTCGAAGCCGATGTCGGCACCCCAGAGCTGTACGTCGCCGAAGTTGCGGTAGGTGAGGATGAGCGCCGAGTTGTCCCGCTGATCAGGAGCGACCGTGCCGAAGGGAATGGACGCCAGCGTCGGCGCCACCGAGCTCGCGAAGGCTCCGGCCGCTGCGGCCGGGACACCCGCGGTGACCAATCGTCCCGCGATGTACGCGCCCACCGAGGTCCCGTCCAGGAAGACATTCGGTGTCTCGACCCGGAGCGGCCCCACGAAGTCGTGGATCTCGTTCCGGTACACGGACGCCGAGAGCCTGAGTCGGTTGGCGACGAGTCCCTGGTAGCCCACCTCGTACGTCGTGGTGATGGTGGGGCGAATACGCTCCACCGGTGTGATGCCCGGATCCGGTGGAAATGCCCCGGTCTCGTGATTGAGCCGGCGCAGGACGGACGTCAGGTCCGTTGGGCCCGGGTTCTGGACTGCCGCCCGGAAGGACGCCGAGTCCAGAACCATCGCCTGGATCCCGGCGTACGCTGTGGGGTCGGCGAGCAGGGCTTCGACCGCGACCGGGTTCCAGAAGGGCAAGGCGTTGGCCGGGATCTGCGTGCCCGGCTGGAACGGGGAGTACATGCAGTAGCTGTTCACGCCCCCCGTGCACTGGTCGGTCCACGTGAGGCCGGACTGGGGCACTCCGAGCGTCCTGACGTCGTAGCCGACCCCCGGCAGGATCGGGATCGTCGCGGAGCTGATGTCGAGGAAGAGATTGTTCGTCGTCGGTGTGCTGAAGGCCCTGTTGTAGGTGGCGCGGAAGGCCTGCCCCTGCACCGGCTCGTAGAGCAGCCCCACCCGTGGCGACCACACCGGATCTTCCAAGTGCTCATGGTCGTCCATGCGGAGCGCTGCGACGAGGTCGAAGGGCTCGGCGAGCTCGAGTCGGCCACTCAGGTAGCTACCGAACTCGAACGTTTCGTCCGCGTCCTCGTTGCTCCCGGTGATGGTGCCCTCCGTTCTGGGCGTGGTCTGGCTGAGGTCGACGCCGGCGGTCAGGTCGAGTCGGTCGAGCGGTGCGAACGTATACTGCAGCTGACCCGCCAGCGTGTACGACTCGTCGACAATGGCGTCGCCATTGCGCAGCAGGTACGTATCGCCCGCGTTGGACGCGTTCACGAAGGCCTGCGCGAAGAGCCCCGAGCGCTGGAAGCGCACCTGCCCGTACTGGTAGCGCCAATCCTTGGCCTGCCCCGCCCCGATACCGGTCAGCTCGATCGAGTTCACCAATTGGTTGAGCCCGTACGCCACGGAGATGCCGTCGTCACGAGCGCCGTCGCCCACCCAGGGCCGGATGTCGAGTCGAGCCTCGCCCCCCCATCGCTCGACGTCGAAGTCTCGCGCGGCGACCAGCGGATTCGTGGGGTCGGGCACCTCGAAGGGGTCGTAGTACTCGAAGTCGTGCCCGCGGAAATACTGACCGGACACCTTCAGCCCCACGCTCTCGTTGAAGCGGACGCCCTGGCGGAAGGCACCCGTGAAGATGCTGCGGTTCCCACCCCCCACGCTGACCTTCGTGCCCGGATCGTCGATCGGCGAGCTGGTCAGGATGTGCATGATGCCATTCGCCGAGTTCGGCCCGTACAGCGCCGAGGCAGGTCCGAGAACGACCTCGACGCGATCGATGTCGAGGGTTGGCACCGGGATCATGTTGTAGGCGTTGAGTCGCAGCGACGGCACGCGGGCGTACCGGTAGTCGGTGAGGACGAGCAGCGACCCGGAGAAGACGTTGTTGAAGCCCCGGGTCACGATGTTACGCGTGTGGATCCCCGACGACGGGGCATCGACACCGGCAAGACCGTCGACCACGTCAGCCGGGGTCCGGAGCGCCCGTGTCTCGAGCTCACGGCTCGTGACCACCTCGAATGCCGCAGGAGGCGACGTCTGCCTCTGGGCCCCTTGGCCTCGGTCGATGCTGACCGAGACGGCCGGCACCTCGAAGGGGTTGGGGCTCAAGAGGATCTCGACGGAAGACGTTTGGCCAGCCATCACCGTCACAACGGCTGACGTGGCCTGAAAGCCGACCGTTCGTACCGTGAGCTCCACGTCTCCCGCGGGCGCCTGGATCGAGAAGGCACCGGACGCGTTGGTCTGAGCCCCCGTCTGACCCACCATCACTTGCGCCGCCTGGAGCGGGCGCCGCGTGTCCCGGTCCAGAACGCGACCGGTGATGGTGCCCTGTTGGCCGGCGAGCGGGGCACTGGCGGCGAGAGCCAAGAGCGCGGCCACCGCGAAACTGCAGGCGCTCGAGATCCTGATGGCACTCGAAAACATGAGCCCCCCTTTTGAGCGTGTCAGTCAGCTCGGGAGGGCCCCCTAAAATCGCAGGATCTTGCAGGACCGGCAACGGAATCGCGACGTACGAGCACCGCAGCGCGGGGCCACCGCGACCGGGCGTCAGGAGTCGTGGGTCCGACTCGCTCACCCGGCCCGCGCAGCCCCCAGAGCTACGTGACCGCCTCAGTTCCTGGCGTACATCGTCCGGAAGGCCGCCTCGTCGGTCGGGAAGAGCGAGCGGTTCTCACCGCCGAAGATGCGGACCGGCATGCTCGGAGGAAGCGGACGGTGGCGCAAGCCGCTCGCTCAGGGAGTCCCCATGCGCCGGGGCGACGGCTCCCTTGGCGAGGGGAGCCTCGCCACACGTAGATTGAGGATACCCCCCAACCCATCTCACTTGGAGCAGCCATCCATGCCCCGCTGTACGAAACCCCTGGCCCGCCTCGCGACCTTCACCCTCGCGCTGGGCGCACTCGCCGCCTGTGGAGGCGACGATCCCGTCGACCTCGGTGACGACTGTTTGGCCGCGGTGGACATGTTCCCGGTACCGGTCAGTGACCTGACGAGTCGCTTCGGCTCCGTCGACGACGACTTCCTCTTCGTCGACTTCCACCCGTCGTTCATGTTCTCGTTCTACGGCACGAACTACGGCGACGTGTACCTGAACACGAACGGCGGCATGACCTTCGGGGCCGGCGAAGGAGACTACGACATGGCCGTGACCGACGTGGTGCAGCCAACCATCGCCGCCTTCTGGGGTGATCTCGACGCCGAGGAATACGGCGGCATGACCCGCGCGAATCAGATGCGCTACCAGGCATGCGCGGAGTCCTTCGTAGTGACGTACCAGCAGTTCCAGGACAACGACAACGAGACCTGGAACAACACCGCGACCGTGACGTTGTCGTCCAACGGTACGATCGAGATCGACTACGGTGCCGTGCTGAGCGAGGACATCATGGCCGGGGTCTTCGACGGCACGCACACGAACGACCAGTACGTGGCCGTCGCCTCCAGCTACTCGGGCTATTCGACCGGGAGCACGGGAACGATCCTGTTCGACGACCACGGCATTGGCCCGACGCATACGGGCCAGCTCTCGAATCAGACCATCACGTACAACCCGTAGCGCGCTTCCGTCCGGCTACGGAACGAGGCTTCCGAGCACACGAAGGCCCCGCGAGCAGCGAGCTCGCGGGGCCTTCCGTTTCCGTGACTGGGGCGGAGGGACTTGAACCCCCAACCTCCTGGTTAACAGCCAGGCGCTCTGCCAGTTGAGCTACACCCCATCATTTTTCGAGCGGCCAAGTCTCGCCCCAAGCCGCGGCAGCGTCAACCGTTTCTACTGCAACGCCTCGAGCGCGGCCACGGTGGAGCGCACATGCTCGGCGCTGGTCTCGAGCGCGGCCTTCTCCTCGGCGTCGAGCTCCACCTCGATGACCTTCTCGAGTCCGTTGGCGCCGAGCAGGCACGGCACTCCGAGGTAGAGATCCGACATGCCGTACTCGCCCTGCAGCCAGGCGGCACAGGGGAGAATGCGGCGTTTGTCCTTCACGATCGCCTCGGCCATCTGCACGGCGGCCGCTGCCGGCGCGTAGTACGCGCTGCCGGTCTTCAGGTGCGCCACGATCTCACCGCCGCCCTTCCGGGTCCGCTCCACGAGCGCGTCGATGCGGTCCTGGGCGAGGAGCTGTGAGAGCGGGATGCCGCTGACCGAGGTGTAGCTGGCGAGCGGGACCATGGTGTCGCCGTGTCCGCCGAGCACGAGCGCCTGGATGTCCTCGATGCTGACGTCGAGCTCCAGCGCGATGAAGGAGCGATACCGGGCCGTGTCCAGCACGCCCGCCATGCCGATCACGCGCTCGCGCGGGAAGCCGGTCGTCTCGAGCGCCACCTGCGCCATGACGTCGAGCGGGTTCGTCACCACGATGACGATCGACTTCGGGGCCACGCGCTTGATCTCGGAGCAGACCGAGCTCATGACACCGGCGTTGGTCTTGAGCAGGTCGTCGCGGCTCATGCCGGGCTTCCGCGCGATGCCGGCCGTGACGATGAAGATGTCCGAGCCCGCGCACTGCTCGTAGTCGTTCGAGCCGATGACACGCGTGTCGAACCCCTCGATGGGGGCGCTCTCCCACTGGTCGAGCCCCTTGCCCTGCGGGATGCCCTCGGCGATGTCGACGAGGATCACCTCGCGCGCGAGCTCCTTCTGCGCGAGAAGCTGTGAGCAGGTGGCGCCGACGTGTCCGGCCCCGACGACGGTGATCTTCTTCGCGCTCATGGCGGGCGATGGCTCCGCTAAGGGTGTCTCAGGCTGCAGGAAGCGTCCCGGAGTCCGGGGCCCGAAGAGTCTAAGCGAGCCCCGGGGATCGGTCTACCCGGGTGCTAGCCGCCGGTCTGCGACAGCGCGACGAGCCCGCCGGAGCCGAGGTCGCTGCCTTGGATCAGGAAGTGCCGCTCGGGCTTGATGCGGAGCGTCTCCTCGATGAGCGGGACGAGATCCTGGCCGGCCCTGAGGGGGTCGCGGAGGTTCGTCTGGATATGCCCGAAGAGACAGGGTCGCAACTGACCGTCGGCCGTGAGCCGCATGCGGTTGCAGCGGTCACAGTAGTTGTGGCTCATCGGCGTGATGACACCGATGGTGCCGGGGGCGCCCGGGAACTGGTAGTAGCGTGCCGGCCCGTTGCCGAACGGTCCCGCGACCGGCTCCAGCTGGTCGATTTCGCCGACCTGCCGGAGCGCCTCGGTGCACGACACGAACTGCTGCTGGCTGAGCTCCAGGTTGGCCCCGGTCGGCATCATCTCGATGAAGCGCACGTGCCAGGGGCGCTCTCGGGTGATCTCGGCGAACTCGCGGATCTCGTCGTCGTTCTGCCCGCGGATGAGCACCACGTTGACCTTTATGGGCGCGAAGCCCACCTCTTCGGCGGCCGCCAGCCCCTCCATGATCTTGGGGTACGACCCCGGACGGCGAGCGATGGCGTCGACACGGTCGGGCTGGAGCGAGTCGAGCGAGACGTTGAGCCGCTGGATGCCCGCCTCCTTGAGCGCTTCGGCCTGATCGGCGAGGAGCACCGCGTTGGTCGACAGCGACAGGTCACGGATGCCGGGCACGGCCGCGAGTAGCTTCACGAGCTCGGGGACGTCCTGACGCACGAGCGGCTCTCCGCCGGTGATGCGGATGCGCTCGAGCCCCATGGGCGCCATCACGCGGGCGATCTGCTCGATCTCCTCGTAGGAGAGCAGGTCTTCGCGCTTCAGCCAGGGGAGGCCTTCCATCGGCATGCAGTACACGCAACGGAGGTTGCACTTGTCCGTCACCGAGATCCGCAGGTACTGCACCGTGCGCCCGAACTGATCCTTCATCGGGCGTTCTCCCGGGTTGCGGACGCGGGCTCGCGCACCGGTGGCACCGTGCCCGCCACCCACTCCTGGGTGCCGTCGACGTAGTGCTCCTTCTTCCAGACCGGCAGACGCTTCTTGATCTCCTCGATCACGTAGCGCGAGGCGTCGTAGGCCTCGGCGCGGTGCGGGCTCGAGACCGCGATCGCCACGGACACCTCACCGATGTCGAGCTCGCCGACCCTGTGCACCACCGCGACCCGGTCGCTGCCGATGCGGCCGGCGGCCTCTTCGGCAATCTCGCGGAGCACCGGCGTCGCCATTTCCTCGTACGACTCGTAGCGCATGCCGCTGACCGGACGTCCGTCCGCGTGGTCACGGACGACGCCGAGGAAGAGGAGGACGGCTCCATCCTGCTCCGCGCCGACGCGTGACAGCACGTCTTCGTGGGCAATCGGATCGTGGACGACGGCAGCGTGGATCATCAGCCGCCCGCGACCGGAGGGATGAAGGCGACCTCGTCGCCGGCGTGCAGGGCCTCGCTCGAGTGGGCGTACGTGCGATTCACCGCCACCGCGGGCTCGGCCGGGAGCGCGTCGAAGGGCGCGCCACGACCACGCAGCTCGGCCACCAGGTCCGCCACCGTGGCCCCCGCTGGGAGGTCGACGGCGAGACCCTTCGTACCCAACAGGTCGCGATACGCGGCGAAGAAGAGGGCCTGAACCGACACGTGATGCCCGGGGGCTCGAGGAAACAGTGGTGCCCGACCTTCAAATGAATCCGCCTACTTGGACCCGTCAACGTCGACGGTCGTTCCCGGCGTCCGAGCGCCCGTCCGGTCGCGGGCCACGGAATCTGCCGGGCTCGTCCCTCCCGCCACCGCCCCGGAGCGCCCGGATCCGGCGTCCGATGTCCTGGCGCAGGTCCTGGAGCTCGAGCACCTGCCCGGGCGTCAGCACGCCGAGCAGCGCGTTCTGCTCCTCGCGGAAGAGCTGCGCTTCCTCGAGGCGGAGCTGGGCCTGGAGGTCCAGGAGCTCGCGGGCCTCCGCGTCGTCACCGCCGCTCTCCACGACCGCGTCGACTCGCCGGCGGGTCTCGAACTCACGCCGCGCGATCTCGCGTCGGCGCTCCTCGAAGGACTGCACGATCTCCGAGAGGCGCTCGGCCTCGCTCTCGTCGAGACCCAGTCGCTCCTGCATCATGCGACCCACCTGAGCGCGGATCCTCTGCTCGATCTGCTCTCGCCCGTCCGGATCTCCGCGCCTCTGCGCGTCGGCCGCCGCGGGTAGGGCGAGCAACATCGTCGCGAGCACCACCGGAATGGCGAACCCCGCATGCGTCCTCATGCCGAGCCTCCCGCGGACGCGACCGAGAGCTCTTCCAGGAGCTGCAGCAGCGCGTCGTCGCTCAGGTCATCGAAGAGCGGTGCGCCGGCGAGCAGCCCGTCGTCGCTCACCCAGATGTCCCCTTCCTCTACCTCGTAGGCGTAGCCCGGTACCTCCACCGGGAGCTCCAGGCCCGGATCGGAAGAGATGCCGATGCCGAGCGCGAAGGCCGCGACAGCGGCGGCCGCGACGCTCCACCAGACGCGTGACGGCTGTGCCCGAGTGCGGACCGCGGGCGCCGAAGTGCGCACGGAGTCCAAGAGCCGCTCGAGGAGGCCAGGCGGCGGCACGGGCCGGCTCGCGAAGAGCGTTCCGGCGAGCCGAAGCTCGGCTGCGCACTCGGAGCACTCGACAACGTGCCCTTCGACCGCCCCGAGGTCGGTCTCCGAGATCCGCCCTCCGACGACGTCGGGGATCAGCTCCCGAATGGTGCCACACATGGTCTCGTTCATTCCATCAGCTCCCTGAGCCGTCGGATTCCATGAAAGTAGTTGACGCGCGCGGCGCCCTCACTCGATCCGATGATCTCTCCGATCTCCTTGAAGCTAAGCCCCTCCTCGATGCGGAGGGACACGGACATCCTCTGCTTGTCCGGCAACTCCTCCAACTTCCTCCTCGCTCGTTCCGCCTCCACCGACTGGATCGCCGCCGTGGCCGGACTCGGGTCGCCCGACTGCACCTCTATTGCATCGTCAAGCGCCGACTCCTTCCGTCTCCCGCGACGCCTCAGCGCCCCACGAGCCTCGTTCGCGGTGATGGTCAGCAGCCAGGTCCGGAACGCCGCGTCCCCGCGGAATCCGTCCAAGGCCCTGAACGCCTTCATGAAGGCATCCTGCACCACGTCCTGCGCCACGTCGTCTTCCTTCACGAGGGACACGGCGACACGGAACGCGGCTGCGTGGTGCCGCCTCACGAGGAGGCCGAGAGCGGACTCGTCGCCGTCGCGGCCCGCCTGGACCAGCTCAAGATCAGAAGGATCCCCGTCCCGACGCTCCTCGTCCCTCACCGACCCTTAGACGCCGGATGTAAGCAACGTGTTAAACGGTCGTCGAACGGGGCACGCGGCAGAGGGATCGGGCGCATGGAATCACGCCCGGCGAGGCGGACTCGCCTCGTCCCTAGACGCCGATCTCGTCGAGGCGCTCGACGCGGGTGCGCAGGTGCTTGGAGGGCTTGAATACGGGCACGGAGCGCGACGGGACCTCGACGGGGTCACCTGTGCGAGGATTGCGGGCCATGCGCGTCTTCCGCTTGCGAACCTTGAACGTGCCGAAGCCCCTGATCTCGATATTCTCGCCCTGGGCGAGCGCGAGCTTCACCGCGTTCAGAAATCCGTCCACGACGAGTGCGCAGTCCTTCTTGGTGATCCCGGGGCCGATGGCTTCGGCCACCTGTTCGACCAAGTCTGCCTTCGTCATGCTCCCTCCAGAAGCGGCGTATGTCGGGTGCTTACGGCGGTAAGGGCTGAGACGGTAACGAGCACCCCAGGGAGCCGCAAGGTGCTCGGAGTCGTTGCGCCAGACGGACTTGCGCCAACCGCGGAATACGCGCCCAACAACGCGTCCGACGGTCCCTTACCGCCTACGCTCTTCCATGAAAGCGATGAAGCGATCGAACAGATAGCGGCTGTCGTGCGGGCCCGGCGCGGCCTCCGGGTGGTACTGCACCGAAAGCACGGGTAGGCTGCGGTGCTCGACACCCTCGACCGTCCCGTCATACAGGTTGAGGTGGGTGAGGCGAAGGTCCGGAGCGCCGGGGATCTCGTCCTCGTCGCTCTTCCGGACGGCGAAGCCGTGGTTCTGTGACGTGATCTCGACGGTGTTGGTGTCGAGGTTCTTCACCGGATGGTTTCCGCCGTGGTGCCCGAAGGGGAGCTTGAACGTCTCGGCACCGAACGCGCGGCAGATCAGCTGGTGCCCCAGGCAGATGCCGAAGACGGGCACGTCGGCTTCCGCCAGTGCGACGATCGCGTCCGCCGCGTTACCCACTGCCGCCGGGTCGCCGGGGCCGTTCGAGACGAAGAGCCCGTCCGGGGCGTCGGCCACGAGCTCCTCCACGGAAGTCGACGCCGGGATGACGGTGACGCGGCAACCGCGCTCGGCAAGCAGCTTGGGCGAGTGCGCCTTCACCCCGAAGTCGTAGGCGAGCACATGGAAGCGCTCCTCGCCGACCGCCGCGACCTCGTACCGCTCCTTGGTGGAGACCCCCGTAGCCAGGTCGAGCCCCTCCATCAGCGGCTGTTCACGCACGCTCGCCAGTACCTCGGCTTCCGCCATGCCGGCCGGCGCGATGGCACCTCGCATGGCACCATGGGAGCGGATGTGCCGGGTCAGAGCCCGGGTATCGATGTCCGCGATGCCCGTAATGCCGTTGTCCTTCAAATACTCTTCCAGGCCCTCCTCGGCTCGCCACGAGGAGTGCACGCGCGACGCCTCCCTCACGATGAACCCAGAGACCCGCGGGTTGGGCGACTCGCGGTCGGTGGAGTTGACCCCGTAGTTCCCGATGAGCGGATACGTCATGGTCACCAGCTGCCCCGTGTAGGACGGGTCCGTGAGGACCTCCTGGTAGCCGGACATGCACGTGTTGAAGACGACCTCGCCGTGCGCCAGCTGCCCGGCACCGATCATCTCACCATCGAAGCGGCGCCCATCCTCGAGAAGGAGGTACGCGGTGCGTTCCAGCATCGAGCCTCGGCGTTCGGGGAAACGGTCGCCCATGGCGACGCGGAGTCGCGCTAAGCTACCCAGGGTGGAAGGGGGGTCAAGCGCGGGGTTAGCTTCGGCCGGCGCGGGCCGGGTCGCGGAGGCGCCGAAGCCCCGGAGAGGAGCTCCATGGACACCGTTTACGTCCACGCCGACGAGTCCTGTCTCGGCAACCAGCACAAGGTCCGCTCGAGCCCAGGCGGCGCGGGCGGGCTCGTGGAAATCTGGAAGGACGGTGCCTGGGAGCGCCGCGACTACTGGCTCTCGGAGCCGGACACGACCAACAATCGCATGGCACTCCGGAGCGCGATCGACGTGCTGCGAGAGCTGAAGCGCCGCTGCCGGGTGCATTTCGTCTCGGACAGCCAGTACCTGGTCAAAGGCATGATGGAGTGGATGCCCGGCTGGAAGGCGCGCGGCTGGAAACGAAAGGCCGGACCCATCGAGAACCTGGGGCTATGGCAGGAGCTCGACCGCGAGCTGGCGCGGCACGAGATGCGGGCTCGCTGGGTGCGAGGCCACGCGGGACACCCGGAGAACGAGTACGTGGACTTCCTGGCCACCCGAGCCGCGAAGGAGCAGTCGTCCTCCGGCGGGCTCACGTCGTCGGGGTTCCAGGAATGGCTCGATGAGCGCCGGGAGAAGAAGGGTCAATTCCTGGATTACATGGAATTCGGTCCGCCCGAGGACCGGTACGGGGACGAGTAGGAGCAACCCGGGAGGGTACCCAAAAAGCGAAGCGGCCCGATCGCAGTTACCCACGACCGGGCCGCTTCTTCTCGAGAGCCCCAGGCGACGTTTCACGATGCTCGCCCGCTGGTCCCTTCTGCGCTGGCGGGATCTTGGCCCTGCTTGGGTCCGCCTTCGTGTAGGCGGCTGGGCCTTTCTCCCTCCCCCCGTTCGTGTCGCGTGGTCAGCGACCGGGGCGCCCCGAGCTCTTTACTTTGGGGCTGTTCGGCGGGGGCCAGCGACCTCCCCCGTCGTGCTCCCCAGGATCTCCCAAGTCCTGGCTCGCCTGTCACCGCTGCGCCGTCGCGCCCGGCAACTCACGTTTCAGTTTCATCCAGGGATGACCAACGCCATCGATCTTGATGAGCCACATCTGAAACGCGACAGGATGATACAGGGTCCCATGGGGGGGTGCAAGGCCTTGGACCCATCTCGCTCACTCACATGAAGCACACGCGGTAATCGTATATACAACAACGACATACACTCTTCACGTCACAAGTCTTCTAAGACTGTTCCGAGACTGGATCGGATGTTTAGGAACATCTGATTTCATAAACATTCTTTCCCATCCGCGGGCGATCGTACCGTTCTTCACTTGGCAAATCCGGGGGTGCCGTGCACGGTCCTCGGCGTCGGTGGCGAGCCCAAATAGTGTTGCCTACGCTACCAGAATCTCGCAATCGAAGACGTCCGCGAAGCGCACTGCGAGGGCATCGGCGACCTCTTCCATATCCACGGGGCGGCCCAGCTCCCCTTCCAGGGACGTGACGGCCTCCCCGTCGAGGCCGCAGGGGACGATCGCGTCGAAGTGGCCGAGGTCCGCGCTGACGTTGAGCGCCACACCGTGGGACGCGATCCACTGCGAGGACACCCGGACGCCGATGGCCGCCAGCTTCCCTCGATCGGTCCACACCCCCGTCAGGCCCTCGCGGCGCCGGGCCCGGACGCGGAAGTCCGCGGCCACCCGGATCAGGACCTCCTCCAGGTCTCGCAGATAGGCGTGCAGGTCCTTCCGGTCGGGTTTGAGGTCGAAAATCGGGTAGCCGACGAGCTGGCCTGGGCCGTGGTATGTGACGTCCCCGCCCCTTCCGGCCTCGAAGAGCTCCACGCCCAGGGCCGACCGCTCCTGCTCCCCCAGCAGGACGTGCGACGGGTCCGAGCTGGATCCGAGCGTGATGACGTGGGGATGACGAAGCAGGATCAGCGTGTCCGGGACCTCACCCGCCCGCTTCCGACCGACCAGGTCCTCCTGAAGACGCAGTGCTTCGGCGTACGGCACCAGCCCGAGCCGCCGCACGTCCAAGGGTCGCCGTCCCGGGGCCCACGGCCCCTCAGGACTCACGCGTCCTCGGGGAAGCTCTCCAGCGTCTCCTTGAGGCTGGCCAGGAAGCGCGCTGCGTCGGCCCCGTCGACGATCCGGTGGTCGTAGCCCAGGCAGAAGTAGGCGCGCTTGCGCACGGCGGTGGAGTCGGTGCCGGTCGTCGGATCGGTCACGACGACGACGCGCTTCTCGATCGCTCCCGTCAGCAGGATGGCCGACGTCCCCTTGGGGATGATCGGCATCCCCACGAGGGTGCCCAACACACCAGGATTGGTGATCGAGAAGGTCGCCCCCTGGACCTCGCTGGGTACGAGCTTCCGGTTGCGGGCCCGGGTCGCCAGGTCGGCCATCTTGTTGCCGATGCCGACCAGACCCAGGTGGTCCGCGTCGTGGATGACCGGCACGATGAGCCCGGGATCCAGATCGACCGCCATGCCGACGTTGACGTTGCCGCGGTAGATGACGTTGTCACCCGACACCGCCGCGTTGACCGTCGGGAACTCCCGCAGCACACGCGAGACGGCCCAGGCCACGAAGGCGGTGTAGCTGACGCGTGCGCCCTGGGACGCCCAGCGCGGCTTGGAGGCGGCCCGGATGCGGTCGATCGCCGAGAAGTCGATCTCGGCCATGGTGTGCACGTGGGGCGCCACCCGCTTGGCGAGCACCATGTGCTCCGCGGTGAGCCGCCGGATCTTGTCCATCGGCTCGACGCGATCGGCCGCGCGGACCGGGTACTCGGGGTGGCGTACCTCGCCATAGAACGTCGCCCACAGGTCGTCCGGCGCGGCCGTAGCGGCAGAGGTCCGGGCCGCAGGGGCGGGCGCCGGAGAAGCGGGCTTCGGAGACGTGGTCGCCGCCGCGGGTGCGGGCGCCCCTCCCTCGATGAAGCTCAAGATGTCCTGCTTGGTGACCCGACCCGCGTAGCCGGTGCCGGGCACCGAGCCGATATCGATGCCGTGCTCTTCGGCGATCTTGCGGACGACGGGCGTGGAGCGTTGGCGGAGCCGCTCGTCCTCGCTGTCGGTTCCCGCAGTCCCCGCGGTGGCGGGTGACGCGTCGCTGCCGGCCTTGGGCGGCACGAACGGCGGGGCGGCTTGGCTGACCGCCCGTGGCGCCGCCGCCGCGGGGACCGGCTCGGGGGCGGGCACGTCGTCGTGCTCCGCGGGCTCGGGCTCGGGAGCCTCCTCGACCGGCTCGGGCTGCTCCTCGGCCTCGGCGGCCCCAGCCGGGGCGGACGCCGCCGGGGCTCCACCCTCCGGGTCGATGAAGGCGACCACGGTCCCGACTTCGACCGTCTCGCCCTCCTGAACCGTGATCTCCACGAGGGTACCGGCGGCGGGCGAGGGGATCTCGGCGTCGACCTTGTCCGTGGAGATCTCCAGGATCGGCTCGTCACGGTCGACGGCCTCGCCCACCTGCTTCAGCCATTTGGAGACGGTGCCTTCCGCGATGGACTCACCCATCTGCGGCATCGGCACTTCGATTCGAGCCACGCTCGATTCACTCCCTGTCGGTTAGAGCCACGGAAGACCGTGCGACTGCACCCCTAGTTGGCCGGATCCGGGGCCGGGGCTTCGATCGGTGCCGGCGCTGCGCCCGCGCCGTCGAGGCCCGGAATGACGGGCTCGGGAGCCGTCTGACCGGCCGGCGTGGGCACTTGGATGACCGACTGGGGCGCCTGCGCGCGCGACGACATGATCGACAGGACGAGCGCGAGCACCAGGAAGATCGTGCCGGAGGTCCAGGTGGCGCGCGTGAGCATGGTCGTCGCCTGGCGTCCGCCGAGGATGCCCTCGGTCATGGCGGCTCCGCCGCCGACGGCGGCGAGTCCCCCGCCCTTTCCGGACTGGAGAAGGATCACGACCGACATGAAGATGCCGTCCAAGACCAGGACGGCGAGCAGGAATCCGTACATCCGTTGTGTCCTATCGTAAAGCGCGGCAGGCGAAAGCGTCGCCCGCGCAACGGGCTAAACGTCGGAGAGCCCCCGGGGGGTGTCAACCGGCGCCAGGTGGGCGCAGCGCCCGAATCGAGCCGCGCAAAGCCCCGGCCGGGGTCCGGCTAGGCTCCGGCCGCGGCGATCTGGGCGAAGGAGTGGGGATCGAGGCTCGCCCCACCGACGAGCACGCCGTCGACCTCGGGGGCGGACAGAAGCTCGGCGGCGTTGCCCGGCTTGACCGAGCCGCCGTACAGAATCGCCGTCGCGTCGGCCTTCTTCGGCCCGAGCGCGTCCACGAGCCGGCGCCTCAGGGTCGTGTGCGCGGCCGAGGCGTCCTGCGGCGTCGCGGTCTCGCCGGTGCCGATCGCCCAGACCGGCTCGTACGCGATGAGGGCGTGCTCGGCCTCGCGCAGCTCGGGGATCACCGCGTCGAGCTGCCGGAGAATCACTTCGTCGACGTGGCCCGCCTGACGCTCCGAGAGCGTCTCACCCACGCAGATCACCGGCACCAGGCCGTGACGCCGAGCGGCGGCGGCCTTCAAGGCCACCTCCTCGTCGGTCTCGCCGAAGACGTGTCGCCGCTCCGAGTGCCCGATGAGCGCGAACGTCGCTCCGCACTCGGCCGCCATCGGGGCCGAGACCTCGCCTGTGAAGGCTCCCTGGTCTTCCCAATGGATGTTCTGCACCCCTACCCGCACCCGCCCGTCGCGCGCCGGATCGGCCGCGAGCGACACCAGGGTGAGGGAGGGAGGGAAGAGGATCAGCTGCCGGTCGAAGGGCACGGCCTCGACGTTCAGCCCGCCGAGGAACGCCCGCGCCTCGGCCGGACCCATGTGCATCTTCCAGTTGCCGGCGATCACCTTCATTGCGTCAGACCTTGTCCGTGAGCGACTCGAGGCCCGGCAAGCTCGCGCCGGCCAGGAGCTTGATGGAGGCGCCTCCACCGGTCGACACGTGCGACACCCGGTCGCCCACGCCGGCCCGGTCGACGGCCGCGCCCGAATCCCCTCCGCCGATGACGCCGAGCGCGCCCCGGTCGCAAGCGTCCGCCACCGCGCGTGCGATGGCGACCGTGCCCTCCGCGAACGGATCGAGCTCGAAGATGCCCATGGGGCCGTTCCAGAGGATCGTCTGCGACGCGCGGATGACCTCGGAGAAGAGCGCCCGGGTCTCGGGGCCGATGTCCACGATCTTGTCGTCACCCGAGACGCCGTCGCGTGCCACGGTCCGGGGAACGGCGTCGTCGCTGATTTCGTCGGTCACGAGGCAGTCGACCGGTAACACCAGACGGTCCCCGCCCTGCTCCATGAGCGACCTGGCGAGGTCGACGCTGTCCTCTTCGACGAGCGAGGAACCGGTATCGAAGCCCATGGCCAGGAAGAACGTGTTCGCCATGGCGCCCCCGATGAGGAGCTGGTCGACCCGGCCGAGCATCGCCGACACGACCCCTATCTTGCCGGAGATCTTGGCGCCACCGAGGATGCCCGTGAACGGTCGCGCGGGGTTCTTCAGTGCGTCCTCGAGGTAGCGGAGCTCCTTCGCCATGAGGAGCCCGGCGACGGCCTCACCGCCTTTGGCCATCATGGCCTCGGCCAGCCCCGCCGTGGATGCGTGCGCCCGGTGCGCCACGCCGAAGGCATCGTTCACGAAGAGCTCACCCAGCCCCGCCCAGGAGGCCGCAAGCCCGGGGTCGTTGGCGGTCTCGCCCGGCAGGTACCGTGTGTTTTCGAGCAGCGCGACCTGGCCGTCGACCAGCTCCGCCACTTCGGCGGCCACGTTGGCGGCATCGTGTTGCTCGGGGATGAAGCGGACGGGTCCGCCGAGCAGCTCGGCGAGACGCTCCGCGACGGGAGCGAGCGAGAACTCGGGCACGGCCTCTCCGTCCGGCCTACCCAGGTGCGAGAGCAGCACGACCCTGGCACCCGCCCCGGACAGCAGCTCGAGGGTCGGAATCGAAGCGGTCAGCCGATGGTCGTCAGCGACCCGCCCCTCGTCGAGCGGGACGTTGAAGTCGACGCGGACGACGACGGTGCGGCCAGAGAGCCACGAGCGATCGATGTCGGTGATCGACTTCTTCACGCGCCCCCCGGCGTCTGTGTCGGTATCCGAGTTCGGACCGGCGGCCGTCTACGCGCCTGCCTTCGCCGGTAGCCTCTCGCCGATATAGCTGACCAGGTCGACGACGCGCGACGAGTAGCCCCACTCGTTGTCGTACCAGGAGAGGACCTTCACCATGCGCCCCTGCATCACGGCGGTCGACAGCGCGTCGACGGTCGAGCTGTGCGGGTCGCCCGTGTAGTCGATGGAGACGAGCGGCTTGTCGGAGACGCCCAGGATGCCCTTCATGGCTCCGTCGGCCGCGGACCGGAAGGCGGCGTTCACCTCGTCGGCGGTGGTGTCCTTGTCGACTTCGACCACCAGGTCGACGATCGACACGTCGGGGGTCGGGACCCGGATGGCCATGCCGTCGATGCGGCCGGCCACCGCGGGGAGCACCAGTCCCGTCGCCTTGGCCGCCCCGGTCGTGGTGGGGATCATGGACATGGCCGCCGCGCGCGCTCGCCTCATGTCCTTGTGCGGCAAGTCGAGGATGCGCTGGTCGTTCGTGTACGCGTGGATCGTCGTCATCAGACCGTGCCGGAAGCCGAACGCCTCGGTGATGACTTTCACCACCGGCGCCAGGCAGTTCGTGGTGCAGCTGGCGTTGGAGATGACGTGATGCTCGTCCGGATCGTAGGCGTCCTCGTTCACGCCGAGCACGATCGTGACGTCTTCCTGCTTCCCGGGGGCCGAGATGATGACCTTGCTGGCGCCCGCGTCGATGTGCTTCTGCGCGGACGGGCGGTCGCGGAAAAGGCCCGTCGACTCGATGACGACGTCGATGCCGAGGTCGCCCCACGGCAGCTTCGCAGGATCACGCTCGCTCAGCACCCGCATCTCGTCGCCGTCCACCTCGAGCCCGTTCTTGGAGACGGACACGGTGCCGGGATAGCGGCCGTGGACGGAGTCGTACTGGAGCAAATGAGCCAGCGTGGCGGCGTCGGTGAGGTCGTTCACCGCCACGAAATCGATGTCGGTGCGCCCGCTCTGCTTCGCGCTGCGTAGCACGTTGCGGCCGATGCGTCCGAACCCGTTGATCGCCACCCGGATGGCCATGCGTCTCGGTCCTGTCGTACGGTCAGAAGGGGAAGATTCGGGCTAATGTAACGCCGATGGGGCCTTTTCGGGCGCGTCCGCGAGCGCGCGCGCGTACGTCACCAGCCTGACGCTGGCCGAGCCCATGCGCGCGAGCACGGAGGCGGCCTCCGCTGCCGTCGCGCCGGTAGTCAGGACGTCGTCCACGAGCATCAGGTGCGCGCACCGCACACCGGCGCCTGCTTCTGGCGCGGGACGAAAGACGCCCCGGACGTTCTCGACCCTTTCGCTCGGGCTCAGGCCGGTCTGAGATCGTCCCGACCCGTGTCGCTCGAGCGCCCCGATGAGTGGCAGCCCGCGCAGGTCGGCCACCCGCCGAGCGAGCAGCTCGGCCTGGTTGTAGCCGCGGCGGCGGAGGCGCTCCCCGGTGGTCGGCATCGGCACGACGACGCTGGCCGCCCAACCGATGTCGCCCTCGAAGGGCGCGGCGACGGCGGCAGCCATCGCCCGGCCCATGAAGTCGGCGAGCTCCGGCCAACCCTCGTACTTGAGCGCGTGCACGAGGTCTTCGGACGGGTCGCCGAGGACGACCGCGTGGCGGGCGGCCGTGAGCGCCTCTGGCCACGTGTCGCATTCGGTGCACCGTTCGGACTCGACCCGACCCGATGCCCGCGGGTGATGACACCTGGGGCACCGCGGCCATGGCGCCGTCCGCAGCCGACTCCGGCAGCGTCCGCACACGAGGGGTGCCCGGCGACCGCCCGGAATCCAGGTCCTACACGCGATGCAGCCCGCCGGCAGGAGCAGGTCGACCAGGTCCGCGCCGAGCGCGGCCAGCTTCACGGCCGTTCGCGCCGCTATCGGCCCAGCGAGCGCCGAATCGCCGCCCGCATGACGTCGGTGGGTGCCGATCTGCCCCACCACCGCTCGAAGGCGACGGCGCCCTGCTGCACGAGCATCTCCATGCCGTCGGCTGCACGGACCCC